>JAEDJV010000029.1 GCA_016296165.1 Oscillospiraceae bacterium | reverse complement strand
GAGGAAACGGAAGTCGTTCTTTGTAACCATGTGACGACCATCCATACCGATACCGCCAACTTCGAGTGTAGCCCATACAGGGTCACCTGAGAAGAGTTCATTGTATGATGGAATTCTTGCGAACTTAACCATTCTGAACTTCATAACCATGTGGTCGATAAGTTCCTGAGCTTCTGATTCTGTAATTGTACCAGCTTCAAGATCTCTCTGGATGTAGATATCAAGGAATGTAGATACACGTCCTACTGACATAGCAGCACCGTTCTGTGTCTTGATAGCTGCGAGGTAACCGAAGTACAGCCACTGAACAGCTTCCTTGGCATTCTGAGCAGGCTGTGAAATATCGTAACCGTAAATCTTAGCCATATCCTTCATACCCTGAAGAGCTCTGATCTGATCTGTAAGTTCTTCTCTCTGACGGATAATTTCATCTGTCATTGTTCCGTCGCCGCAGTTAGCCTTATCTGCTTCCTTTTCCTTGATGAGGAAATCAATACCGTAAAGAGCAACTCTTCTGTAGTCACCTACAATACGTCCACGACCATATGTGTCAGGAAGACCTGTTACGATATGGCTGTTTCTTGCAGCTCTGATCTCAGGTGTGTAAGCATCGAATACACCCTGGTTATGTGTTTTATGATATTCGTTGAAAATCTGGTCATACTTTTCATTTACCTTGTATCCGTAGCTTTCAGCAGCCTGCTGAGCCATCTTGATACCACCGTAAGGCATAAAAGCTCTCTTGAGAGGCTTGTCAGTCTGGAGACCAACAATCTTTTCAAGATCCTTGAGAGATTCATCTATATATCCAGGACCATAAGCTGTAAGGCTTGTTACGATTTCTGTTTCGCAATCGAGTACACCGCCCTTTGCTCTCTGTTCCTTCTGAAGTTCCTGAAGTCTGCCCCAGAGCTTGTCTGTAGCTTCTGTAGGACCTGCGAGGAATGATTCATCGCCATCATAAGGTGTGTAGTTTTTCTGGATAAAGTCACGAACGTCAATTTCCTGCTTCCACTTTGTGCCTTTGAATCCATTCCACTGTGTAAATTCAACCATGTGAATATAACCTCCTATAATAATTTCTCTATACATTTTACCACTAACAATGAACATAGTCAATCGGAATGTTGCACAGATTTAAACATTGCTTTTCTCGAATTAATAGGCATTGTGTCGAATTATTTTTTTTCCATTATTATATTTGTAATAACTTTTGTCTGATAAAGCGTTATCTAAGTAAAAAAGATGTGCACATATATGAACTGTACACATCTTAATACGACTATTTGTAATTACCTGAATGGACATTGATACGGTTAAGAGCTCTCTTGAGTTTAAGTTCTGCATATCGCATTTCCTTTTCACTCTGTTTGTTCTTTAACTTTTCCCGAGCTTCTTCTGCAGATCTGTTGGCCCAGTCGATATCAATCTCGTCAGCCCACTCTACTGCTTCAGCAATTATGGTGGTCTTGTCTTCCGAAACTTTAATTACGCCACTCGACAAAGCTGCTACTCTGTACGTACCGTCTTTCATTATCTTTACCGGTCCGGAAGGAAGTGCTCCTGCAAAATTTTCATGTCTTGCAAGCACGCCCATCTCACCTTCGGTAGTTCTTACGATGAGCCTTTCTGCCTGATCATCATAAAAAATTCTGTCCGGTGTAATTATCTGTAATCTGAACGAAGCCATTATTCATCACCCTTTTCGGATTTTGCCTTTTCAACAGCTTCATCGATTGTTCCTACGAAAAGGAATGCTGATTCCGGAAGATCATCATGCAGACCTTCGATTATTTCTCTGAATCCTCTGATTGTTTCCCTTATCGGAACATACTTGCCCTTCATACCTGTAAACTGTTCAGCAACAGAGAATGGCTGTGAAAGGAATCTCTGAATCTTTCTTGCACGACTTACGATAAGCTTATCTTCATCCGAAAGTTCATCCATACCCATAATAGCAATGATATCCTGAAGTTCACGATATCTCTGAAGAATACTCTGGACTGATCTTGCTACTTCATAATGTTCTTCACCTACTATCTCAGGTGTAAGAATTCTTGATGTACTTTCAAGCGGATCAACGGCCGGATAAATACCAAGTGATGAGATCTGTCTCGAAAGAACTGTTGTAGCATCAAGATGAGCAAAGGTTGTGGCCGGAGCCGGGTCGGTAAGGTCATCGGCTGGTACATAAACCGCCTGAACTGATGTAATTGAGCCCTTATTTGTAGATGTGATTCTCTCCTGAAGAGCACCCATCTCTGTGGCAAGTGTAGGCTGATAACCAACGGCTGAAGGCATACGTCCG
The DNA here is from genome assembly GCA_016296165.1 of Oscillospiraceae bacterium. Taxonomy (GTDB): domain Bacteria; phylum Bacillota; class Clostridia; order Oscillospirales; family Ruminococcaceae; genus HUN007. The sequence goes on along the minus strand of JAEDJV010000029.1, from coordinate 19,175 downwards.
AGAAGTGCTGAAACTTCCGAACCAGCCTGTGTAAATCTGAAGATATTGTCAATAAACAGGAGAACGTCCTGTCCTTCAACATCTCTGAAATACTCAGCCATTGTAAGTCCTGAAAGACCTACTCTCATTCTTGCTCCAGGCGGCTCGTTCATCTGACCATAGACAAGAACTGTCTTGTCTATAACTCCGCTTTCTGTCATTTCGTTGTAAAGGTCATTTCCTTCACGTGTTCTTTCTCCAACACCGGTAAATACTGAAATACCACCATGCTGGTTTGCTACGTTATTAATGAGTTCCTGAATCAGAACTGTCTTACCAACACCTGCACCGCCAAAAAGACCTATCTTACCACCTTTAAGGTATGGCGCGATAAGATCGATAACCTTGATACCTGTTTCAAGAACTTCCGAAGAAGCTGTCTGTTCTTCATATGAAGGTGCTTCACGGTGTATAGGCCATCTCTCCTGTGTTTGCGGTGCTTCCTTTTCGTCAACCGGATCACCGAGAAGATTGAAGATTCGGCCAAGCGTTTCACGTCCGACAGGAACTTTTATCGGACTGCCTGTATCAACAGCATCCATTCCTCTTACAAGACCGTCTGTTGTACTCATGGCAATACATCTGACTACATCATCACCAATATGCTGAGCAACTTCAACTGTAAGCTTTGTACCGTTGTTATCAATCTCTATAGCATTCAGAAGTCTTGGAAGACTGTTCTTCGGAAAACTGATATCAACTACAGCACCGATTATCTGAACTATTTTTCCTATATTCTGCATAGTTATAGTCTTTCCTTTCAAAAGATTATGCGATGAAAAAACGCATTATATTATTCCTGTGAGTTTGCGCCGCTTACTATTTCAGTAATTTCCTGAGTAATAGCAGCCTGACGGGCTCTGTTGTAGAGAAGTGAAAGATCATTTATCATCTCATCAGCATTGTCAGAAGCATTTTCCATCGCAGTTCTTCTTGAAGCCTGTTCTGATGCAAATGAATTAGCTATTGAACCATAAAGCACACCTGCTATATACTGCGGCATAATTATGTCAAACAGTTTCTCCGGTGATGGTTCATATGATGTCTGAACATTTTTCCTTTTTTCCTCTGCTGGTTTTTCAAGCGGAATAATACTTTTGGATTTCGCCTCCTGTACAAGAGGTGAAACATAATCTGTGTAAATAAGCTCTACTCTGTCAGTATTGCCGTTTCTGAAAGCAGCCATAACCTTGTCTGCAATCTCCTTGGCTGAGCTTATCCGGATATTTTCTGCAATATTTTCATATGCGGCAACAACCCTGTATCCCCTTTTGGTAAAGTATTCTACAGCTTTTCTGCCGATTGGGATCACTACTGTACTGCATTCTTTCTGAATTTTCTTTATTTTTGATTCAGCAAGTCTTAATACATTTGCGTTATATCCTCCTGCAAGACCTCTGTCTCCGGCAATAACAATAAACATAACAGTTTTTACTTCCCTGCCGGAAAAATAAATTGATTCAAATGTTGAATTCTCTGCAGTTATTTCCCACATTGTATTGTATAGTGCATCAAAGAAAAGCTTGGCACTGTCAGCCTTTTCCCTCGCTTTGCGAAATTTTGATGAGGCAACAAGTTCCATTGCTTTTGTTATCTGCAAAGTGCTTTTTACACTCTTGATTCTTCGCTTTATATCTTTCATATTAGCCGAAGCCATTTATCTGTCACCTCCGATAAAGGAATGCTGATTATTTTTTATCAGCCATATATTTTTCAATAAATGTTTTAAGAACATCCTTGAGTGCTTCCTCGTTATCCTTTGTGAGCTCTTTGGTTTCAGATATTGAGCTTATGATATCAGGATGTGACTCTTCGACAAATCTGAAAAGTTCCGCTTCAAAGTCTGATATAAGCTCAACCGGAATATCCTTAAGATAATTGTTTACAACGGCATATATAATCAGAACCTGATTTTCTACAGTTACAGGCGAATTTCTGCCCTGTTTGAGAACCTCAACTATGCGTTCACCTTTTTCAAGTCTGTCTTTTGTATCCTGATCAAGATCAGAGCCAAACTGGGAGAATGACTGAAGTTCCTTAAACTGTGAGTAGAGAAGTTTGAGTGATGAAGAAACCTTCTTCATTGCTTTAATCTGTGCTGCACTTCCTACTCGGGATACAGAGATACCTGGATTTACCGCTGGTCTTACACCTGAATTAAAAAGGTCTGTCTCAAGGAATATCTGTCCGTCTGTAATTGAAATTACGTTTGTAGGAATGTATGCAGATACGTCTCCTGCCTGTGTTTCAATAATCGGAAGGGCTGTAATTGAGCCACCGCCGTAGTTTTCATTAAGGCTGCAGGCACGTTCAAGCAGTCTTGAATGGAGATAGAATACGTCACCCGGATACGCTTCACGTCCCGGTGGTCTCTTAAGCAGAAGTGAAAGGGCACGATATGCAACAGCATGCTTTGAAAGGTCGTCATATACACACAGTACATCTTTTCCCTTGTTCATAAAGTATTCACCCATTGTAACACCTGAATAAGGAGCAATATACTGAAGAGGGGCAAGCTCTGACGCAGAGGCCGCCACTACAATGGTATAATCCATTGCACCTGCCTTAGTAAGTGTTTCAACGACATTTGCTACTGTAGATCTCTTCTGACCTATAGCAACATATATACAGATAACGTCCTTGCCCTTCTGATTGATGATTGTATCAAGAGCAATAGTCGTTTTACCGGTCTGTCTGTCACCGATGATAAGTTCACGCTGACCTCTTCCTACAGGTATCATCGAGTCAATAGCCTTAATACCAGTCTGAAGCGGCTTGTGAACTGATTTTCTTGTGATGATACCAGGAGCAATACGTTCTATAGGAGCTGTTTCTTTTGTAAGCAGCGCTCCCTTTCCGTCAATAGGATGGCCAAGAGCGTTTACAACTCTTCCAAGAAGTTCATCACCTACAGGTACAGATACAATCTTACCTGTTCTCTTTACTGTAGAACCTTCTTTTATTCCGGCATCTGAACCGAGCATAACCGCACCTACAAAATCTCTCTCAAGATTAAGTGCCATGCCGTATACATCGCCTTCGAATTCAAGAAGTTCGTTTGACATACAGTTGTCAAGTCCATGAATATTCGCAATACCGTCACCAACAGTAACAACAGTACCTACATCACTAAGTTCAAGCTTGTTCTTGTAGTTTCTGACCTGTTCCTTTATGATACCGGTAATTTCATCCGGGCGTAAATTCAATCAGTACACCTTCTTCTTTATTAATTTAACTTAATTCCGCGTCTGCAGCTGCTGATCTGAGGTGTTCCAGTCCGGCGCGGACGCTGTTATCGATTCTCTTGTTGTTATATTCAACTATAATTCCGTCAATTATTGAAGCATCAGTTTTTTCATTGAGAACAACTGTCTTGTTTAGTTTTGTTTCAAGCTTTTTGATAAGCCTGTTTCTTAAATCTTCAGTAAGCGGAATACTTGTAATAACCGACACATCAGCGATGTTTTTATAGTCATTGTATTTTTTATTGAAAACTTCGGTTATCTCCTCAAAATAACCGGCTCTGCCCTTGTCACAAAGGAGACAGAGAAAGTCATATACCACACTGCTGTCGTCAAATATTTTTTCGACAACACCTTTTTTCTCTTCGCTTGTAAGCAGAGGAGCTGCAAGAAGTTCAGTAAGTTCCGGATTATCTCTGAATATTCCGGAAAATTCGTTAAGGTCACTATGCACCTTATCGTCTGAACCATCTTCAAGGTAAATTTCAAACAGCGCATCTGCATAAAGCTTAGCTACTTCTGCTGCCATGCCTCATCACCCACATTTTCAATAAAATCATTGATTAATGCTTCATGATCCTTCTGGCTGATTTCCTTCTGGATAATCTTTTCAGCCATCATCATCGCAATACTTGAAATCTCATTCTTCATTTCGCTCATAGCACGCTGCTTTTCATGTGCGATTTCTTCGTTAGCACGTGAAATAATGCTGCCTGCTTCTGCCTTGGCATTGCTGATTATCTCATCTGAACGTACCTGAGCTTTTTTGGTTGCGTTCTTAACTATCTCAGCAGATTCATCCTTTGCTGATGAAAGGAGTTCGTTGTAGTTTGTTTCGAGTTCTTTTGCATGTACCATGCTTTTGTCAGCTTCCTCATATGTTTTCCTGACATCAGCCTGACGTTCCTCAATTATCTTGTTTACTCTGCCAAAAAGGAAATGCTTTATTACCAGGAAGAGAATGAAGGTGTTAATAAGCACAAGTATGATCGTGCCATAGTCAATAGACAGAAATGACAAAAATCCGTTTGCATACATATTGTCAACACCCTTTCGGTTTTATTCAGTATTAAAGTTTTCCTAAGAATGGATTTGCAAAGAGAAGAATAAGGGCAATTACGAGACCGTAAATACCTGTTGATTCGGCAACAGCACAACCGATAAACATTGTTCTTGTTACTGCACCTGATGATTCAGGCTGACGTCCGATGGCTTCACAAGCCTTACCAACTGCAAAACCTTCACCGATACCAGGTCCGATACCTGCGATAGCTGCGAGGCCTGCTCCGATTGCTGAAGCTGCTAATACGATTGCTTTTTCCATAATAAACTCCGTTTCTCCGCATAATAATTTAATCATTTTTCAGAAATTAACTATTAGTAAATAGCAGGATGTATCTTTTCTGCGGTAATAACATACATCCTGTATCTGTCAGTTTTGTTCTTCTTCAGGGTAAGCTGCACCTACGTTAGCCATAGTTAGCATTGTAAAGATAAATGCCTGCATAAAGCCTGTGAACAAATCAAAGTAAACTGACAGGACGGCTGGTATACCGATAGTAAATACCGGGAACACGCTCAGACCAATTGCATGTGAAAGTCCGGTCAGAGCAAAGTACAAAAGCTGGGTAATAACGATACCACTGGCAACGTTACCGAAGTGACGGATACTCATTGAAACCGGTGTAGCAAGCTCACTTATGATATTAATCGGTGTGAGAAGTGCTATAGGCTTTGAAAATCCGATGAAATATCCGAGGATACCGTCGTTTTTAATCTTTGCATACTGTATCATGAAAAACGTAATAAGCGCCCATGCAAGAGTTGTGCTGAAGTCCCCTGTTACCGGTCTTAAACCAAGTACGCTGATAAGACTTCCGAAGATTGAAAACGAGAATATCGTAGCCATGTACGGTGCATAGACAAGGTTCTTCGAACCCATCGAATCTCTTACCATACCATTAACTGTCTCAACTATCCATTCGGCGACAACCTGCTTTTTGCTGGGGTTATCCTTTGACATATTGTGAGTCATAAACAGAACAAGTCCGATTATCACTGCCATAACAACCCAGCTAAGTATTACTGTTTCAGTAACATTAAGACCGAATACCTTAAAAGCGACCTTAGGACCGTTTACAACCACTTCTTCTGAACCCAATTTGAAACCCAATACCTATCCCTCCTTCTTACTGAAAATAGCTTTGCAAGGATAAATTACCTTTGGGTAAAATAAAGGTATTGCTGTACATATTATGCTAACAAAAGACAGTTTTAATGCAGCGTAAAGACCAGCAGCCAGAAACATAATTCTAAGCAGATAATGAGCTATCATCTTTGCTGTTCCGTTTTTTCCTCTCCTTGCACCCTTAGCAACGCTCTGAACACTTAAAGAAAGTAAAAACATATCTGCAGAAAGTAAAACCGTTCCCAGAACTGCACCGGTCATTGCCTGTACAAATGAAACAAACAGTGAGGCTGCCGCAACAAGGACAATATCCATAAAAAGCGAGCAGACAATGATAAATTTTATTTCCTTTAACAAATCTTTATTTACCAATATATACCTTATCCTCCTTAAAAGCTTATTTTTATTATATCATAACATTTAAAAAAATTAAAGGGTCAATAAGGAATTTTTTTATTTTCCTGGTCAGGTATTATGAATTATATCATAATTTCCAGTAATATTCAATATTATATTCATATCACACAGCCAAAAACACAGGGAAATCCGGGGACTCCCGGATTTTTCGATAGTATAACAATAACAGTTGACAGTCATTAATATCATATAGTATAATTTTATTAAACATATATCAGGGGGTTGGGAAATGATTATACGAAAAAAGATAATTTGCCTCGCAGCTGTTTTGTGCTTTTTTTCTGCAGTACCTGATACGGATACAAGCAAAGCAGAGGAAAGAACAATTAAAGTAGGATATTACTATGATAACGAAGGTTTTCAGAAAGGTTTCTCCGACAGTGAGAGAAAAAGCGGATACGCTTATGAATATTATCAGGAAATCTCACGCTATACCGGCTGGAAATACGAATATATATACGGAAGTTTTGAAGAAGTATATGCCATGCTGGAAAACGGCAGTATAGATCTTTGTGCAGGAATCGGGAAAACACCTGAACGCGAGAAGAAAATTTTATTTCCGGATATTCCTATGGGAACAGAATTTTCGGAAATAAATAACCTCTCCGGTGCGGACGATAACGATTTTTATCTGGCAGTTTCAAAAAATTCTTCTGAACTTCTCAGAGAAATAAACGACGCACAGGAAACTATTTTCAGCAAAAATCCGTATTACTGTGCTGAACTTTTTAATTTGTATTTTAAAAAACCTGTTACTGCGGACAGTATTTCATCAGAAGGCAGAAAATGGCTTAGCAGTCATGATACCATAAGAGTTGGATTCCTTGACAACTATATGCCTTACTGTGATATGGAGAATAATACAAAAGAAACCAGCGGAGTCATGGTTTCAATGTTTACCGAGATGTCACGTTTTCTAAGCAAGAGTATAAGTGCTGCAAGATACAAAACCTATGATGACCTTCGCAGTGCACTTGACAACGGCGAGATTGACGCTATATTCCCTGCATACCACGATTTATGGAGTTTCGAAAATCAGGATGCCATACTTACGGATTCATTTCTCAGTGACCGTATGGTTACTGTCTACAAGGGTGAATACAACGACAGTATATTTAAAAAAACAGCCGTCCTCTCTAACAGTCCGGTACAGAAACTGTTCATCTCAGCACGATATCCGGATACGGAGATTGTATATTATACGGATGTAAACAGTTGCCTTAATGCAGTAAAAAAAGACGAAGTAAGTTCATTTATATGCGAAAGCAATATAGTAAACTACTGTATGAACAGCACCTCAAAGTTCGCATCACTAAAGCAGACAAACTATGACGAGAAAATCGAATACTGCTTCGCTCTTAAAAAAGAAAACACCTCTCTGTGCAATGTCCTGGATACCGCACTGTGCTCCATAAATCAGGAAAATCTCAGAAAAAAGGTAAATGAAAACCTGTACTCAATAAACGGACTGACTTTTCCGAGTTTTATAAGGCGAAATTATATAAAATTAATCGCAGTAGTCGTGATTACAGCTGTCATTGTTCTGCTTACACTCACCAGATACAAACGAATGCTGAAGAAAAAGCAGAAAGAAGTCGAGAGTGCAAGAAAGGAAATCAGCGAAAACAAACAGGAAACTGTAAAATACAAGCAGAAAACTGAATACGACCATCTTACCGGTGTTTTCAGCAGAGGTCATTTTATGGAACAGGCTTCTTCAAAGATAACAAGTCACCGTCCTAACGATATCCTCAGACTTGTAATGCTTGACATAGACAATTTCAAAAGTATAAATGACACATACGGACATGATAACGGCGACATAGTACTTATAAAACTGGGTGAAATACTCAAGGAAATCTCAAGGGTGAACGGATTTTCCGGAAGATTTGGAGGAGAGGAATTTATGATATTCCTCTTTGGTCAGGACAACAGTATCCAGGCACATATCATAAATCAGGTCTGTAAAAAGCTTCGTGAAACCTGTTTTGATTTTACGGACAGACACATAACCGTAAGTGTAGGAGTTACAGACATAAAAGACGGAGATACGCTGGAAAAATGTATTGAACGAGCTGACAAAGCCCTTTACTACTCAAAAAGAAACGGAAAAAACCAGGTAAACTGGTATGAAGAAGTAATTGACAAAAAATAAAAAAAGTAATATAATCTTTATATAAAAAATTTTTTCGGAGGAAAACATAATGAAAATTGAAACACAGTGTCTTCACGAAGGATATACTCCTAAAAACGGTGAACCAAGAGTAATTCCGATATATCAGAGTACAACATACGTATATAACTCAACTGACGCAGTTGCCGATGTTTTTGATGATCCGCAGCTCGGACTTATCTATTCACGTTTTGAAAATCCTACAACTGATGCAGTAGAAAAGAAAATCGCAGCTCTTGAAGGAGGAGTTGCTGCAATGTGTACTTCATCAGGACAGGCTGCTACACTGCTTTCAATCCTTAATATATGCAGCGCAGGCGACCACTTCATCTCAAGCTCATCTATCTACGGCGGCACAGTAAATCTTTTCGCATTTACTTTAAAGAAAATGGGAATCGAATGTTCATTCATAGATGTTGACGCAAGTGAAGAAGATATCAAGGCTGCCATAAGACCAAACACAAAATGTATCTTCGGTGAAACAATCGCAAATCCTGCACTCACAGTTCTGGATATTGAAAAATGGGCAAATGCTGCACACAGCGCAGGTATCCCTCTTATTGTTGACAACACATTCGCAACACCTATACTCTGCCGTCCAATCGAATGGGGTGCTGATATTGTAATTCACTCAACATCAAAATACATGGATGGTCATGCTGTACAGGTAGGCGGTGTCATCGTTGACAGCGGTAAGTTTGACTGGACAGCTTCAGGCAGATTTCCTGGACTTACAGAACCTGATGAAAGCTATCATGGTGTAGTTTATACAGAAAAATATTCACATGCTCCGTACATTATCAAAGCAAGACATCAGCTCATGAGAGACTTCGGCTGCTATCCTGCGGCAAACAGCTCATTCCTTCTCAACCTTGGTCTTGAAACACTGGCTGTAAGAATGAAACAGTACTGTGAAAATGCCCTCAAGGTCGCAAAATATCTTGAAGCTTCAGATATGGTTGAATCAGTAAAATACGCTGGCCTTGAGAGTGATCCTCACTATCAGACAGCCAAAAAATATCTTCCTGACGGTGTTTGCGGTGTAATCAGTTTCTCAATCAAGGGCGGACGAAAGAAAGCCGTTAAGTTCATGGATTCACTTAAACTTGCTTCCAATGAAGTTCATGTTGCAGATATCAGAACATGCGTTCTCCATCCTGCAAGCGCAACTCACAGACAGCTTACTGAGGAACAGCTTGAAGCTGCAGGTATTGATGCAGGTATGATAAGACTCTCAGTTGGTCTTGAAAATGTTGACGATATTCTGGCTGACGTAGATCAGGCATTTAAGGCTGCCAGAGATTAATTTCATCAAAAAATACAAAAAAATTCCCTTAAAGCAGATATGTTTTTTTCGTCTGCTCTAAGGGATTTTTTATGTAATTCAGTTTTAATTAGCGCTTTTATTAATATCCGTTTACTCCGTTGAGAACCATAACTGATTTATAGTCTACATATGATATATCAAGATCGACATCGGTTGATATTCCGTCCACCCTGCCTGTACATGACCGCTGCCATATTCCGCATGGTACGTCAGGTTCTTTGAGGCTATAGTTTGCGTACCAGAAATCAAAACGTTCTGTCAGTCTCTGTAAATTAATATATCTCTGTGGAAAGTCCTTGTTCGAATAAACCATTGGGTAATAACCGGCTTTTTCTATATCTTCAAGAAAAGTGTACATGACTTCTGTACACATCGCCCTGTCTGTGCTAAGAGGATTATTGTTCAGAGTTCTGTACTCAAAATCATAAACTACCGGATATTCAAGCTGATAATTTTTTATAGTGTCAAGACACGCACGTGCTTCAGCTTTGCATTCATCTATGTTTCTGGCATTGGCAAACCAGTAAACACCACACTGTATTCCGGCACTTTTGGCTCCTGTGATATTTCTCAGGAATGTGGATTCCATTCTTGTTCCCTCGCCCGCCTTAATCATAACGAAGTCTATCCCCGCAGCACGAACCCGGTTCCAGTCTATAACCCCCTGCCATTTTGAAACGTCTATACCGTTATAAAATGACAGTTTCTTAACAGGTGCAAAAGCATTACTGCCTCCTATAATCTGTTCTTTATTTATTGATATAATATTACCGTCAATATTATCAGTACCATTAAGGCTTGCAGCTGCTCTCCAGTTTGTTATCGGAAACTCCCTTTTTCCCAAAAGAGCATTCTGCTTCATATAGATGCTGTCTATGATATTTACTTCTCCATCTCCGTTTACATCTCCGTAAACACTTGAAACAGCTGCCTCTGACGTACTTGTTTTTAATGAAAAAGCACATAGTGAAATAATACTTACAGCTGCTATACATGATGCTGCTATTCTTCTGACTATTTTGCCTGACATATTGCCCTCCAAAAAATAAAAGGAACAGCACATATATGTTGTTCCTTTTCTGTTTTAAAATAATTTTTTACGAAAAACGAACTACTTTTAATAACCGAGCTTTTCACCTACAATAATAACTTTGATTCTGTTTTTGTTTCTCTGATGAGCAGTAATAAGATAATCACAGCAGAGTCTTGAATCAGAATCACATCCGTCAGTCATAGTCTGAAGTCCTTTCTTCTCTGATACACAGCAGCCCTTCTCATAACAGTATGACGCACATGTAAGACGCTGAGCATTTGCCGGTGCCGCGGTATTTTTAACCTTGTTCACCGCTTCATCAAGGTTTGTAACAATCTTGTTGTAGCCGACAACGATGATAACTGACTTTGGACCATAGCTTATTGCGGCTACTCTGTTTCCGTTTCCGTCAACGTTATAAAGTTCACCGTTTTCTGTTACAGCATTTGCACTGCATATGTAAGCGTCAGCGCTAAATGAAGCCCTGTAAAGCTGCTCAAGTTTGTCATGTTCAATGGCTGCTCTGTCAAGGTACTTATACTTGTCTGACCTGAGAAGATCAATAACACCGCATTCTTCAAGAGTCATAGAACCGCCTGTAGCTACTACGTCTCCTGTTTTAAGAAGATTGCTTATTATTGTGAGAACTTCTATCTTGGATTCTGCATAATGAAATTCCATATTGTTTTTCTTAAGAGCAGCTGCTGTCCTGTTTATACGATTAAGAACAACGCTTTTCATATTTTCATCCATCTGATTAACTCCTTCCAGTATGCCCGTGATGGCACTATTAAAATATTTCTCATATATCAATTATACATAAATAATCTGTTTCTGTCGATACTTTTCACTTTTTTTATTAAATTAAAATAGATTTTCAATAAATATTACAATAAACTTGTAACTTTTTTGTATAAATTACATATAGATGTTCATTAGTCATATTTGTACATACTCTGTAATATTAATTATATAGCAAAGGAGAAAAAATTTTTGAGTTACTACATTTATATGACCAAAGGATGATAGCATTTGAAAAACAGTATTGCGAAAGATACAATATTTCTGACAGTAATGCAGCTGGTCACACAGGTACTTTCGCTTGTAATCAATATTTTTATTAACAACAGGCTCGGAACGGAAAATCTCGGACTAATGTCGCTTATAAATGCATTTTTTACATTTGCAATTATTATATCAAACGGAAATATTTTTGTTTCCGCAAGCCGGTTTGTCGCTGAAGAAAGAGGAAAAACGGACGGCAATCCCGGAAAAATATTTTTCTACTCGATAATTTTTTCACTCATACTCAGCAGCCTCTCTGCAGCAGTTGTATTTATCTCGGCCAGACCTGTAAGCGTCAGGATACTCCATTCAGCTGTTTGTCAGAAACCTATCAGAATGCTGGCATTTGCACTTCCCGCAGCAGCGGTTTCATCATGTATAAAGGGATATTTTAATGCATACAGGAAAGTTGTCATTCCAACTGTGAGTGAAACCGCTGCTTTTCTGGTAAGATCATTTATCATGATGATCTCCGCCGGCATCCTTATACCTCAGAACAGAATTACCATATATACAGCTCTTTCAGTAAGTATAATCATCAGTGAATTTACAAGTTTATGCATACTCCTGTTTTCACTTTCAAAAAATCATCCTGAGTTTAATAAAAACAAAACTATAGGTTTTCCTGCATACGCAGCCGGACTGATTCCGGTTATGCTAAACAGCTACATTCCATGTATATTAAGCACAGCCAACGATGCACTTGTACCCTACACATTAAAACAGACCGGATGCAGTACAGCGCTTGCACTCAGTCGGTATGGTTTATTTGAAGCAGTTGTGCTGCCGGTACTCTTCTTCCCCTCCATGTTCATCTCATGTCTTTCAACAATTCTGGTTCCGGAAATCTCAAAACAACGTGCCGGTGGAAGTACAGTACAGAATATCGGTCTTGTAAATGACGTTATATCAGCGACCATTATATATTCACTGTATATAGTAAGTATTATGTCCAGATTTGGAAATGACATCGGTATTCTCGCCGGTCACGATGCATACGCAGGAAAAATGATAGCAATGCTTGCTCCGGTCGTACCCTTTATTTATCTGGAGATAATTCTGGAGGGAATAATTAAAGGACTGGGAAAACACACTTTCTCTTCCTTAAATTATCTTGCTGAATACATAATCAGAATTTCATCACTTCTCATCTCAACGCATTTTGCAGGATGCTGGGGAATCGCTGTCTCCTATTATCTGAGCAATATTATCTGTAATATCGCCCGCATTGTTCTGATCTCTAAAATATACGACATACGTCCGTCCTTCCGTCAGTTTCTCCTCAAACCGTCAATTGCTGTCATTGTTTCATGGCAGTGTACTTCCGCTGCCGGAAACATTGCAGACTTAAAATATCCCGGAATAATTCCGGAAATAATTATCTACTCTGCTGTAAGTCTGCTCATTTATCTTGCTGTACTGAGATTTCTCGACTCTCCTTTATCACTATGGAAAATGCCTGCACTGTCAAATAATCATTGAACAGATGTTTTTTTTCTGTTATAATATTCTATAACAGGAGATGATGCAAATGTCAATAAACAAAACAGAATGCCCTGACTTTCTAAACGACTATATTTTCTATCTCAGAATAGTTAAAGGGCGCGCTGAAACCACAGTAAATGAATATTACCTTAATATAAGACTTTTTTTGAGATACATACTGAAAATAAAGCAGAATATCGACAATCCGCTTGAAACAGTCTCAATAAAAAACTTTCCGGCTGAACTTCTGAAAGAGATAACTCTCAGAGATATTTATGATTTTGAATTTTTCCTTGCGGAAGAACGTCATAATCAGGCTGCAGCCAGAGCAAGAAAAACTGCTGCCCTCAAGAGTTTCTTTCATTTTCTCCATAAAAAAGCTAATCTGATTGAAAACAATCCTGCTCTGGACATCGAGATGCCGTCAGTAAAACGTGCTCTCCCAAAATTTCTTTCTCTTGAGGAAAGTCTCAGACTGCTTTCATCAGAATCATTTGAAAATCCTGAGAGAGATTTTTGCATAGTAACATTGTTTCTGAACTGCGGCATGCGACTCAATGAACTGGTAAGCATCAATCTAAGCGATATAGACTTTGAAGAACGCCGTCTTCTTTTAAAAGGAAAAGGCAACAAACAGCGCATCATCTATATAAATGACGCCTGTATCGTTGCCCTTAAAACATATATTAATTCAAGAAAGCAGCCCCCTGAGGAGCCAAATGCACTGTTTCTCAGCCGGAACAAAAAGCGTATAAGCAGAAGACGTGTTGAACAGATAGTTGAAAAGCTTCTGAATAACACAGGACTCGGAAACAGAGGAATTACTCCTCACAAGCTCCGTCATACTGCTGCAACACTCATGTATCAGCACGGAAATGTTGATACCCTTGTTCTCAAGGAAGTACTCGGACATGCCAATATCTCAACCACAGAAATATACACACACCTTTCAGACCAGAACAAGAAAGATGCCGCTGAAAACAATCCTCTTTCCCATATGACAAGAATGCCGAAGTCCAAAAATAAAACATCTGAATCTGAAGAAGAATAAATAAGAAATACTGAATCAGAGAATACTTTTTTTCAGAATTTCCTTTGCTGTCTGAGAAGGAATCCCTATCATCTGCAGTCTGTTTTCTGAAAAAACAAAACTGCTCTTACGGCCTGACAGCGATTCATATTGTTCCATATTATTGAGATAACGGTCTGTAAGCGGTATAACACGCTGATTTGACGATCCTCTGAGTCCGCAGTTATCATCAAGTTCTTCTTTGTAAGGACCATCTATCAGAATATCACAAAGATTCAGCAATCCAAGTACACCTTTTTCTCCTGACATACGAAGTTCATCTATAGTGTAACCGGTATAGACTATAACTCCAAAATCCGGACGGCGGGATCTGATATTTTCAATAAGCACAGCTAATTTGTCAGCCTGATAAAAAGGTTCTCCGCCGCTTATCGTTATGCCTTCTGTATTTTTCTGCATTAGTACAGTCTCCGCAAGGCTGCTGATTTTTACGCATTTTCCACCATGTATGTCCTGCATTTCCAAAGCAATACATCCTTCACAATACCTGCAGCAGCCCTGTACCCAGAGAGCGAATCTCGAATATGGCCCGAGAAGGTCAGTAGTTTCCGAATACCATGAGATTCTGAGACTGTCATCATCAGCAAGTTTTTTTATTATATTCATCAGATAAATTATCTGAGTTCGGCCTTTACAGCGTCAAATTCTTCACAGATTTCCTTTGAAGGTGCTGATGAAACAAGTGATACGATAACGATAGCGAGTGAAGCTACGATAAATGCAGGAAGAAGCTCGTATATGTTCCATACACCGCCCATAGGCTTAATGCAGAACTTCCATACAAATACCATAACACCGCCTGCAATCATACCGGCAACTGCGCCGAATTTATTTGAACGTTTCCAGAAAAGTGACGCAAGCATAACCGGTCCGAATGTTGCACCAAATCCAGCCCACGCAAAAGATACAATTGTAAATACTGAACTGTCAGGATTCCATGCGATAAATACTGAAATTACGGAAATAACTATAAGAACCACGCGGGCTGCGAACATTGAAGATTTGTCTGTAAGTTTGATTCCAAGTACACCCTTGATGAAGTTTTCAGACATACTTGAAGAAGCTGCAAGCAGCTGCGAATCTGAAGTTGACATTGTACACGCAAGGATACCGGCAAATATAAGACCGGCAAACAGAGCTGCTATAACTCCGTTCTCACTCATAAGAGTTGCCATTTCCATAATGATTGTTTCAGAAGTGCTGCCTTCGAGTGACTTTACTGTCCCCCCTGCTGTAAGTGCATTTCCTATAACACCGATAAATACTGCAACTGCCATTGAGATAACAACCCATACAGATGCGATTCTTCTTGAAACCTTGATTTTGTTTTTGTCTTCAATAGCCATAAAACGAAGAAGAATATGCGGCATACCAAAATAGCCAAGTCCCCATGCCATTGTTGATATAATAGTTATAAAACCATAATGTGAACTTCCGCCTGTTACCGGATCGTGAAGTTCAGTAAGTGAAAAATAGCCTTTGAGTCCCTTGGCATTTTCAATTACGACATCCATTCCACCAGCGGAGTTTACGCCAAATAAAACTATTATGATAAGCGCTGCAGTCATTGCAATACTCTGAACAAGGTCAGTAGTACTGGCTGCAAGAAATCCTCCCAGACTTGTGTAAGAAATAATGATTATTGCACTTATAATCATTGCAACATGATAGTCAAGCCCGAAAAGTGTGTTAAAAAGCTTTCCGCATGCTGAAAATCCTGAAGCTGTGTACGGAATAAAAAAGATAAGAATGATTGCGGCTGCAATACCCATAATAAGCTTTTTATCATGGTAACGCTTCGCAAAGAAATCCGGAATAGTTATTGCATTACACTTATGTGAATAAATACGAAGTCTCTTTGCAGTAATCAACCAGTTAAAATATGTACCAAGAGCAAGGCCGATAACTGTCCAGCCCACATCAGCGAGACCTGTAAGATATGCAAGTCCCGGAAGTCCCATAAGCAGATAACTGCTCATATCCGAAGCTTCTGCACTCATCGCCGTAACAATCGGCCCGAGTTTTCGTCCGCCCAGATAAAAATCACCAACATCATTATTCTTCTTTGAGGCTCTTACACCAATGATAACCATCATCAGAAGATAAAGAACAATGGTAATTAGAATACAAACTACATTCGTTTTCATTAATTTTTCGTGATGAAAATCCCCGGTTCACCACTTTCCTCCTTAAAAATTTTTTTACATATTCCATTATAACTTAAAAAAGCCTGCAGGTCAATGATTTACATTTATAAAAGGGGCAAATTATTAAAAAACAAAGTGTAAAAGTTCAAAACTTTCTATAAAATGTTAATTAAAAAATTTTAAAAAAGTATTGACTTATACATTTATAAGTGGTATAATTAATAAGCACTCGAAAAGAGAAACTAAATATCGCGGGATGGAGCAGCTCGGTAGCTCGTCGGGCTCATAACCCGAAGGTCGTTGGTTCAAATCCAGCTCCCGCAACCAAGTTAAGCCACGTAAATGCTTTGTTTACGTGGCTTTTATTATTATAAATTCTATGATAATTCAGCTGATAAAAGAGAAAAACGAAAACCCTTTTTTTGAATTAATAATCTTATTTTGTTGCAGTAGTTTGCCATATATGTTATAATAAGTATAAATAAAAATTTAGGAGTGTAAACATCTATGTTTAATATTGCTGTAGCACAGTCGGGTGGTCCTACATGTGCAATCAACGCCTCACTTGTCGGCGTTTATAAAGAGGCGCTTAAGGAACCGTCAATCGATGCGGTTTTTGGTTCTGTAAACGGTCTTGAGGGTATAATCCAGAATCATATGATCAATCTTAAGTCCATGATTCTTACAAATGACGATATGGAACTTCTTAAGCAGACTCCTTCAACGGTACTAGGTTCATGCCGTTACAAACTTCCTGACTGGGAAGAGGATGAAGAAGTCTACAAGCAGATAGTTTCTACTCTAAAGCAGAGAAATATCGGTGCTTTCCTCTATATCGGCGGAAATGACTCAATGGATACTGTAAACAAGCTTTCTGAGTACTTCAAATCAATCAGCCTTGATATCAAAGTAATTGGTATCCCTAAAACAATAGACAACGATCTTTGCATAACTGACCATACACCTGGTTTTGGCTCTGCTGCAAAATATGTCGCAACAACACTCAAGGAAATTACACGTGACAGTATCGTATACAGTATCCCTTCTGTTACTATTGTTGAGATAATGGGACGACATGCAGGATGGCTTACTGCCTCCTCTGCTGTACTTCATGCAATGGGAGAAACAGCACCTCATCTGGTATATGTACCTGAAGCTAAGTTCTCACTTGAAGGATTTCTTAAGGATGTTCGTCAGGAACTTTCAAAGCACAAGGCTGTGATTGTTGCAGTATCAGAAGGTATAGAAGTACCGGACGGCGTTCAGTCGGGAGTAGTTGATAATTTCGGACACAAATATCTCTCCGGTATAGGAAAATATCTCGAAGAAACTGTAAGAAACGAGATAGGATGCAAGGTAAGATCCATTGAACTCAATGTTATGCAGCGTTGTTCATCACACCTTGGTTCAAAAACAGATATCGACGAGTCTGAATGCATCGGTGCTGCCGGCGTAAGAGCAGCTCTTAACGGGAGTACGGGTAAAGTTATGGTGTTTAAGAGAGTATCTGATATGCCTTATACTGTCACAATTGATTCTGCTGATGCAAGTAAAATTGCTAATCAGGAGAAGTTTTTACCTAAGAAGTATATTAATTCCGCAGGAAATAACATCGACGACAGAGCACTCGAATACTTTATGCCTCTCATACAGGGAGAACTTAATCTGGTTATGGAACACGGAGTTCCAAAGCATTTTGCTATTCACGAATCTGTACTAAAGTAAATATTGAAAATATGAGATTTTTCTTTTATAAAAATAACGCTTCCTATCAACAGGAAGCGTTATTTTTTTTATCTATTATATCCGTTTGGATTATTTTTCTGCCAGTTCCAGAGGTCACGGCACATGTCTTCAAGAGTTTTTTCAGTCTTCCATCCAAGTATCTTTAGTGCCTTGTCTGCATTTGCATAACTTTCAGGAAGGTCACCTGCTCTTCTCTGACCGTATTCGTATTTGATTTTTATTCCGTTTGCATTTTCAAAAGCTGTTACAATCTCTGTAACGCTGTACGGAGTACCGGTACCAAGATTAAATACTTCCACACCCTTATTCTTAAAAACGTAATCTATAGCCTTTACATGTCCCTTAGCAAGATCGACAACGTGAATATAATCACGACGGCATGTTCCATCCGGTGTCGGATAATCATCACCGAATATAGTAAGATGATCTCTTCTGCCAACTGCAACCTGTGCAACATACGGCATGAGATTGTTAGGAATACCCTGCGGGTCCTCACCTATCATTCCCGACTCGTGAGCACCGATAGGGTTAAAATATCTGAGAAGCACTACTGACATATCAGCGTCAGCCTTTGCAGTATCTTCAAGAATCTGTTCCATCATAACTTTTGTCCATCCGTAAGGGTTGGTGCATGTACCCCTCTTCATTTCTTCTGTGTATGGAACCTGATTTTCTTCTCCGTAAACCGTAGCTGATGATGAGAAAATAATGTTCTTTACATTGAACTTTTTCATGCAGTCAAGAAGAGAGAGTGTTGTGTCTATATTATTTCTGTAATAAAGAACAGGCTTTTCAACTGATTCTCCTACTGCCTTAAGACCTGCAAAATGAATAACTGCGTCGATATTGTTTTCAGAAAATACTTTTTCAAGTGCCTCTGCGTCCTTGATATCAACTTCATATAGCTTTACAGATTTTCCGGTAATTTTCTCTACTCTTCTTACTGATTCGGGGCAGCTGTTTGAATAATTGTCAGCAACTACTACATCATACCCTGATTCAAGAAGTTCCACCGCTGTATGTGAACCGATATATCCGGCTCCGCCTGCAAGAAGTACTGTTGACATATATTGTTCCTCCAATTTTTTTAAATCTCTACTCCGTTAAGCTTAAGAAGTTCTCTGGCTGTATCAACTGAATCCACACCTTCTTTGTTTTTTACAGGTGCAAACTCTCTGCTGCGTTCAACTTCATACGCCAGACAGCTGTCCTGAAGCTTAACC
>JAEDJV010000028.1 GCA_016296165.1 Oscillospiraceae bacterium | reverse complement strand
CAATAGGTTACCGAAATTTGGTGGTTTTTCTTTTGAAATTGATGCGTTTATCCTATTTTTATTTTAGAAAACTATTGACAAAGAGTGCTAAAAATGATATAATGAATCTGTTATCCTTGCTCGTATTATGAATTATGCGGGCGAAATCCAGAAGGAGGTGCAATTATAATGGCAAAGGTTAAAGAAAATTACGAATTAATGGTTATCTTCAACACAAAGCTTGGCGAAGAAGGAATCAAGGAACTCGTAGAAAAGTTCAAAGCTAGAATTGAAAAGCACGCAACTCTTACATCAGTTGATGAATGGGGTAAGCGCAAGCTGGCTTACGAAATCGAAGACGAAACAGAAGGTTATTACGTTCTTTACAACTTCGAATCAACACCGGATTATCCAGTTGAAATCGAAAGAAGACTTAACATCAACGAAAACGTTCTTCGTTCATTAGTAACTGTAGCAGTTGCTAAGTAAGCAGCAGAAAAGGAGGAAATAATGTTTAATAAGGTAATTCTCATGGGAAGACTGGTTGCAGATCCAGAATTGAGACAGACTCCTAGTAACATTTCCGTTTGCCGTTTTAGAATCGCTGTAGACAGAGGTTATACTTCAAACAGCGGTGAGAGACAGGCTGATTTCATTTCAATCGTTGCATGGAGACAGCAGGCTGAGTTTGTCAGCAAGTATTTCTCCAAAGGAAAGATGATTATAGTTGAAGGTTCACTTCGTAACGCAGATTATACAGATGCAAACGGAGTTAAGCACTATGCTATGGAAGTTCAGGCTGACAGAGTTTCATTTGGTGAAACAAAATCTGCTTCACAGAATGCTCCTTCAGGTAATTTCCAGCAGCCTTCATATCAGCAGAGCAGTGCACCGGCGGTTTCACAGCCTGCAAATGAATCAGTTCAGATAGGTAACTTAGAAGATTTTGAAGAAATTCTAAGTGATGGCGACGTTCCTTTCTAATCTGAGATTTTTTTCGTACAAGTAAATAATAAGTGTTGAGGAGGGTTAATCATGGAAAAGGAAAAGGACAGAGAAAGAAGTCCTCGTGGCGCAAAGAGACCTCGCAAGAAGGTTTGCTCATTCTGCGTTGATCGTGTAGAAGTTATCGATTATAAGGATGTTGCAAGACTCAGAAAGTGCATGACTGACAGAGCTAAGATTCTTCCTAGACGTGTGACAGGTACATGTGCATTCCACCAGCGTGAACTCACAAAGGCTATCAAGAGAGCTAGACACGTTGCTTTACTTCCATATGTTAGCGAATAATCATTGTTGACTAATATTTTATTAGCTGATTCATTTTATGAATCAGCTAATAAAAAACCTTTTGTATGTAAAAAAATAACACATATACATATTTTTGCACAATAAACGAAAATACAGGAGATATGAGTCTCAAAAAATCTGCAATAAAATAAAAAAATACCGTACACTTTTACAGAACATAAAAGTGTACGGATTTTTTTAACTCTTAATCTGTGCTGCAACTAAGCTTTCACCACAGTATATCTCACGAAGCTTTGGTTTTTCTATCTTACCGGTTGGATTACGCGGAACATCCGCAAATATTATCTTATGAGGTCTCTTGTATCTTGGAAGAGCCTTGCAGAATTCTTCAATCTCATTTTCAGAACATTCCATATCGGGTTTTATTTCGATAATAGCAGCTGTGATTTCTCCCAGTCTGTGATCCGGAAGGCCGATTACAGCTACGTCCTTAATCTTATTGTTTGAACGGAGGAAGTCTTCTATCTGTACAGGATAGATGTTTTCACCGCCGCTTATTATTACGTCTTTCTTTCTGTCAACAAGATAGATGAATCCGTCTTCATCTTCCTGTGCCATGTCGCCTGTAAACAGCCATCCGTTTTCAAGAACTTCATCAGTGGATTTCTGGTCTTTGTAGTAACACGTCATTACCCCCGGACCCTTTACAGCAAGCTCGCCAACTTCACCTTTTTTTACTGTATTTCTGTGTTCATCTACTATACGGACTTCCCAGCCGTAACCTGGAATACCGATCGCACCGACTTTATGTATGTTTTCAACACCAAGATGTACACAGCCAGGCCCGATGGATTCAGAGAGACCATAGTTCGTGTCGTACTGGTGGTTTGGAAATACTGTTTTCCAGCGTTTAATAAGACTTGGCGGAACAGGCTGCGCACCAATATGCATAAGTCGCCACTGTGATGTTTCATATTCACTTAGGTTTATTTCACCGCTGTCAATGGCGTCAAGAATGTCCTGCGCCCACGGTACAAGGAGCCAGACAATTGTGCATTTTTCATCAGATACGGCTTTGAGGATGTTCTTTGGTTTTACGCCTTTCAGAAGAACAGCTTTTGAGCCGGAGAGAAGACTGCCGAACCAGTGCATTTTTGCACCAGTATGATAGAGAGGCGGAATACAGAGGAATACATCGTCCTCAGTTTGTCCATGATGATTCTGTTCTACTCTACATGAATGCATAAGACTTTCATGATTATGAAGAATTGCTTTTGGGAAACCTGTAGTACCTGAAGAAAAATAAATAGCTGCGTCATCTTCATCGGTAAGCTTGATATCAGGGGCGTTGCTCGAATGATTTGCTGCAAGATGCAGATAGTTTTCTGCAAATGTCGGACAGTTGTCACCTACATAGAATACCAGCTTTACCTTTGGAATTATATCGCATATTTCCTCCATACGACCGATAAACTCAGGTCCGAATATAATGGCATTTGTGTCTGCAAGTTCAAGACAGTATTTGATTTCGTCTGATGTGTATCTGTAATTGAGCGGAACAGCAAGCGCACCGGTTTTTAATATGCCAAAATAAACAGGGAGCCATTCGAGGCCATTCATAAGCAGTATGCCAACTTTATCTCCTTTTTTTATTCCCCGGCTTATGAGCAGATTTGCACATCTGTTTGCTTTTTCGTTGAAAACACTCCATGTGATTTCACGTCGGTATGTTTCAGAAGAACTCTGCTCGATAAGTTCGTATTCTTTCCAGGTTACTCTTCTGAGTTCCTGAACTTCCGGATTTATCTCGACCAGTGCAGTTTTATCTGGTAAACTGGCTGCATTTTTTTCTAATAGTTCTGTAATAGGCATTGATGTAATTTCCTTTCGAAAAATATGTACTAATATTCATATTTTACTATAAAACACCTGTTAAGTCAATAGTAATTTGTATAATAAAACAATAGAAAATAAGAAAAATGAAAATTAATAAAAAAAATTATTTTTTCTATGGACTTATCTAAATTAATATAGTATAATAAATAAGTATATGAAGAAAAAACGGACGAAGGAGTTTTTTTATGTCATTTAAAAATTGTATTTATAAGAAGGTAATTGCAGCTGCTACTGCTCTTACTATGGTATTCGCTGCGGCAGGCTGCGGTGAGTCTACATCATGGATTGCAAAATATAACGACCAGACAGTAAATGCAGGCGTATATATTTACTATCAGACACAGGCAATGAGTGAAGCTACATCAAAACTGAAAAAGATTAATGCTGACCTTGACCTGACAGATACAAAGCTTGTTAAGACTTTGACTTTAGAAAATGTTGATGTAACAACATGGGTAAATAACAAGGCTCAGGAACAGGTTAAACTTTTCATTGCAGTAAACCAGAAATTCGATGAACTTGGTTTTTCTCTTACAGATGAGGAAAAATCAGAAATCGAACAGATGTTTGAATACTACTGGGAGTATAGTTCGGCAGAGTTCGAGAAAAATGGTATAGGCAAGGATTCATTCAGAGAACTTGTTGAGCTTGATCACAAGAAGAATAAGCTGTTTGAACATTATTACGGAGAAGGCGGAGAAAAAGAAGTATCCGATGCTGAAATAAATGCCTTTTTAGAAGGTAATTACAGCAGAGTTAAGATGATTAAGCTTCATCTTACAGATGGTAAAGATGAAGATCTTGATGACGCCGGTAAGAAGAAGATAAAGGAAATGGCTGAAGATTACAAGAAGAGAGCCATTGCCGGTGAAAATTTTGATGATCTCATCGATGAGTATAACGAATACAGAGAGAAACTTGTCGCAGAAGCTAATCCTTCAGAAGAGACAGAAACTGATGAAACTGCGGAAACAACAGTTGCTGAAAATGAAGAAAGCACAGAAGAAACAACAGTAGCTGAAGGCGAAGAAAATATAGAAGAAACAACAGCAGCCGAAGGCGAAGAAAATACAGAAGAAACAACAGCAGCTGAAGACGAAGAAAACACAGAAGAAACAACAGCAGCTGAAGGCGAAGAAAACGCAGAAGAAACAACAGCAGCTGAAGACGAAGAAAACACAGAAGAAACAACAGCAGCTGAAGGCGAAGAAAACACAGAAGAAACAACAGCAGCTGAAGACGAAGAAAGCACAAAGGAAACAACAGCAGCTGAAGACGAAGAAAACGCAGAAGAAACAACAGCGGCTGAAGACGAAGAAAACGCAGAAGAAACAACAGCAGCTGAAGACGAAGAAAACACTGAGGAAACAGAGGAAGAAGATCCTTATGCTAATGAAAATATCTACAAGATAGGTTCAGAAGAAGACGGATATTATCCTTCAGAGAAGATTAATGAAGCAATCTTCAGTGAAGTAGTAGTAAACGGAGATCCTTATATAATTGAAGATTCAGATGCAAAATATATCTATGTAATTCAGAGACTTGATATTCTTCAGAGAAAGGATATGTACGAAGGTGACCAGAGAATCAATGTTCTTTGGGAAATGTTCGAGGAAGATTTCAAAACAACTGCAATCGGATGGCTTTCAGCAGAATCATTGAAGCTAAATGACGGCTCTATAAAGAGATATGATCCGTTCAACATCAAAGTTAATTAAAGATAATTTATATGCGGAGAGATGACTTAACTGTCATCTCTTTTTTTATGTCGTATTACTATTGAAAAAATATATTGAATTTGTTATAATTAATGAATAGTCTTCTTTTAAATATTACTAATAGTAAAAAATGATGAAAGAACAGGAGAAAATATATGAATGAAAAAATAAACATATTAAAAGAAAATATAAGCCGTTCGATTGTTGGTAAAGATGATGTAATAATTAAAATTATAGCCGCACTCCTCTGTGAAGGACATGTGCTTATAGAAGATGTTCCTGGTGTTGGAAAAACCCAGCTGATATCTTCTCTTTCAAAGTCACTCGGAGGAAAGTTCAATCGTGTTCAGATGACACCGGATATTATGCCTTCTGATATTATTGGATTTTCAATGGTAAATGGAATGACAGGTGAATTTGAATACAAACCTGGTGCTGCACTCTGTAACTTCCTTCTTGCTGACGAAATAAACAGAGCGTCCCCTAAGGCACAGTCAAGTCTTCTTGAAGTTATGGAGGAAGGGCAGATAAGCCTTGATGGTCATACATATGATTTGCCGGTTCCGTTTATGGTAATGGCTACTCAGAATCCGGTTGAAACCTATGGTACTTATCATTTGCCTGAAGCTCAGATGGATCGCTTTTTTATCAGAATAAGTATGGGTTATCCTACAGCAGAGGAAGAAATCAAAATCTTAGAGAGAACAGAGTTTGGAAATCCTTCAGATAATATCGACAGAAGTGTTTTGTCACTGGAAGAAGTGATTAATCTCCAGAATGAAGTGACAAAGGTCAGAGTGATGCCTGCAGTAAAAAGATATATAACGGATATAGTCAGATCTACACGTGACAGTGAGGTAGTAACACTTGGTGTAAGTCCACGTGGAAGTATATCGCTTTATAAAGCGTCAAAAGCTGTGGCGTTTATTAACGGAAGGGATTATGTTACTCCAGATGATGTAAAATACATTGCCGATAATGTTCTCTCTCACAGAATACTTCTTTCTGTAAAGGGAAAAACAAAATATAAAACAGCTTCAGCTTTTGTCAGCAGAATACTGAGTACAACATCAGTTCCAACTGAAACTGGTATATAAGCGTCATGGAGGTTAGCCTATATGAAAGCTGTATTATCATATTTTGCAGTACTGACAGCGGCAGTTGGTTATATGCTGCTTTTTGATCACTCTGCTGGTGGTATGATGACAGTATTTTTGATTGTTGTTCCTGTTATTTCAATAATACTGACACTTATTGCAAGGAAAAGAATAGAATTTGATGTTATTGTTCCCGGTGATGTTCTGAAAAAGAAGAAAAAGGATCGGATTATAGTCACAGCTAAAAAGAATATTTTCCTTCCGGTTCCTATTGTCAGCTTTGAGGTAAAGACGTCAGAAAGGATAGCACCTCTTAAATACAATGTGTACAGATTTTCGATGTCTGAGAACAGAAAGATATCGGTAGATATTGATATTGTACCGGAAATCTGCGGAATTGCAGAAGTAG
The DNA here is from genome assembly GCA_016296165.1 of Oscillospiraceae bacterium. Classification (GTDB taxonomy): domain Bacteria; phylum Bacillota; class Clostridia; order Oscillospirales; family Ruminococcaceae; genus HUN007. Next base: position 15,220 of record JAEDJV010000028.1, on the reverse strand, counting down.
ACGTCACCAGAATGTACATAACTGATTATCTCGGAATTTTCAGATTTAAAATTAATAATGAAACTATAAACAGGAAAATATATATTATACCTGATATATATGAGATTGAGGACAGCGGAGAAGTACTGAGAAGTATATACAGTACACTACCGGACAACGATGACGATGATGATGCACAGCCGGTCTGGGGGAAAGCTTCTTTTCCAGGATTTGAATACAGAGCATATATGCCGGGGGACTCACCTAAAAAAATCAACTGGAAGCTCTCGTCGAAAAAACAACAGCTTTTTGTTCGTATAGATGAATCTTCAGGTATGACACGTCCTGATATTATTATTGACATAAATAAATCCGAAACCGGACAGGCAGATTCCTATCAGTCTGCACTGAATGAAGAGACAATTATTGAAGGTGCACTCTCTATGCTTATGCTCTGCGTAAATCACGGAATAGAATGTACTTTTTCCTATTATACGGAAGACAGAAGAGAAAAAGATATTATACTTAGTGTCGATGATGTAGAGAGAGAAGCTCTGAAAATGTCAAAAGTAATTTTCTCACCTTCAGGAAAATTATCCGATTGCAGGGAATCATCCAAATCAAATGATGTTAGCATAGTATATACATCAGGTGTATCTCAGAATATAATAGATTCGGTAGAAAATGCTCAGTTAAACGGGAACAGTATGAAAGTAATAATCCCTGAAAGCTGTATGGATTTTAACACCGAACTTAATGATCTGTGGATTATTGATGAAAGCCATGCTATTAAGCGTGTGTGCTGAGGGGGGATTCAGATGAAAAATTTTTTTAAGGAAGGAATTGTGAAAAATATAATTCCTTTGATGCTCTGTGTCTCCATTGTTACCTCGTGTATGTATATTTATGCTAAGGAATATCTGGCGCTGTTCGTACTTATAGCGTTTATCATACAGGCAACAGTATTTTCTTTTTATACATTTCTTTCAAAAAAATCAATGATTTTGAGATTTGTATCAATCCTGGGATCATTTGCAGCTATATGTGCTATGGTATCAATTGCGGTCAAAACCGGAAATAATAAAAGTGATATAGATTTTTTTATCTGGTTTCTGTCGCCGCAGTCACTTGTTGAATTTTCTATATGGTATATTATTGCAACGTATATTGTTATAAACTTTTTCATAGCTTCGACAGTCTATTATTTTTCAGCCGTCAGATACAGAATTTCCATGACTTTTCTGATAACGCTTATACCGTTTGCTTTTTACAGAAAAGAAGGGGACAAGGTACCAGTATTTTTTGCGCTGCTTCTTCTTGTGATGTATATTGCGCTTATGATACACTGCCGGCAGCTTAATACAAAATCAAATCATAAGGTTATTATGGACACAGGTTATAAAAAATCTATGTTCTATTTTCTGGCCGTTTCAACTATTTTGACTCTTATAATTCCTAAACCGGAAATAAATATAAGCAACGAATGGGTTGATAGTGTTTTTGAATCACAGAAAATAACAGATTATATGCTTTCAAGACTTGGAATAGTATCTGAAACTGCAACCTCATCTGTTACATATACTCATACTGCTGACGTAAAACTGTATGAATTTAAGGCTGATGAGCTGCCAATAAATTTAAAATCCCAGACATATAGTATTTATGATTTTAATAAAAATACATGGCGTACCAGTGAGTCTGAACTGGAAGGGTCAAAATATTCATTCAGCATGGCAAAATGTCTCAATCCGGCAGGACTTTATGCCGGTATAATGAAAGCTGCTGAACTTGATAAGGATTTTTCAGAAGAATATGAACTTGGTTCAATGAAGCCGGAACTTGAACATGAATATATCAGTTCATATACTCTTCTGGATTCAAAGGTGCAGGCAAAATATTTTTATGTTCCTGTAAACGCATTCAGAATATCAGGAACAGGAGCATATAATAAAGATATATATCGTTCCAGTCAGGGAATGATTTTTTCAGGAACCAATTCCGGTAACAATTATTCAGTAGATTACTATTCAGACCTCTCAATAAATGACGAAGATTTTAAAAAAATTGTAAAAAAGATGGATATGGAAAAATTCGGTAAACTGCTTGAGAGGGCTGAGCAAATTCTTAAGGAGAATGATGAATATGAATGTTTGGTAAGTATAACATCTTTTCTTAGTGATTATTATGATTCCGTACAATATCTTGATATGTATGAAATAAAAGATGTTCCGGATTCTGTATATAATCTTGCTGAAAAAATAACCCAGAGGTATGATTCAGATTATGAAAAAGCACTTGCAATTCAGGATTATTTTAAGCTGAATGATTATGTTTATGATCTTTCATATCAGAAACCCGCAGATTATAATATGGAATATTTTCTGAAAACAGGAAAAACCGGTATATGTTCTGATTTTGCCACAGCAATGACAGTACTGGCACGTGTTATCGGAATTCCTGCAAGATATGCTGAAGGTATTCATCTGCATGATGCTGACGAGAACGGAATAGTAACAGTCAGAGACTCAGATCTTCATGCGTTTCCGGAATTGTATATAGCCGGATACGGATGGATGTCGTTTGAACCGACCCAGCTTGGCGTTCAGGAAAGTAAGTCTGATTTTGATTATCTGGTTTCTGTTATGCTGGCGCTTTCGGCAGTTACATTAATTGTACTTGTGGTATTATGGAATAAAATATTTGGACCGGCGCTATCTGAATATATATTCAGTCTTCGTATTAAAAAATCTTCAGATGAAAAAGCAGTTGAGCTTGTGATGAACAGGATAAGAAAAATTCTGAAGATAAGCAGCGGTAAAACTTCCGGTGAAGTCTCTGACTTTGTAAAGGAGTTTTATGGCATAGATATAAACGATATGGCCGCTGAATATGACAGTATAGTTTACGGTGGACTGAAAAACGGAAGGATGTCAGGTGACAGGGCATTCGAAATATATTTAAAGTTAAAAGAAATATCGAAGAAAACCCCTGTATATTCATCAGAGGATGCGATTTGATGACTGATACAGAAATATGAATTAAGGGAGTAGTGAAATATGCAGGAAACAGAATATAAATTTCTTGTTGATAAAAAGAAGTTTTATGAGATACTGGAACTGGTAAAAAGTTTGTATCCGGAGTCACAGGCAAAAGAAAAAGTGCAGATCAATTATTATTATGATACGGATGATGAGTACCTGCTTTCAAGGTATACCACGCTCAGGATCCGCCAGACTGAGGATGATCTGAAACTTGAACTTAAGGAATCACAATTGCTTACAGGTGATGATTTTTCAACCTGCACGGAAACAAGCCGTAAAATTGATTCTTTGAGAAGTGATATAACGCTTGAGAGTGGTAAATTTGCATGGATTCCGTTTACACTTCAGGGGAACCTTGTAACCAGGAGATATAGCATAAAACCATGTGAATCTCTTTCAATTGATTTTGATGTAAACTGTTATCTCGGAAAATGCGATTACGAGATAGAGATGGAATTCACAGAAAACGGAAAAAAAGGAACGAAACTTCTTGTCGAAAAGCTGGAACTGCTCGAGTATAAAAATAAAACAGGAGGAAAGGCCAGAAGATTTTTCCTTGCAAAGTCAGAGATAAAGCTATGAATGAACGATTACCATATCTGAGGGAAAAAACCTCAAAGCTTACGGATTTTCCGGGTGTATATAAGATGAAAAACAAAGACGGTCAGATTATTTACATCGGAAAAGCTAAAAATCTGAAAAACAGAGTAACAAGTTACTTCAGAATGTCAGCGGACCATACGCCTAAGGTAGCAAAGATGGTTGAAAATGTCTATGATTATGACTTCATAGTAACTGATACCGAATATGAAGCGCTCGTACTCGAATGCAGTCTGATCAAACAACATAAGCCAAAGTACAATATTCTGTTAAAAGACGATAAAGGCTATCACTATATCCATATATCAGGTGACAGATATCCAAAGATAACAGCTGAAAAAAGAGTTGTTGACGGCGGAATCACGCTTGGTCCATATACAAGTCCCGGTGTAACAAAACAGACTGTGGCAGAGGTAAATAAGGTGTTTATGCTGCCGGTATGTCATAAAAAATTTCCGTGTACGACGGCTGCAAATAAACGCCCGTGTCTAAATTACCATATAAAGCAGTGCATGGGTGTATGTATGGGGAAAATTTCTGAAGAAGATTATTCTGATATAGTCAGACAAGCTGTTGACTATATCAGAACCGGGAGTAAAGAATCTGTAGATAAACTTCGTGCAGAGATGGAAGCAGCAGCAGAAAACCTTGATTTTGAAAGAGCAGCACAGCTTCGTGACCGTATATCCTCAATTACAAAAGCGTCAGAAACACAGAAGATAATTGATTCAGATATTGAAAATACAGATATTATAGCCTCGGTGAGCAATCCTCTTGGAACCTGTGTTTCAGTAATTGTTTACAGAAACGGTAAGCTTGTTGACAAGAATTCATATTTTTTTGAGGGTGCAGATAACGACGGGACACTTTATACTGATTTTATTGTTCAGTATTATTCTTCAGGCCATGATATTCCGAAAAATATTTTTACCGAATATGAAACAGAAGATGCGTCGATGATTTCTGAGCTGCTCAGGGAACAGTCGGGACATGCTGTTCATATTCTTTACAGACAAAAAGGAAATATGATGAAGTATATCATGCTTGCGAGAAACAATGCGAGTGAATTTTTATCAGTAAGGTCAGGCAGAACCGGCAGGGAGCTGATTGCATTAGAGCAGCTTTCAAAACTGCTTGGATTACAGAAACCGCCGGAATACATTGAGGCATATGATATTTCAAATCTTGGTTCATCTTCAATGTGTGCAAGTATGGTTGTATTTGAAAACGGACGGCCTCTGAAAAAGATGTATAAGAAATTTTCGATAAAAACTGTGGCTGTACAGAATGATTATGCATGCATGCATGAAGTTCTCGAAAGAAGATTCAGGAGATTTCTTGATGAAAATGAAGAGGATGAAGGGTTCAGAAGAAAACCGGATCTGATATTTCTTGACGGTGGAAAGGGGCAGGTAAATGCTGTTGAACCGTATCTGAGAATGATGGGGATAGATGTTCCGGTATTTGGAATTGTTAAGGATAATAAGCACAGAACAAGGGCTATTTCAACCGGTGGAGAAGAAATATCTGTTTCAAGTCTTAAGGCTGCATTTACACTTATTACTTCTATACAGGATGAAATGCATCGTGTAGCAATAACTTATCAGAAAAAACTTCACTCGAAGATCGCTTTTGACAGCAGACTTACTTCAGTAAAAGGAATAGGAGAGAAAAAAGCTGCAAAGCTTCTGAGCTATTTTAAGACTGTTTCAGCGATAAGCGAGTCAACACCTGAGAAGATAAGTTCAGTTGCAGGAATTTCAGAATCTACGGCTTCTGAACTTTTACAGAAACTTAACCAGTAATTAAATTTTTTATCTTGATATAGACAAAATCATGAAAATGATGTATAATATCTTTTGTTGAAAAATTTTTAAGGAGAGAAGATATGCGTATTATTACCGGTACAGCAAGAGGCAGAAAACTCAGAACACTTGAAGGAAATGACGTAAGACCAACAACTGATAAAGTAAAGGAAGCAATTTTTTCTGCCGTACAGTTTCAGATACCAGGCGCGTTCGTACTTGATCTTTTTGCAGGCAGCGGACAACTTGGCATAGAAGCACTAAGCCGCGGAGCTGCAAAAGCTGTTTTTGTAGACAAATCAAAATCCTCAATAAATATTATTACAGAAAACATTGAAACTGCTGAGTTTCAGGACCAGAGCAGGGTGGTTTTCATGGATTCAATTGATTTTCTCAAGTCTGATACCGGAAAGTATGATCTGGTATTTCTCGATCCGCCATATAACAAAGGCATTCTTGAACAGGTTCTTCCTCTTCTTGAAGGTCATCTTAATGAAGGCGGCCGTGTAATATGTGAGCATGAGCAAAGATTAGAACTTCCAGAGAAAATTGGTGGAATGTACTTGAAAAAGAAATATAAATATGGTAAAATAGAAATTAGTCAGTTTATCATTGATGATATACAGGATTGAATTCTAAGATAAGAGGTGTTTAATAAGGTGCGAAGGGTAGCAGTTTGTCCCGGAAGCTTTGATCCGGTTACATTCGGTCATATAGACATCTTTAACCGTGCTTCCAAGCTTTTTGACAAGGTAATCATTCTCGTCTCTACTAACCTGGCTAAGCAGCCTCTTTTTACTCCTACTGAACGTATAAAAATGATCATGGATGTTACTGCCGGTATGGACAATGTCGTTATAGATATTCTTGATGGTCTTCTGGCTGATTATGTACGTGATGTTGGTGCATGTGCTATTGTTAAAGGTCTTCGCGCTGTTAGTGACTTTGAATATGAGTTTCAGATGGCACTTGCAAATAAAAAACTTTACCCTGAGGCTGAAACGGTTTTTCTTACAACAAGTACAGAAAACATGTATCTTAGCTCGAGTGTGGTTAAGCAGATTGCAAGTTTTGGCGGAGATATAAGCAGTTTTGTTCCCGAATCCATTCGTGATTTGATAGTTTCAAGAATAGCAAAAGCAAATTAGTTTTGTAAAATTTTGATTTTCGTGAAAGGAGAATGCCTTGCGGGATATATACGCGGGCTAAGAAGTTATGAACAATATTGATGAGATACTTGAACAGATGGATGAATTACTTGAAAAATCACCAGGAGTTCCATTTGCACAGAACAAGGTGGTTATGGATGGTGAACGTCTGAAAGACCTTATTGATGATATCAGACTCAACATTCCTCAGGAGATTAAACGTGCAAAGCTTATTGATTTTGACTGTGAGAGAATCTTAAAGGAAGCGGAACAGAAAGCTGAACAGATAGTACAGCGAGCTGAAGAAAGGGCAAAGGCTCTTGTAGCAAGTGACACCATTGTTAAGGAAGCAAAAGCGAGAGCTGTGGATATTCTCAATCAGGCTCAGGCCAGATCTAAGGAAATCAAAAATGCTACAAGTAATTATGTAGATAATATGCTTCATGATGCTGAACTTTATTTCACAAGAGGTCTTCAGGACGTTAAGAGAACATCTCAGGCAATTAACAGAGTAAAGAACGGCGGAAGAAATAACTCTGAAGATACAGAATAATTACTTTTGATTAAGCCGTATATTTATTAAACTGAATAATTACAGTGAGAGAACAGACAGATTTTTCTTTCACTATACAATAAAGACGTATCGAAACAATCCGATACGTCTTTTATTTTTGTTGAATTTATAAAACTACTGTGGAATGAATAAACCCTGTGGTTTATCTGATTCTTTTAATTCTACCGTATTCGCTTCAGTACTTTCATTTGGAACGTCTGTTGTATTTTCCTGAATTATTTCTTCTCCAGGTACTTCAGTTACAGATGGATCGGGAAGCTCTGTGACCGGATTTCCTTCTTCGTCTGTAACAATGTTTCCTTCATCGTCTGTAACTATTAAAGTTTCCGCCGTTGTTGTGTTAAGAGCATCTACCATATCCCAGAAATTCATTGTTTGACTTGGTTCAGTCTGCAGTTCCAGATCAAAATCATAATACTCGGGAGCAGAATAGTCTGATTTTTCATATTTTAAATCTATATTCTGTTCTTTTGCGTATGAAGTAATTAATACGAAACTGATTATTGCAGCAGAAATAAGGCTAACTATTATTATGACATTTTTCATAAATAAAATTCCCCTTTGCTATTAGATTTATATAATGTATATTATATCAGAACAAGTTTGAAAAGTAAAGAAAAATAAGCGCAAAAATACTTGAAATAAACCGTATATTGTAGTATAATAAAAACTGTAATGCGTAATAACTGCATAATACTGAAAGGAGTTTAAGAATATGAATTATTCTCATGAAGTTGAAACAATGTGCCCTATCGCACAGGGCGTTGCTCATGGTGCTGCTCCAATCCCTGAAGAAGCAAAATGGGTAAAGGCAAAAGAAATTAAGGATATTTCCGGTTTTACACACGGTGTAGGCTGGTGTGCTCCACAGCAGGGTACATGTAAGCTCACACTTAACGTTAAGGAAGGCGTTATTCAGGAATGTCTCGTTGAAACAATCGGATGTTCAGGTATGACACATTCAGCAGCTATGGCTTCTGAAATCCTCCCAGGCAGAACAATTCTCGAAGCTCTTAACACAGACCTCGTTTGTGATGCAATCAATACAGCTATGAGAGAACTCTTCCTCCAGATCGTTTACGGTCGTTCACAGAGTGCCTTCTCAGAAGACGGTCTCGTAATCGGTGCTGGTCTTGAAGACCTCGGTAAGGGCCTTCGTTCACAGGTTGGTACAATGTACGGTACACTTGCTAAGGGTCCTCGTTACCTTGAGATGACAGACGGTTATGTAACAGGTCTTGCTCTCAACGAAGACAACGAAATCATCGGTTACAAGTTTGTAAACTTCGGAAAGATGATGGACTTCATCAAGGCCGGCGATGATGCTAACACAGCATTTGAAAAGGCTCAGGGTCAGTACGGCAGAGTTGCTGATGCAGTAAAGATCGTTGACCCAAGAAAAGAATAAGGAGGAACTCAACAATGGCTTTATTTGAATCATATGACAGAAGAGAGAAGCAGATTCTCGCTGTAATCAAAGAATACGGCATCAACTCTGTTGAAGAGTGTGCTGATGTATGTAAGGCTAAGGGCCTCGATATCTACAAGTTAGTAGAAGGCATTCAGCCAATCTGTTTTGAAAATGCAAAATGGGCTTACACAGTAGGCTGCGCAATTGCAATCAAGAAGGGCTGCACAAAGGCTGCTGATGCTGCTGCAGCTATCGGTGAAGGTCTTCAGGCTTTCTGTATCCCTGGTTCAGTTGCTGACCAGAGAAAGGTTGGTCTTGGTCATGGTAACCTCGGCAAGATGCTCCTCGAAGAAGAAACAGAATGCTTCGCATTCCTCGCAGGTCACGAATCATTCGCTGCTGCTGAAGGTGCTATCGGTATCGCAGAAAAGGCAAACAAGGTTCGTAAGACTCCTCTTCGTGTAATCCTTAACGGTCTCGGAAAGGATGCTGCACAGATTATCGCAAGAATCAACGGTTTCACATATGTTGAAACAGAAATGGACTATCACACTGGCGAAGTTAAGGAAGTATTCCGCAAGGCTTACTCAAACGGTCTCCGCGCAAAGGTAAACTGCTACGGTGCTAACGACGTAACAGAAGGCGTTGCAATCATGTGGAAGGAAAACGTTGACGTTTCTATCACAGGTAACTCAACAAACCCAACAAGATTCCAGCACCCTGTTGCAGGTACTTACAAGAAGGAAAGAACAGACGCTGGCAAGAAGTACTTCTCAGTTGCTTCAGGCGGCGGTACAGGTCGTACACTTCACCCTGATAACATGGCTGCAGGTCCTGCTTCATACGGTATGACAGATACAATGGGCAGAATGCACAGCGACGCTCAGTTTGCCGGTTCTTCATCAGTTCCTGCTCACGTAGAAATGATGGGCCTCATCGGTATGGGTAACAACCCAATGGTTGGCGCTACAGTTGCTTGCGCAGTTGCTGTAGAAGAAGCTATGAAGTGATTTTCCATAATTCTTAGATAGCTCGCAAATAACGAAATCCCCGTAATTACAGCGATTACGGGGATTTTTTTGTTTTATGCAAATTACACAGCGTCACACGAAAATACACCATGTTAGTGACACATTAGTGACGTATTAGTGACAAATCAGGTCTAAAAAATCAAGGCAGAAGTTCGATTGCCTCTCTTAATTTTTCTATATCCTTGTGTGTATAAACCTTTGAAGTGACATCTCTGGAAGCATGGCCTGCAAGCCTCTGAATAGCCGTCTTGTTTGCTCCTGCATTATCAAGCATAGTAATGAATGTATGTCTCGTTTCATGAGGAATGTGATTTAACCCAAGCGTCTGCATACAAGCTTTGAAGTCTCTGTATAACTTGTCATAGTCGTTGTCTCTGAAGTATTCATTATCCGGGTTATATTTTTTCTGAACGAGTGGCAATATACGTGAATGGATGGGAACTATTCTGTCCTTGCCGGCTTCTGTCTTTGAACCGCCTTTCATCGTCTTGTTCTCAAGGTCAATATCTTCAGTTCTCAGTCCTGCATACTCTGAAGCTCTCCAGCCCGAGTATATCAGAATGAGCACGTCATTTACAAAAGGATGTTCAATATTATTCCACAGCATTTCAATCTCTTCTGTGGAGAACGGTACCTTTTCGGATGTTTCAATTTTCGGTTTAGTAAGATACTGTGAGAGGTCCTTCCTGACAATCTCATTCTTCATACAGTAGTCATAAATCAGGTTGAACAGGATCTTGATACGGGATCTTGTAGTTGCACCTACGTCAGCAGTATCAATCACTTCCTGTAGCTGTCCTGTTTTGATTTCAACCATCTTAAGATCGTAGAGCGGATTGCAGTAACTGTATGCAGACTTATATGTCCGTACAGCGCTTGCAGATATCTCTTCATACTTTTTCTCACTCCACCTCTCGTACACCTGCGCAAACGTCAGGCGGTTTTGGCTGACATCATAAGGATTTTCATTGAAATCAGCAAGAGCTTGCATAGCTTCCTTTCTTGTAGCATAATACCCGATAGTCTCATACACCGGCTGTCCGTTATCTTTCCACTTTGTGACAGCTTTTCTTACCCAGTAAGGGCGGCGTCTGTTGCCGGACAGCTTTGCGATACTTCCGTAGCCGTTTGGATTTTTCATAAAAACAACCTCCTTCTATTGCAATTGAGAAAGAGGTGTGCTATAATAATAATTGCACAGGGTTTGCGAATAGCACACCTTAAACTAAACTCAGCTTCCTTCACCGGATGTTGAGCGATGTTATAATAGCCACAATATTTATAAAGGGAAGCCTCTCCGTAGTCCGGAGAGGTTTTTTATTTTTATTGGCAGACGTGCATTTTTTCGATAAGCGCCTCCTGAAGCACCTGAGAGAAGTTCACGCCTTCTTTTTCTGCTCTTGTACAAAGCCATGCAGGAAGTGTACAGTTTTTTCTTATTGCTTTGTCACCATATTTTTCAGAATAGCTATCCATATCAAGAAACAGCATACTTGTGAATCCATTCGGATACTCAGTAGCTGAGATATCTTTAATCTCTGAAGCTTTTGGTGCTGACTTTCCATCTTCGAGTTCATCAAGAATCCATCCACATGCAGCATCAACAGCCATTTCCATAGCATTTGCAAGGTCTGAGCCGCATGTAACACATCCAGGAAGATCAGGGACAACTACTGTATATCCGTTATCATTAGGGTAGAAACACGCAGGATAAGTAAGCTTTAACATAAACAACACCACTTTCATAATATTAAGGAGGAAAAGGAAAGACAGCGAACTATCAAGCAGGGCTTAAAGCCCCGCCTGATTAAGTATTGACTTCGCCGTTTTTATATCAAGATCTCCCGAGTGATAAGGTACTGTAACTTTTCCCGGTTTTTCAGGATGTACGAACTGTTTGTGAGAACCTTTGCAGTTCTTTTCAACCCATCCGTCTTTTTTTAAGATCTTGATTATTTCTTTCGCTGTCACTTCCTCACCTCCTGTATATATTATAACACGTATTATGCGTATTGTCAAGAAGTTTTAGGAAAATAATTATAAAGAACAGCCTCTCTGATTAAGCTGAGAGAGGCTGTTCTTTTATAACATAATGTTTTGTTGAAATATTGAATAAAGTATTCCTGATTATTTGGAAACACTTAATTCAGACAGTAAATTAGATAAAGCTTCAAGGTTTACTACATATTTTGCAGATGACTTTAATATATCAATTATTTTATCAGCGATTTCTATTTCTTTTAACGAAGAAACCATTTTGTTATATACGATAATTGTGTCGTTGTTAGAATGTTCACAGTACCATGCCCAAGCTCTGATATTGTTTGCAATCATTCGTGCGTTTCTGTCTGTAATGTTAAATATTTTAATGCCATATTTTTTGTTTACCCAAAAGTCATATTTCATACTCAGTCCGAAAGAATCTTTTGTATTGTATTTTGTTAAGTAGTCACATTTGTAAGTGTTAATTACTCTTTCGACAAAAGATTGCTCAACCGCTCTTGATGGTCGTTCTGATTTTGAATAGTAAAGTCTTAGGAATACTTTTTTTAATTCATCCACAGCTTCACTAAAGTTTTCATAACACACTGAAGCGACTTCTGTAAAGCTAAATTCATTCACGAAATGCTTCACATATTCTTTCAGATTAAATGTTTTTTGATTATCAAAAAGTGGCATATTTTGAGTCAACTGAACATCATTGATGTCAGATTCGAGCATATCCAGTATTCTGGTTACGACATCAAGATTCAGTTCGTCATCGAAAGCCTGAAGTCTTGAATAATGCTTTTTCTTAATATGCTCAAAAACTATTTTGTTGTCTTCTGTGCAATGAACCAATACCCCCAGGTTGATTCGTTCGCCTGTAACGAATGAAGGGGAATAAGAGAAAACTGAATATTCAATTTTTTTCATGGAATAACTCCTCCTTCGCTTCATAAATAGTATCAATAACACTTTGTAAATTTAAAATCCTGTAATTCAGATATTTTTCCAGCGATTTTAAATCGGTTAGGCTTATATAGCTAAACCACTCTTTTGGCAACTGATTTATTATATCAGATATACACTTCGGTGTCAATATATTCTGAATCTCTTCGGCTTGTTTTTTAGCGAGCTGAATATCAAATTTCTTTGTACGCCATATGCTTTCGTATGTATCAGAATTTAGTTCAACAATATCCTTATCGCAGTAGTCATTACTTGCTATGCCCTGTTCAAAAGAAATTGAGTCCCAGATACACTGATTTTTGAATACATGGCTATGATCAATTGCATAAAAAATATTCTCAACTGGTGAAATGAGAATATTGCCTGGATGTCTGTCTTTGTTATATATTATATGATCAAAAATGATCATTAATTGAAAATTTTCTAAATTAGATAAATCTCTGATAAAAAACGGCTTGAAAGGCATAGTATTACGAATAAATTCGCTGTAAAAACAGATTCCGAAATTGTCAGATGTGATTATTTCTGCATTAGAATCAGATTTGATTTGTGAAGCATATTCGTTTCCGAATGCAGCACGTCCATCCAGTTCGCAAATCCCAAATGAAGGAACTTTTAATCCTATCACCTCAGCTATTTTATACGAAATAAACTCGTTGAATAATATTAAGTTTCCTTCTAAGTTATTAGGATATTTCACTATCGCCATGGTTCCGTCATTTAAATTACAATGTATCGGACATGTTGCAGCATATTCAGCGTAGCATTTATTTATTGCCACAACATATGGTATATTATCGATTTTAAATCCCCTCTTTATTTTTTAAATTAAACTGACCTCATCTTTCCATTAAACAATGCAATATTGAAATACATTAAAAAGAAAGAGATCATATTTGTTGCGACCAATACGAGCAAACATCCATACAGCATCTCATATGTTATTGTAGAATTGTTATATAAGAAATTACTGATTAGAATAAGTACGGCCGAAAGCATTATAGCCGAACAGAGAAAACTATGAATAAGCCGGCCGATACATTTTTCGGCAGAACGGAAACCAAAATAACCAGCAATAGATTGAACAGCCGGTATAATAAAAATTGAAATAATCGGATGCGACTTTGCGAGTATAACCCAAAGAAGAACCGAAATTAGAGAAGTCACCACAGTAGTATCTTGATTAAAGAATGGGGCGACAGATTTATTCTGTTTTTCTGGCATACGAATATCGCTGTGATTTTCAATACTGTTACCATTTAAATTCTCTGGAGAGATGTTTGTGATGTAGTATATATTATTAATCGTAGTATTATTATTTGTGACATTTACATTATTTCCGTTTACAATAACAGATTTATTATTTTGAGACCCATACATCTCCTTTATATTATCGTTTTTATCGTACATAAAACTATCCCTTGTTTATATTTTATAATCCACACAAGTGGACAACTTTGCATTAAGCCTAATTGTTAATCAGAAATGTGTGGGCAGCCTTATAGATATTTGTGTTCTTATTAGGTTTAAGAAAATCATATGTATTTCTGCCCTGAAGAGACTTGACAAGTGATTCGTTAGCAATTACATTATCAGCAAATCTATAAAACTTCTCCACATCTAGTTCTAAAAACATGTTACCGAACGGAAGACCACGCATATTTTGATTTACGCCGTACGCATAAAGAGCAGCGCATGTTCTGGTATCGCTATAAAGTAATACTGACTGTAATAATCCGTCGTGACCGATATAAGAAGTGAAAGATTTGTTTAGCCTCACAGCAAGGTCTATAAGCCACGGTTCAGGACCCTCTTCACTATCATCGCCAAAGAATCTTGATAATATATCATGAGCAATGTCTTTATTTATTTCATCAGGAAAAGAAATGTTATTTTTCCTAAGGCAATCTATCTGTCTTTCGGTAGCTGGCTTAGCAGGAGTTTTTTTAGTAGTGTATGGCGGCATTAAACCTTCTCTTTTTGCCTTGTAAATTGCATCTTCTTCTGATGTTCCGCAAACAATTTTAAATGTTGATTTCCCGGATTCATTGTTTCCAGATACTTCGTAATATGAATAATTCATAAATCTTTCTGGATCACCTTCAGGTTTCCCAAAGTCAATCCATGAGAAATGTCCATCTGAAACAGAATTTTCAGAGTGGGAGGTAGAAATTGTTGTGCGAAATTGGACCAGCGGTTCAGATAATGCGTTATTTAATTCGGATAGCGTATCATTACTTAATCGTTGAGAGAAACCTGGTGATTGATTTGATGTGCCAACTATGTTGTTCCGAGTTGCACCAACCATCTTGTTCTTCTCTTTCTTAGAATACTTATACAAGAGAACTACAACACCAATCGGCCAGAAACAAATCCACAACGCAACCTTAAACAGTTGCCCTAAACACGATGATTTTTTCTTCCCCATAATAACCCCTCGTTTCTCTTACTTCTCCGCCTTCTCAGCAGTCTCCAAAATATACATCTGAACCGCAAGCTTATCCTTTTCCGCCAGCTCATTATAAGTCTGAGCCACAACCATATTGTTCAGATCAATCGTACTCTGCCTTTCGGAGTAAGTATTCATATTATTGTTATTTCCGTTCTGAATATTATTATTGGATCCGGAATTAATAACGCTGCCATTATTCATAGAAGTGTTCTTCTGCTCTGTTCTTC
>JAEDJV010000027.1 GCA_016296165.1 Oscillospiraceae bacterium | reverse complement strand
CTGCTTGACTTCTTTATTAATTCCTTGATTTTACTCTTGGAATCTTCAAGGGTTTTATTTAGTGCATTGTTCAATTTTCAAGATACTTGTTTCTGTCTTGCGACAGCTTTTTGATTATATCATATTCAATTTCATTTGTCAATACTTTTTTTCAAAGTTTTTTGAAATCTTTTTGATATCTGTCTGTTTCCTGTTCTCGTCAGACAGCTTTATTATTATATCATTACAAATCGCATTTGTCAACAATTTTTTTAGATTTTTTTTGCATTCGGAAAAATATATGCAACTTAAATATATTCTTATCTCGTTCATATATTTTTTTGTTCAATCAAACCCTATTGCCAGAATATAAAACAGGCTTCCGGGTAAAACCGAAAGCCATATTAGTTATATTATTCCGTTTCATCATCAGTATCTTTCATTTTAACAACAGCTTTTATTCTGGAAATCCAGTTATCTTCAGTCAGCATAACTGTAAATTCTATATTTTCGTACTGGACAACCGGTGTTTCGAGTTCTGAAGGTATCCTTCCAAGTAAATCCACTATCATAGCATTCATAGTGTCATACTCGCGGGACTCCGGTTTTTTCACATGAAGAACTTCCAGAATATCCTCCGGATCAGCTGCACCGGATATCATATATGTATTTTCAGATATCTCGGTTATCTCCTGCTCCTCTTCATCATATTCATCCTGAATGTTCCCCACTATTTCCTCAAGTATATCTTCCATAGTGACAATTCCGGCCGTTCCGCCATATTCATCAACCAGAACAGCCATCTGAACTTTTTTCTTTGTCATTATCTCGAAAACTTCATCACACTTGTTCGAAGCAGGAATATACAGAGCCTCTCTCATAAAATCTCTTATAGAAAAGTCCTCCGGCTTTTCACACCCCACAAGGCAAAGAAAATCCTTTACATATATTATACCAATTATCTTATCTATAGATTCTTCATAAACAGGAAGTCTGGAAAATCCTTTATTTATCGCAAGATAAATTATGTCGCTAATCTTATCATTTACATCAAGACCAACTATATCAGTTCGGTGTGTCATTATCTCAGATACTTTTACATCGCCGAATTCAAATATATTATTAATCATTTCGCACTGGCTTTCTTCAATAACGCCAGTTTCATTCCCGGCCTCAACCATCATAAGAATTTCTTCTTCTGTAACTACTTCCATCTTAGCCTGAGATGAAACGCCCAGCAGTTTGCATACGCAGAACGAAAGCGCATTTATAACTACTGAAAGCGGTGATGTTATCACCATAATTACCTTGACAAACGGTACAGCCCGAAGTGCATTTTCTTCACTTAGAGATTTGTCCGCAATTCGTTTCGGAACCGTATCTGAAAAAACAGCTGTTACTATTGTAGAAAGAATCGCCGCTGCTATCCCGGTCGCAAGCATAGTCAACCCTTTGGGTTTGAACATTTCGTAGGCCATCAGAACAGTTGTTATCCCTGTACATAAACCAGACAGTATCCTGTTTACAGAAAACGCAGTCAGCATTCTGGTTGGTGCAGAAATTAACTCGTGTAATTTTTTATATTTTGCATTTTCATCGGCAAGTTCCTTTATCTTTGCATCATTTACTTCAGTTACTGAATGTTCACACGCAGTGCATATCGCTCTGAATAAAACAAAATAAATCAGCAGAATTAACAGTCGACTCCCGTCAGATGACATATATAACTCCTTTCAGACACAGGCTGGAAAACTTTACTGTATATTGCCCTGTACGTAAGTTCTCCGAGGTCACTTCGTACATATCAGCCAACAGTAAACCAAAAATATTTTTCATTTGCCATAATATAAATGTATATTCGTCTTTGTATAACAAAAGAAGGTCTGAACCAGACCTTCACAATTAATTCCTATAAAAAAATAAAGCGGATTACGAGGCTCGAACTCGCTACCTCCACCTTGGCAAGGTGGCGCTCTACCAGATGAGCTAAATCCGCATGGTGCCTCCGGTCGGAATCGAACCAACGACACGAGGATTTTCAGTCCTCTGCTCTACCGACTGAGCTACAGAGGCAAGTTGGCGACCCGGATGGGGCTCGAACCCACGACCTCTAGCGTGACAGGCTAGCGTTCTAACCAGCTGAACTACCAGGCCATTATGGTGGGAACAATAGGGCTCGAACCTATGACCCTCTGCTTGTAAGGCAGATGCTCTCCCAGCTGAGCTATGCTCCCGACCTCATCATCTTCAAGGTTTCTGTATCGTTGTGTCCGTTTCCTCTCTGACGACGATATTTATTTTATCATATTGCAAATCAAATGTCAACACTTTTTTTAAAAGTTTTTTAGGTTTATTAATGTTGTATATTTAATTCGACATTTTATTCAGTAATATGTGTCATTCTTACAAGCAATGTAGCGCTAATCAACAGGAGCTGCAAATAATCTCATGACTTCGCCCCTAAGTCCTCTGTGCTCATTTTTCATAAGTTCAGGATCACCAGATATTATCTTTTCCGATATGCTTGATGTACGTTCAAGTAACATGGAATCAGCAGCTATATCTGCAATTTTAAGTGCCGGAAGCCCATGCTGTCTGTTTCCGAAGAAATCCCCGGGACCTCTTAATTTTAAATCTTCCTCGGATATACGGAACCCATCGGTTAATGAGCTTATTATCTTAAGACGATGTTTCGCTTCCTCACTCCGGTTATCAGTTACAAGAATACAGTAACTCTTCTCCCTGCCTCGTCCCACACGTCCTCTCAACTGATGAAGCTGAGACAATCCGAAACGATCCGCATTTTCTATCATCATAACAACAGCATTTGGTACATCCACACCTACTTCAATAACAGTTGTAGATACAAGAATATCCGTACGTCCCTCCTTAAAATCGCTCATCACCGTATCTTTTTCAGAGGCAGTCATTTTTCCGTGAAGGAGACCTACGTTATACTCAGGAAAAACAAGATTTAGCTTATCTCTATATTCCACCGCTGACTTAAGATCACTTTCTGTCTGCTCTATCATAGGACAGACAATATACGCCTGCCGGCCTTCGTACACATGTTTTCTTATAAATTCATAAGCACGTTCACGATAACCCCCGGTTACAGCGTATGTCTCTATAGGCTGCCTCCCGCCTGGAAGTTCATTTATTATGCTTATATCAAGATCGCCGTATATCATCATAGCAAGTGTACGGGGAATAGGCGTAGCAGACATTACAAGCCGGTGAGGACTATCACCCTTCATAGCAAGTGCATTTCGCTGAGCAACGCCAAATCGATGCTGTTCATCTGTTATAACCAGAGCCAGCCTGCTGAATTCCACATCTTTTTGTATGACCGCATGTGTACCTACAACCACGTCATAGTTTCCTGAAGCAATATCCGATTTTATGCTGTTCTTCTGTCGTGAAGTCATTGAACCGGTGAGAAGACATACTTTTATGCCAAACGGAGAAAGAAATCCGCTGAGAGTACGGAAGTGCTGATTTGCCAGTATTTCTGTGGGAGCCATAAGTACACACTGACATGAATTTTTTACTGCAAAATAGCAGGCAGCAGCGGCTACAGCTGTTTTACCGCTGCCTACATCCCCCTGAAGAAGCCGGTTCATAGGACGTTCCCTGCACATATCACTTACGATATCATCCACAGCTTTACTCTGTGCCCCCGTCATTTCAAACGGCAGACCACCCAAAAAATCAGAAATTGAAACCGATTCTGACAGAACAAACCCTGATTTTGAATCCGAATTACGATGCCGAAGCATACGCATACCAAGCTGGAGGTTTAGCAGTTCATCAAATGCAAGTCGTTTTCTTGCCATCTCCATAGACTGCCGGCTTTCCGGAAAATGAATATTCTTTAAAGCAGTTTGCAGACTGCACAAACCATTTTCCTTGATTATATAATCCGGCATAAATTCCAGAGGTTCGTTTTCAAGTATACGGAGTGATTCGGATATATTAGTACTGAGCATAGTATTTGTCAGTCCTGCTGTAAGGGGATATACAGCCCGAAGAGTAACAGGTGCATCTGCAGGGATGTATTTTGGCGAATTCATTTCACGCGAAATAAGATTTCCTGTTACTTTTCCGTAAAAAATATACTCCTCGCCTTCTGCAAGAGCATCGAATGTATATACGTTATTATAAAATATTACTGTAAATGGATTTTGGCCGTCTGTTACTACAGCTTTAAACAAACTAAGTCCTTGTCTTATACGCTGTTCAGGGAATTTTCTGATAACAGTACCCTTTACTACATTATTCTCATCAGTTACAGCATCATTTATCATAACAGGATTACTGTAATCAATGTAATTTCTCGGTATATGGTACAGAAGATCAAACGGAGTAAATATGCCAAGCTTTTCATAAAGCCTGGCACGTTTAGCCGCTACTCCTCTAAGCACCGTTATCGGTTTAAACAAATCTGTCATAGCGTTTTCTCCTGTAATTTTATTCAACTGAAATAATATAGTAATATACAGGCTGTCCGCCATTTACAAGCATTACTTCAATCCGGTCATTAAGTTTCTGTGAAAGAAGCTTCTGCATCTTTTCCGCATTTTCATCAGTAACATCAGAACCGTATATGAGGGTTACATAAGACGTATCACTTTTAACCAGTTTTTTTACAAGCTTAAGAACTATCTTGTTAATATCTTTATCGGCATATGCCAGACTGTTGTTTTCCAGAGCAAGTATCTCCCCCTTTTTAATATGCTTGCCGTCAAACTCTGTATCTCTGGCTGCAAATGTTACAAGACCTGTGGATACTCTCTCAAAGGCTCTGGTCATATTAATCCTGTTCTCAGAAATATCTGCACTCTCATCAAAAGCGAGCATAGCGGCTATCCCTTGAGGAATAGTTCTTGTCTGCAGCACGCATACTCCCCTGTCAGCAAACTTTACAGCCTGTTCAGAGGCCATTATGATATTCTTATTGTTTGGAAGAATAAACACTGTTTCAGCAGGTGTCTGATATATCGCATCAAGAATATCTTCAGTTGACGGATTCATCGTCTGTCCGCCTGTAACCACAACGTCGGCGCCAAGATCTTTAAACATAGCTTCCAGACCATGGCCGGCCGCAACAGCAACAAAACCGAATTTCTTTTCCGGCACAGTTTTCTGTACTTCTTTTCTTTTTGACGATTTTTTCTGCTCTTTTTTCTTTCCGTCATGCTGAAGCTTCATATTTTCTATCTTCGGGAGATTGATATATCCGTATTCGAGTGCTTTTTCAATAACCTTACCCGGATTGTTTGTATGAACATGAACTTTGATTATTTCATCATCGTCAACTACAAGTACACAATCACCTACTGTTTCAAGATATGCTCTGAGTGTTGCAGAATCACGGCTGTCCGGGGACTTTGTGATAATGCACTCTGTACAGTAAGTAAATTTTATATCCGTTTCTTCATCAACTTCCGAAAAATCAGAAGATGGCTCTGATGAATCTGATGAAAAAGAAGATATCTTCATGCCGCCGAATACGTCAAGCATTGCTCTGAATATTATAGTGAGTCCCTTTCCGCCGGCATCAACTACTCCGGATTTTTTTAATACAGGAAGCATCTCAGGTGTTTTTTTGAGTGTAGCTTCAGCTGATTCACATACTGTTCTCCAGAAAAGAGTAAGTTCATTCGTGGAATTGTGGGCCTTCTGTGCTGTCTGTGCAGCTGCTCTTACCACTGTAAGAATAGTCCCCTCCGTCGGTGTCATAACAGCCTTATACGCTGCGTCTGCACCAAGTTCAAGTGCATTTGCCATATGACTGCAGCCTGCTTCTTCAAGATCTTTGAATCCCTTTGAAAAACCTCTGAAAATTATTGAAAGAATTACTCCGGAATTTCCTCGTGCCCCTCTGAGCATTGCAGAAGCTGCTGTATCCGCAACTCTGGATACAGAAACGTTATCATCAAGCAGAAGGAGTTCATCCCTGGCTGAATTGATAGTCATTGACATATTAGTACCTGTATCACCATCCGGTACAGGATAAACATTTAGTTCGTCTATCTGCTTTCTTTGTTCTTCAATACATACAGCAGCATTTATTACAGCGTCTCTGAAAAGTTTTCCGCTTATCAAATTTTCAACCCCTTTTCATGATTCACTCTGTTATACTGTCAACAGAGATATTAATTTTTGCGACGTCCATTCCCGTCGCCTCTTCAACGGCATACCTAACCTTATGTCTGATACTGTTCACTATCGCAGTTATATTTGTTCCATATGTTACGGAAATATGGAGACTAATAAAAATACGGTTATCCTTAACTTTTAATCTGATGCTGTCTCCGACAGTATTATTTTTTCTGAAAAGCAAACATATATCATTTTTAATTGAGATATCCCTCATATCAGCAACACCAAAGCATCTTGTAACGGTATTTGCGATAAGATCTTTGAGATATCTGTCTGATATTGTAATTTTCCCGATATGATTTTCTATGGAAATCACTGTATCCAGGCCCCCTTGCTGATGTATAATTATATTTTTATAATTATACCACAGTTATGGATTAATTACAAGTACAAAGCCCGGTTGACACATCTGTGATGCTGTGTTATCATTATGTTATATTTCATTTTGATTGGAGTTTTTTTATGAATCTGCTTTTTATAGGTGATGTTGTAGGCAAATCCGGGTGTGAATTCTTAATGAAAAACCTTTATAAAATAAAAAAAGAATACAACATAGATGTAACAATAGCAAACGGTGAAAATTCGGCCCGGGGAAACGGAATAACAAAAGCTTCAGCTGAAGATCTTCTAAGTTTTGGTGTAGATATTATAACTACAGGAAACCACGCTTTCAGAAGAAAGGAAGCGGCAGATATCTTTGATCGCGAATGCGTAATACGTCCGGCAAATTATCCTGACGGATGTATCGGTAAAGGATACAGAACATTTGACTTCGGACGTTATCAGCTTGCAGTTGTCAATCTTATGGGGACTGCGTATATGGATGCACTTGACAATCCGTTTTCAACTATAGACCGGATTCTTGATGAAATAGATACACCTAACATCATAGTAGATTTTCATGCGGAGGCTACTTCAGAAAAAAAATGCATGGGGCATTATCTTTCAGGAAGAGTAACTGCAGTTATCGGAACGCACACTCATGTACAGACATCGGACGAAATCATACTAAACGGTCATACCGGATACATTACTGACGCAGGTATGACAGGTCCGGAACTTTCTGTTCTTGGTGTTATGACAGAAGATGCACTGAACAGACAGCGTTTTAAAACCCCTGTTTTCTTCAGGGAATCAGAAAACCCGTCATTTCTCAATGGTGTCGTTTTAGAAATAGATACCAAACTTGGCATATGCACTAAAATCACCAGGTTGGTTATAAGATAATATTAACAAAAATCATTGTCAAGTGTTGCAATTAACCTATCATTAATGTATAATATATTTGCAACCGGACATTATCTTTACACACTGATTATAATAATCATACTTAGGAGGTTTTCATTTTGGAAATTTTAAAAGTTTCGTCACATTCTTCACCAAATTCTGTAGCTGGTGCAATAGCAGGTGTTATAAGAGAAAAGAAGGCTGTTGAAGTTCAGGCTGTCGGAGCCGGTGCTGCAAATCAGGCTATTAAGGCTATTGCTATCGCACGTGGTTATCTCGCTCCTATTGGCATTGATCTTATTTGTGTTCCGGCTTTCACTAACATAGTAATTGACGGAGAAGAGAGAACAGCTATTAAACTTATCTGCGAACAGAGATAAATTATTAACTGATAGATTTTTATAGGGGGGACGTTTTCACGTCTCCTTTTTTATTTTCTGTGACAGTTCCTGTGGCGGTTGCACATGCGGTTACTTTTTACCTTGACAATCACAGAAAATCTATGCTATACTTAGAAAAACAGGGGAGTCTGTAAACAGTCTGAGAGGGAGATGCAAGCTCCGACCCTTGACCTGATGCGGATAATGCCGCCGTAGGAAGTCATACTGATTTTTTCGGAGAGTAGTACCGCAGTATTTACTCTCTGTTTTTTATTTAAAACTAAAAATATTTAAAGAGGTAAAAATACATGACACAGATGGAAGCAGCCAGAAAAGGCATACTAACAGATGAGATGAAAGCAGTAGCTGCAAAGGAGTATATTTCGGAAGAAAAACTTATGAAGCTTATAGCGGAAGGAAAAGTAATAATTCCATGTAACAAACTGCACAGATGCATTTCGCCAAACGGCGTCGGCTCTGAACTTACAACAAAGATAAATGTCAACCTCGGCACTTCCAGAGATATGGCAAGTCTCGAAGAAGAAATGAAAAAAGTGAAAAATGCTGTTGAGCTTGGCGCTGAGGCAATCATGGATCTTAGTTCATACGGTGATACAAGAAAATTCAGAAAAATGCTCACATCAGAATGTCCGGCAATGATAGGCACAGTACCGATATATGACGCTGTTGTTTACTACCACAAGGCGCTTATGAAGATTACTTCTGACGAATGGATTGACATAGTAAGAATGCACGCTGAAGATGGTGTGGATTTTATGACTATTCACTGCGGTATCAATAAGGAAACTGCAGCAAAATTTAAAAGAAACAAACGCCAGATGAATATTGTATCAAGAGGAGGCTCAATAATATTTGCATGGATGGAGATGACAGGAAACGAAAATCCGTTCTATGAAAGATTTGATGAGATACTTGAGATATGCCGCGAATATGATGTAACTCTCAGCCTCGGTGACGCATGCAGACCTGGAAGTATATTTGACGGAACTGATCCGGCACAGATAGAAGAACTCATTACTCTTGGCGAACTCACAAAGAGAGCCTGGGACAAGGATGTGCAGGTAATGATTGAAGGTCCTGGACATATGCCTCTTAACCAGATCGCCGCAAACATGGAAATACAGAAAACTCTCTGTCATGGAGCACCATTCTACGTTTTAGGACCTATTGTAACAGACATTGCTCCGGGATATGACCACATAACTTCCGCAATAGGCGGTGCTATAGCTGCACAGAACGGAGCTGCTTTCCTCTGCTACGTTACACCGGCAGAACATCTCCGTCTCCCTGATGCGCAGGACGTAAAGGAAGGAATAATCGCTGCCCGTATAGCGGCTCATTCTGCTGATATAGCCAAGGGACTTCCTCATGCTGCAGACTGGGATATGAAAATGGATAAAGCCCGTCATGATCTTGACTGGGAAACAATGTTTGAAACAGCAATCGATCCTGAGAAGGCTCGTGCTTACAGAGCTTCAGCAAAACCTCAGAAAGAGGACACCTGCAGCATGTGCGGAAATTTCTGTGCTGTAAAAAACATGAACAGAATTCTGGATGGTGAAATCGTTTCTATATTTGATGAATAAAAGGTGAATTTATCATGGCAGATATTAAAAGCATGCTTAAACTGTATGCCGTAACTGACAGGGCGTGGACCGGAAATCAGACACTGCTTGAACAGACAGAGGCAGCACTCAGAGGCGGAATAACATGCCTGCAGCTGCGCGAGAAAAAACTTGATTATGAAAGTTTTCTAAAAGAAGCTATACAGATAAAAGACCTCTGTAAAAGCTACAATGTGCCTCTGATTATAAATGACAATCCATTAATCGCAGTCCGATCCGGTGCAGACGGTGTACACATAGGTCAGAAGGACATCAGCCTCAGAGAAGCAAGAGAAATAACAGGGAAAAATCTCATAATAGGTGTTACTGCAGCCTCCCCTGAGCTTGCGGCAGAGGCTGAAAAAAACGGGGCTGACTATATTGGCTCCGGCGCAGTATTCGGAAGCAGCACTAAGGATGACGCCAGACCACTCTCTCGCGATGTGTTAAAACAAATATGCTCATGTGTATCTGTACCTGTTGTCGCAATAGGAGGAATAAACCGTTCCAATATGCCTGAGCTTTCCGGAACCGGAATCTCAGGAGTTGCTCTTGTATCCGGAATCTTTGCTGCTGAAGATATTGAAAATGAATGCAGAGAGCTTCTTAAAATCTCTGAAAATATTATATCCGGAGGAAACAGATAATATGAAAAAAGTTCTTACGATTGCAGGATCAGACTGCAGCGGCGGTGCCGGAATACAAGCGGATATAAAGACAATCTCTGCCCATGGTATGTATGCTATGAGTGTAATAACTGCTCTTACTTCACAGAATACAACCGGTGTCAGCGGGATATTTAATGTCACTCCTGAGTTTGTTTCAATGCAGCTTGAAAGCATATTTACAGATATTTATCCTGACAGTATAAAAACGGGTATGATGTCCGAGCCTGCAATCATAGAAGCAGTTTCAGAATCACTAAAAAAACACAATGCAGCCAATATAGTCGTAGATCCTGTAATGGTTTCAACAAGCGGAAGCCGGCTTCTCTCTGAAGACGCAGTAAACACTCTTACAGAAAAACTATTCCCTCTTGCCCGCATAATCACACCAAACATTCCCGAAGCTGAAGTATTAAGCGGAATAAAAATATCCAGTACTGACGACATGAAAAAAGCTGCTTTGATAATCTCCGAAAAGACCCCGGCCGCTATCCTTGTAAAAGGCGGACACAGGGTTTCCGATGCTACAGATATTCTTACGGAAAATGGAATATCATATGTTTTTTCTTCAGAGCGAATAGACAACCCCAATACTCATGGGACCGGATGTACGCTGTCCTCCGCAATAGCATGTAATCTGGCAGAAGGGTTATCTGTGGAAGAAAGCATCAGTAAAGCCAAAGATTATCTTACCGGAGCTCTGAAGACCCAGCTAAATCTCGGAAAAGGCTCCGGCCCGCTGAATCATATGTATTTTCTGAAAAGCTATTGATTTTATTGTTTTTTCATGTTATAATTAATTAGATATTACTTATAATATTATTTGAATAAGGAGGTTACTACATGACCGTCGCAGAGATAGTTATGGGAATAATTTTGCTTCTTTGCTGTCTTGTTATCATATTCTTATGTCTCAGTCAGGACAGTAAGGCTCAGAACAGTATGACATCTGCTATAACAGGCGCTTCTTCCGATTCATTCTACGGAAAGAACGAAGGCAGAACAAAGGAAGCAAAGCTCATAAAAGCAACTAAGATTAGCTTAATTGTATTTTTTGTTCTTACACTTGCTATAAATATTGTACCACTTGTTGTAAAATAATAAGAACAGCTATCCTGCTCATTGGTAATACATTCTTGATTGTAAAGAATTACTACCGATGCGCAGGATTTTTTTCAGAAAGGAGCTGTAAACATGGGCGAAAAAAAATCAAAACACTCAGCAAACTACTACAAAAGCAAAATTCTTCTCGTTCTGAACCAGATGGGTAAAAAGCCGGTTACACGAAACGATCTTATCGGAAAGACAAAGTGCAAAAAGAGTGAGAGTGAAATATTTAAACAGGCTCTTGAGGAGCTTAGAAACGAAGGCAGAATATTTGACCAGAGGAAAGGGTATGTACTGTGTTCACGTATGGGTTATTTTACTGCAGAAGTAAAACGGCTTAGCAAAACTTTTGGATTTATCGAAAGAGAAGATGATAAAACTGAAGTGTTCATCCCTGGAAAATATCTTCTGGGAGCTATGCCGGGAGACAGGGTTCTTGCTCATCTTATCCCGTCCAGAACAGGAAAACCTGAAGGTGAAGTAATCTCTGTAATTGAACAGGGACAGGCTACAATATCAGGCGTTTTGATGAGTGAATACAATCAACTCTTTATCATTCCGGATACTATGACCCGTTCTGCTGTCCGTATAACTGAAAACGAATGCGGCGCAAAACCGGGAGACAAAGTTCTTGCAGTGATAACTTCAAGGGGAACAAGTCACTCTGAACACAAAGCTGCCGTCATCTCGTGTTTCGGAAGTGCATTAAAGGCCAGCAGCTGTGCAATGGCTGTTATTACTGCCAGCGGAATATCATTTGAGTTTCCGGATGATGCAAAAAAAGAAGCTGAAAAGATTGCAGACGAAGGAATTAAACCTCATGACTATAATAACAGACTTGATCTTCGCGATGAAATAATTTTCACCATTGACAGCGCTGAATCAAAAGACCTCGATGATGCCATTTCCATAAGGAGAATTTCCGGCGGATATCAGCTTGGAGTTCACATAGCCGATGTATCACACTATGTACGTGGAAACTCCCCTCTTGATAAGGAAGCTCTCATAAGAGGAACAAGTGTTTACTATGCCGACAGAGTTATTCCTATGCTGCCAAAGGAACTTTCAAATGGTATCTGTTCGCTTAACCCAGATGAAGACCGACTGGCTTTCTCCTGCATTATAGACCTTGACAGCAGTGCGGAAATTAAATCCTATAAATTTCATAAAACAGTCATCCGTTCAAGAGTAAAAGGTGTCTATAAAGAAATCAACCAGATACTTGACAATACCTCGTCAGATGAGATAAACGAAAAATACTCTGCAGTCAGAGAAAATATCTTTATCATGGATGAACTTGCTGATATATTAATGGCAAACCGCGAAAAAAGAGGGGCACCACAGCTTGAAACGGCTGAGAGTAAACTGATAATTGACGAAAATGACACCTGTGTGGATGTTGTTCCGAGAACACGCGGAAAGAGTGAACAGATAATTGAAGAATTTATGCTTCTTGCAAATCAGTGTGCAGCCAATCTTGCAAGAACTTCCTCGATACCATTTGTCTACCGTATTCACGAAGATCCTTCACTTGAAAAAATAGCGGATATGAGAGATTTTCTCACAAGAATGAACATAGACTATCCTCATTTCTCCAGCGTGAAGCCAGGACATTTTGCAGAAATCCTGAACAACAACAGAGACAGCGAAAAATTCCCGGTAATAAACAATATTCTTCTCCGTTCCATGGCCAAAGCGAAGTATGCACCTGATCCAATAGGTCATTTCGGACTTGCGCTAAAGGACTATTCACATTTCACATCACCTATAAGGCGTTATCCTGACCTTGCCATACACAGAATTCTCACCGATGTAACAGCAGGTTATGACAGCCAGTGGCTCACAAAACGTTATGAATCATTTGTAAAAAATGCTTCTGAACGTGCAACCGCCACAGAAATAACTGCAGTAAAGATAGAACGCGACTGTGAAGCGTGTTACATGGCTGAATTCATGAATAAGAAACTAGGCGAAGAATTCGAAGGCATCATATCATCTGTTACTGATTTTGGTTTCTATGTTGAACTTCCTAACACAGTTGAAGGGCTTGTTCATATAAACACTCTTGAAGATGACACATATGAATACGACGGACTGATTTCCCTGAAAGGCGAGCGTTCCGGAAAAGTATTTGCACTCGGAGATAAAGTACGTGTACAGTGTACTGCCGCCAATGTAAACAGCGGAAATATTGATTTCAGAGTCATCTAGCTTAATATTCATAACGGCCTGCCTTAACATCCCTTCAGGCCGTTATGTTTTAATTCTTCATTGGTATTGACAAAAAAGCTTTTTCGTAGTATAATAAAATAGTTGCTTGACGCTGTCTTAGCTCAGCAGGCAGAGCACTTCCTTGGTAAGGAAGAGGTCGGCGGTTCGAACCCGCTAGACAGCTTACAGAATATTTATCAGATTACGTTGTTTGTATTATTTACAGACAACGTATTTTTTTAGAAGTGTTTCTGATTTTTATATTGTTTTCAACACTTCTTCGGTTTAAAGTTGAAAACCTCCCTTATCAGTTAAAACAATATAACAAAAAACCTTCTGCAAACAATCAGGTTTACAGAAGGTTTTTTTATCTGGTGATTACGTTCCCTCGCGTTTAGCTCTTTCAAGCCATGCACCTGCAAGATCAAGTGCGTCATAAAGACCATTCTTTTCACTTGTTTTCTTTATTGCCTCCACAGGATTAAGGTTCTCATCAGTTGACATCAGATAAACCTTCACCTTGTCAGCAACATCCATGTTTCCGGCTTTTTGTTTTGTAACAACCTGAATCATTGTTACATAGTCATCGGTCATGTTTCCATAATACAGAACATCACCGCATCTTACGAGCTGAAGCCCCTTGTAAGTAAAAAATTTCATTTTCTCTTGTTTTGTCTCATTCATAGTAAACTCCCCTTTCTCTATGCGTTAACGGCATTCAATATATATTATAGCACATATTTAACGTTTTGGCAAGTCGCACAAATATTTTTTTTGAACATGAATCATATTAGTAACATTATTCGACATGTTCCAGCTTTACCAGTTTGTCACGAAATCGCTTTCTCCTTCTATATTTGCGATATTCGGCAACAGTGCTTTTTCCACAAATGCCATACGGCACTTGAAACTTGTTATACCGTTTTTCTTAATAATAACTCTCTTGTTGTCAGCTTCATAAAACTCTATGAGTTCATCAGGATTGCCGTTATTATACTTTACTTCAAATGAAGCAAGTTTTTTTCCTATTCCTTCGTCTGTAAGACAGATTTCTTCAGCAGGTGCGTTGATAAGTGCCTGATAGAACGCCTTATATCTGTCAAAATCAAAGTCCTTTCCATTAAGCATAACGCTGTAAGTATCAGCACTTGTCCCTGAAAAACTGAACTTTGCATTTCCGCTTTCCGATTCAATATCAAGAGATTTCAGGTCATAAATATACGAACCAAATACAAGGGAAGACATAGCATCTTCAGGTTTCATATTAACCCACGGAACTGCATCCTCACTAAAATGCCAGAGTATATCAGTTCCTTCAAAATATCCTATATAACCAGCCGATGATGTATCGTCTGATCCGCCGCTGTATTGTTTTCCAATATTAAGAACATATTCCTTACCATCTTCCAATACCATAGTAACAACACATGCCGGTTCGTTAAGCCCTGAAAACGCAAGTTCCTCTTCTGAAGGGGAAACACTTAAAACACTTGATGCGTTTAATCCAAAAAGTCCATGTGTATAATCAACAGAACTGCTGACATTGAGATATGCATTTACAGGAGAGGTCATCATATGTGTCGATACGGTTCCCCCGGACTGATTTTCTCCGACATATTCCAAAACTATATCGTAGTCGAGGTCGCTTCTCTCAATTGTTAATTTTTGTACTACAGGATAATTTTCATCATCCGGTTCTTCAAGTATTTCTTTTGAAATAAAATATTCTTTCTCATATAGATATGTCTTAATGAATGAAGAAGGAGCAGAATATACTGTATCCGTTCCCTTAAGGCATACGTAGATGTCACCTGCCGGAGTATCATTACCTAAGAGTAGTGTTATAGTCTGAGCATCATCTCCATCAAGTGTGATAACGGCCTGAGCCTTTGGTTTATCAAGACCAAACCTTGAGAGATCCGAACAATTTTCTTCAATAAGCATTGAGGCGGTAAGAACCGCAGCATTCGGTCCAAAGTCAGCCATAATTGTATCGTCAAGCTTAATGTTCTCAAGACCTTCAACTTCAAACTTACTCTGCTCCTCTTCTGTGGCAGCCCTGTAAGTTCTCTTTAGAGTATATCCTCCGTTTTCATTGGTGACTTCAAAAGTTTTTATATTGTTGTAATCAAACCTGTAAACTTCCGGTGCAGTTTCCTCTGTGGCAGAAGACTCTGTGTCCTGAGTTTCAGGTTTTGGCTCTGTAAGTTTCATGGCAAGTATGCCGCCGCCCAGAACAACCAGTGCGGCGATACCTGCTATGAGCCCCTTTACTGTACTGCTCATCGATTCTTTCTCCTAATAAACACGCATGTTCCTATTGCTGCAATTATAAGCGGAAGAACAATCTGAACTGTAACTGCAATTCCTGAAGCTGTCTGCTGTGACATCTGAATACTTTCAAGTTTAAGACTCTTTGAAAGAATAGTAATTCCTTCATTTTTACCTGTATATTTGTTTATAAGATTTACCACCAATTCCTGGTTATTGAGTGCATTTGTACTTGTAATGTAATAGTCAACTGCAAATACTGAACCGCAGGCAATAATATTACTTGAAATCTGTTCTGCACCTTCATACTTGTGCTTTCCGCCTCTGACCATTACATTCTGTTCAGACTGAGGGAGGCTTCCTATATTTTCGTTTGTCGTGTTCTCATCAACTATTACTGATGTTTCAGACGTTGTAAGGATTACTTCAGTTTCCCTGTCATCGTTAGTTTCAAATAACAGACTCAGCGGTCTTGACATTGGCATTGCAACCGGAAGACTTGTTGATTTGACAAGATCCTGATTTGCTGAAGAAAGCTTTGCCTGTGGTACTGCGTAATAATTCTGAAGTCCTGCTATACCAACCTTGAGCATTTCTGCTGCATTGGTATTGCTTACATATCCATTGCCCTGACTGATACCCCAGTCTTCAAGGAATGCATCAAGATTTGGTGTCTCTCTCTGATCAAAACTTGCAAAATAAAGAAGATTTTTGCCAAGGTCACCGTTATTGTAAAGATAGTCATCGAGTTTTGTTATAACTGTTTCAGTAAGATCCGAATATGGCGCCGGAAGAATTACCATTGAGTAGTCACTGCTGATATCCTGAGTAAGAGGATCAACTGTTTCAACAGTATAACCGTTATCTTCGAGTATAGTTTTAAACTGTCCGAAAGAAATAGCTGCAGGATCTGACTGCTGACAGCTTATTACAGCAATGGTCGGCGGATTTGGATCTGCAACAAACATAACTGCTGATGTGAGAACCTGTTCTGCTGTAATTGCTGTGATAGACTGCTGATAAGTCTGATAATCCATTGTTGTTTCATAAAGGTCTGACATATTAAGAACCTTGATTCTTCCATTACAGAAAACCACTATCTTTCCCATGCCGACAGTCTCACTCGTGTAAGCAGAAAACTTTGTTACTACCTCTGGATTTTTTTCTGTGTCATAGAATGAGACAGTAATCTTATCAGAGTTCTGAGCATATTTTTCTGTGACTTCCTTCACAAGCTTATAGTAAATACTTCCGTTGTCCAGTGTTTCTTCAGAACACATAATTGCAATCTCGATATCTTCATTAAGTGTTTTAAGATAATCAGTTGTCTGTTCAGATATCTCAAATATCTGTTCCTTTGTTGTATCTATCTTCAGTCCAAATCTGTCTGTAAGCTGTGTTGCCAGTATGTTAAGAAGAACTACAGCTGCTATGAAAATAACTGTTACCGCCGTTGCAAGCGAACCATACTTTAATTTTCTTTTGTTAAACGGTTTCTTCTCTTTTTTAGGCTTTCCTGATTTTACAGAAGCCTCGTTATTCTGGATTTCTTTTTCTTCTTTGCTCATCTTTTATACCTCCTTAGCTCCAGCGACGCTTTTCAAATACTCTTACTGAAAGGAAATTGAATACAACAGCTACACTTACAAAGAAAAGCACACTTGAAAGGTTAAAAAGACCTGTTACAAATTCGTTGTATCTTGAGTAGAAAGAAAGAGTTTTGAGAATATCTGAGATAAACTCTACTGAAATCGCACTGGCAATTGAATCCATCAGATAAAGTACAAGAAGTGATAAAAATCCAAGTATAGCAGATATAACCTGGTTTTCAGTAAGCGTTGAAACAAACAGAGTTACTGCAATAAAGGCTGCACCAAGGAAAAACAGTGCCACGAAGTTTGATAAAACTGAAGCCCATGCTACTGTACCGAAAAATTCAAGTATAAGTCCGAACACAAGGAAAATTGATATACCGATTGTATAAAGTGTAAGAGCCGCAAAATACTTTCCGAGCACGATAGATGTAAGTCCTATCGGAGCCGTAAGCAGTCCCTGCTCTGTTCTCTGTCTCTTTTCTTCAGAAAAGAGCTTCATTGTCATAAGCGGAATAAGAAAAACAAGAATCAGGAAAATCGATCCAAATGTTCCTGTGAGGTCTGTTGTCGCATATGCCAGTGTGGAATTTACAAAGAAAAATCCTGAAATTGCAAAAAAGACTCCAAGAAAAATATATGCAATTGCGGAGCTGAAAAACGCTCCCATTTCACGTCTGTATATTGCTCCCATTATTCTTCATCTCCTTTTTTTCCCTCGGATTCAGCTTCAGTCTCAGCATTATCATCTGTCTCTTCAGGTTTTTTCATTCCTTCAAGGACTTCCTTAAGCTGATTTGCCGCTTCGTTTATTTTGTCATTAACTTCTACTGCATGTGCAATCTTTTGCTGCTGTTCTTCAGAGAGTGCCTCTCTCATCTCATGTTCACCCGTTACTATCTTCAGGAAGACATCTTCAAGTGTAAGCATATTAGGCTGAAGCATGAGAAGATACCAGCCTTTTTCCATAACGAGTTTATTCAGAGGTCTTCTGATATCAACACCCGGTTTTGCTTCTATCTCATAATCATAGATGTTTTCGCCGCGTTCCATGTCGGCAACAACAGAAACAACGTCAGGGAGTGTTCTAACTGCCTTGTATACTTCCTCTCTCGGGCCTTCGATCTGAGCGATCATCTTATGGTCATTTGTCATACTGTTGGAGAGTTCATCCGCTGTTCCGTCAGCAACAAGATGTCCTTTGTTTATGATAACGATTCTGTCACATACTGCCTGAATTTCAGAAAGGATGTGAGATGAAAGGATAACAGTATGGTTTTTACCAAGGCGTTTGATAAGCGATCTGATCTCTATGATCTGCTTAGGGTCAAGACCTACTGTAGGTTCATCAAGAATAAGAACAGGAGGATTTCCGATAAGAGCCTGTGCAAGTCCCACACGCTGCTTGTAACCTTTTGAAAGATTCTTGATGATCCTGTCCTTTACATCAGTTATCTTTACAAGATCACATACCTCCTGAAGATGCTTGCTTCTCGGAAGTTTGCACTTCTTGAGGTCATATACAAAATTCAGATATCCTTCCACCGTCATATCAACGTAGATCGGAGGGATCTCAGGAAGATAACCGATGTATGATTTTGCTTTCTTAGGGTTTTCCATGATATCAACGCCGTTGATTATAGCCTGACCTGAGGTTGAGGATATATATCCGGTGATCATATTCATAGTCGTTGATTTTCCGGCGCCGTTAGGGCCAAGGAATCCAAGTATCTCGCCGTCTTTTACTTCAAAAGAAATGTTGTCGACAGCCTTTTTGTCTCCATAGTGTTTGCATAAGTTTTTAACTTCAATCACTTGGAAGTACCTCCTTTAATACATATATATAGCTCCGTTCAACTGATTAAACGGAGCATTATTACTTTGCTTTTAAATTTTATCAGACATATGTGATAATAACATGATAATTACAAGTAAAATATCTTTAAAGTTTATACGTTTTTCTTGAAGTTAAACTGTTATTTTATATAAATAAACTAAACTTTGCACATCCAAAATAACTGTTCACCTCTTATAACAGCAATCTTACTTTTTTTGAAAATGTAATGAGCTAAAATTAAGAAAGTGCCGAAAACCCGGCACTTCCTTTTTTTCGCTTACTTTTTTCTTAGATGTCATCCATTTTTCTGCTTTCAAAATTTAATGTATGTTCAGGTACATACTCATTTTTCGCATATTGTTTTTTTATCATATTTCTCTGAAAATACGGATAACCATACTGTGCTTTCAGATATTCCTGTTCATCTGCCTGTTTCAGCCCCAGAAACATCTGAACTGCAAAAACTGAAAACCATTCCAGATAGTAAGGATCAAAACTTAATAATGTAAGAGTTAAGCCAACTACAATAAATGAAATCAAAGCGTATTTTATAATATGCTTGTTTTCAAGGCATGTAACTGTAATTATCGATGCAGTTATAACACCAAGAACGGTAAATACTTTCAGTATAACAAGCGGATCTCTAATAATATTCATAAATTCTCCTAATGCATTTGACGAATTAACCCACAGAAACAGAATATCAGTATAAAATATAATATGCTGAACAATTTTAAATCTGTTAATTCGTCTTTTGTTGATTGCAAGAACCTCGATATCAATATCCATTTCAGGTTCTTTATTAATTTTATATTCCCTGTTATACTCAATACTACAACTCTTTTCATTGCCTGATAAATAGTTTTCAAATTTTTCCGATATATCAGCGCTACCTATATTTCCCATTTCAGGAACCGATTCCATACTCACAGCATCTTTTGTCGAACAATCAAATAAATTTTCATTTTCATGAATTACATGAATTGATTGTATCTCTAAATTTTCAAGACACTGATTATTTTTCTGAATTTGTTCGGGAATATATTCCTTCTCCTTCATCTGATATGACGCAAGCTCTGTAAAATAAGGATATCCAAACTCATAAGAAAGATCCTCACGCTCTTTTCCAAGTCTTCTGAACATATACATCTGGGCTGCAAGATAAAAATGCTGTACTACACCGATTCTCAGAAGAAGTCCTGAAGCAGGATTCCATACAATGTAAATAGCAGATGCTGCAATATTAAGTCCTATTAAAACATAATGAAGTTCTTTTTTGTCCCAGGCATATGTTCCACTCAGAAAAACTATAACATTCATAACCATACCTATAAGACAGTAAAGATTAAGTCCGCCAACAATAAAAAATATCCCCTCCATAAACAGAAGAACAATACTCATCACGAGCAGTGCTCCATGACCGGACCTGACTTTTTTCATTCGTTTTTGGTTTAAAACCATCGTAATTTTTAATTCTTCATCTATCTGTTCTTTCATAATGATACTCTCCTATTTTTTCTCTTTAACACACTTAAGATATTCCTTATGCTCGTTACTTATTACGAAACTCTCTCCCGCTTTCTGTATAGGCTTGTTATGTATCCACACAACAAGCCTGTCTCTTTAGGATTAACATTTCAAGATATGCCAGATCTATTCGTATGTATCTGACATATCAGTAAAATTCTATTCATACCGCAACATTATTTCACTTCGTTGTAATATTTACAAACTGAATTTTGAATTTTTTCAGCTATTTCTTTTGTATCAGTATCATAAGCCACCATTTCATTTATTTCGTCTATGATAATATTATATACAACATCATCATTATAAGTTTTAATGTATAACTCATCAAACATTTTACTCAGTTTATCAGCAAATTTATTATCCATTACAGGAATACGGTATGAGCCCCATGTTTGATTTTCATCATACATACATTTTTCAAACATAGTATTCATAGCATTTTTATTTACTGGAAAATGTTCAGCTTTTTCCTGATTCTCCGTCTTAATAAACTGTTCTATAAATTTCCACGCTATTTCATTACATGTACAATTTGTTGAAATACCAAAAACTCTTTCCGGAACAAATGAAAAAGACCATTCATCACTATTTTCTACCGGGCCACCTAAAAACACGCCATTATTTTTATAAATTATATTATTAACATATGAACATTGTTTCAAAGATGAAAATTTCGAGAACATCGCACTATTATTGTGTTCAGTAAACTCGTCATGCTCTTCTGAACAACAATATTTTTTTATATCATCAAGAATTCTTATAAATTCTAAACTATTAAAATTACAGATACCTTTTTCAGTATCAATATAAGAAGATAAATTATTTAGAATCATAAGATTAATAAGTTCATCCCGTTTGATGCCATCTTCTCCCTCGCTAAGTATTAAATCCATATCTTTTTCAAAATCATCATTAGTATAGTTATCTGATTTATTTATAAATTTCGCATCTCCGGTATATGAATTGAAAGAAAACTCTGATACAACTGCATATATTTCATCATCTTTATGAAATGTATTCATTATTTTATTATAATATTGATCCCGAATTATTCACAAAGCATCAGAATGCCGTAAATAATTCCTGATTTTCAAAAA
>JAEDJV010000163.1 GCA_016296165.1 Oscillospiraceae bacterium | reverse complement strand
TCTATTTCTTCTATACAATGCCTGATTTTTCACTATCATAGTAGAATCTAAAAAAAGCAGTCTTTGCACTGCAAAGACTGCTTAAAGTATTTCGTTGAGTTATTTAGTGAAAATAGTGTATACTATCTCCGGATATTTAAAAAGTCCCAGATACCAGTCGATCATCTGTTCACCGAAGATTGAACCGAATACAAGTCCGAATGCAAGGAACGGACCAAAAGCAAACTTTGAATCCTTGCCCCTTAGCTTGTTTATCACTCCGATTATTGCAGCTGAGAATATTCCGATAATTGCTGAGGCACAAATACATTTTGTCCCGATTAGAAGTCCGGAGACAAGCATAAGCAGTGTATCTCCAAGTTCAATACCTCTGTAGTCTTCGCCGGTTTTCTTCCTTATGATAACCCTTGAGACTTCACCGATTATAAAGAACGGGGCACTTATAGCAAGTCCGCCGATTATTCGTTCCGGGATAGAGAGTGTGTCTGAAAACAATGCGGATATTACAGCCAGAATAACGATAAGCATAAGCTGACCCGGGTAGATCTCCATTGTATCGTAGTCTATAAAACCGATAACGATGAGAACGGAGAAGAACAGCGCCAGGGTAACAGCATGAACAGGATAGTCCTGAACATCAACGAAGGTAAGCACAAGCAAATATGCAAACCAGTTCAGACTTTCAACAAGTGGATAACGCTTGGAGATAGGTTCTTTACAGCTGCGGCATTTTCCTCTCAGTAGAACAGTCCAGCTGAATACTGGTATGTTATCGTACCAGTGGATTTTTGCACCGCATTTTGGACAGTGTGAAGATTTTTTTACAAGAGATCTCTCTGCAGGGTCCTCAAGTTGAAGTCTGTAGATGCAGACATTTAAAAAACTGCCGATACACAGGCCAAAAAATGAGATGATGGTATATGCTATAATGTATGCCGGTATATCGAGAAATCGAAAATAGATCATTTTTCTGATCCTCCCATATATAAAATTTATATCATCATTCTAACATAAAAGTAACTTTTATTCAAGAAAAAAATAATTTTTAAGGAGTTGGCGTCCAGTTATGAGAAACATACCTATAGGTCAGTATCTTGTTGAACAGAACCTTATTTCAAACGAACAGCTTGAAAGAGTTCTGTTTGCACAGCGTGAATCACAGGGACAGAAACGTTTCGGTGAAGTAATCGTAGAGATGGGCTATATGTCCGAAATCAAATTTTCACAGGCACTTGCAGGAAAGCTCAAGGTTCCTTATGTTGACCTCCAGACTTTCAAGATTGATGACGAAGCGGTAAGCAAAATCCCTGAATCACTTGCCAAGAAGCATACTGTAATTGCTATTGATATTGTCGGAAAGAGACTTACAGTTGCTACTGACGACCCTATTAACTTTAACATCCTCGAAGACGTTAAGGTTATCACAGGTATGGATACTATTCCTGTTCTTGCAACACGTTCAGCAATTAACAAGGCTATCGGTGACAAATACACAATGGCAAACATCGACAGCGTAAACGAAAGCCTCAGCCAGTTCGGTTCAGAAGCACTCAATGATGAAGAATCAAAGGAAAGAGTTGAGAGTGCTCCTATCGTTAAACTTGCTACAACAATTGTTGAAAACGCATTCAGAGCAGAAGCAACGGATATTCATATCGAACCATTCAAGACATTTACAAGAATCCGTATTCGTGTAAACGGTGACCTTATAGAACTCATGAGCGTATCAAGTGCAGTACAGAGTGCCCTTGCAACACGTATCAAACTCATAAGCGGTATGAATATCGCCGAAAAACGTATCCCTCAGGACGGACGTTTCTCACAGGTTGTTGACGGTACGGAACTCGATGTCCGTGTATCTTCACTTCCTACAGTAAACGGCGAAAAGATAGTTATCCGAATTCTCTCAACAGGTCAGATCGCCCTCAGAAAGATCACAGACCTCGGTATGAGTGAGTACAATTACAAGATGTTCGAAAGCATGCTCAAGTGTCCTCATGGCGTTATGCTCGTTACAGGACCTACAGGTTCAGGTAAAACAACAACTCTTTACGCTGCCCTCGGTGAGATTGCAAAACCTAACGTAAACGTTGTAACAGTAGAAGATCCTGTCGAAAAGAATATCGAAGGTATCAACCAGTGTCAGGTAAACAGCAAGGCTGGTATGACATTCTCAGCAGCCCTCAGATCTATTCTCCGTCAGGACCCTGATATCGTAATGATCGGTGAAATGCGTGACTCTGAAACAGCGGATATCGCTATCAGAGCGGCTATCACAGGACATCTCGTTCTTTCAACACTTCATACAAACGACGCAGCTTCCACAATCGTTCGTCTTATCGATATGGGCGTTGCTCCGTACATGGTTGCTACATCTCTTATCGGTGTTGTTGCACAGCGTCTCGTTAAGGTTATCTGCCCTAAGTGCCGCAGACCAAGAATGTCAAACGATGAGGAAAACAAGCTTATGCATATCTCACAGCCTGTCCAGATTTATGATGCTGTGGGCTGTCCGGAATGTAACAATACAGGATACAAAGGAAGAACAGCTATTCACGAAATTATTCACTGTACCTCAGGTATCTCAACACTTATCGCTGAGAGTGCCGGTAAGGAACAGCTTGAAGAAGCAGCAAAGAGAAACGGTACAAGACTTCTTCGTGACAACGTTTCCGAACTCGTTCAAGCCGGAAGAACAACAATTGATGAGCTTGTACGTGTTACATATTCTGTATAAATATTTTTGTATCTTTGTTTTAAAGAGATATGAGCAGACTATAAAAACGGAGGTTTGTTTTAATGTTAATTGATATTGATAAGATACTCGATGAAGCCAGAGTGCTTGGCTGTTCTGACCTTCATTTCACATTTGGAATGGCACCGGTTGTAAGACTTAACGGTGCACTCAGAAAGCTTAGTTCCTATGACATGATGGATGAAGAAGCAATAGCTGATGTTGCTGAAAAGATTTGTCCTGATGAACTTAAAGGTCGCCTTCATCAGCACCTTGACTGTGACTTCTCATATGTTACAAAGAGAGGTTACCGTCACAGAGTAAATGTATTCAGACAGAGAAATCACACAGCGATAGCTCTTCGTCTTCTCCGAAACGATATCCCGACTCTTGAAGATCTTGGTCTCCCGCCAATTCTTGCGGACTTTGCAATGAGACCAAGAGGACTTGTTCTTGTAACAGGACCTACAGGTTCAGGTAAGTCAACATCACTTGCAGCGATGCTCGACTATGCTAACCTCAACAAGAGTGCACATATCATTACAATCGAAGACCCTATCGAATACGTTCACGAACACAAGAGATGTATGGTAAACCAGCGTGAGATCGGACCTGACGTACCTGACTTCGCAGGCGCATTAAGATCAGCACTCCGTGAAGACCCGGATATCATCCTCGTAGGAGAAATGCGTGACCTTGAAACAGTTACAGCGGCTGTAACAGCAGCTGAAACAGGTCACCTTGTACTCTCAACACTTCATACAACAAGTGCTGCTGATACTATCAACCGTATCATCGACGTTTATCCTGAATACCAGCAGAGTCAGATCAGAACACAGCTCGCCAACGTTCTTGTTGGTATCATGGCTCAGACACTTATTCCAAAGGCAGACGGCAAGGGCCGTATAGCATGTATGGAAATCCTTAACGTTACTGACGCCTGCTCAGCTATGATCAGAGACAACAAGGTACATCTTATCCAGTCTGCTATCCAGACAGGTAAGCAGTTCGGCATGATGTGTCTTGACCAGGAACTTGCACGTATGGTTAGACAGGGTATTATCCGCGAACCAGATGCTCTTGACAAGTGTCAGGATAAGCTTGAGTTTTACAGATTCCTTAACTCAGGGGATTAATGAGTACAGTATAAATAATAAGTTTGAAGGCTATGTGATGCGTCGCATAGCCTTTTTCTTTAGTTGATTTTATTTTTGCAGGAGGTAAACATGGGAATGAGCATTTTGAAACCGTAATCCATAATCATTATGTGGAGCGTTTGATATATTGGAAATATCGTGTTATCGTTTACATGATTTTAATAAAAAACAAAGGATTTGTTCGCTTTTTTCATAAAGCATAAACATAGGTCTAAAAATTGACTCTTCATAGTGGAAGTAGCTAAATTTATTTATCGAACTTAAAAAATTGTTGACAATAGAAAAAAGCGGTGATATAATAAGAAAAAATTAGATATAGTACATCGTAAGATGTATTTGGGAATGGTTTTATATATTTCAGGTATTATTGAAAGGGGTCTTTAAAATGAAAAAATTTAAAGGTTTTACGCTTATTGAACTTATTGTGGTAATTGCTATCATAGGTGTACTTACTGCGATTCTGATTCCTGCTCTGATGGGGTGGGTTACAAAATCAAAAATCTCCACATGTAACAGCAATGCATCAGAAGTGTTCAACCAGTTATCAGTATGTATGTCAGATCTGGAAACAAGCGGCAAATCAGTAGGAACCGTTACTGTCACATATGAGAATGGTGTATGGAGTGGGATAGATGACGCAGATATAAAGAAGGAAATAACAAAGATAAGCACAGTTCTTTCACATACAAAAAGAGCGTCCTGGGTAGCGCAGATTGATGATGGTGTTGTAAAAGCTGTTGCGTACTCAGAAAAAAACAATGGCGGTATAGCAGGTGGTTTTCCTGTTCCGTGTCCGCGTGATGCATCATATCACTTGTCAGCTGATTCAATTGAGGATTG
Organism: Oscillospiraceae bacterium; assembly: GCA_016296165.1. Taxonomy (GTDB): domain Bacteria; phylum Bacillota; class Clostridia; order Oscillospirales; family Ruminococcaceae; genus HUN007. The sequence continues at coordinate 552 of JAEDJV010000163.1, read as the reverse complement.
TCTGGCTGCTGCTCTGGGAGAGAAGAAGTGGAGCGAGATATAAGAAAACAATAATGGTAATAATAAAAAAGCAGTGTTCGCTGGAGCACTGTTTTTTTTATTAATAGATTGTACTGATAAGAATTAAAAACTAAAATAAAAAACAATAAATATGCACAATACATAATTCGAAACAAACTTAAACGTTTAAGTTTTAGATATTTTGAACGAATATACAATCTTCCTTTTTTTCGTTGACAAATAAAAAATGTGATGATATAATATGAACATAAAGTACAGAGACACTTCAATGGATTCAGGACGTCATGATCCGATTGTGTTCAGATACTTAATATGAAAATCGTTCATAATATTTATTATTATATTTTAGGAGGAATACATTATGAAAAAGAAGAATCTTAAAGGTTTTACACTTATCGAACTTATCGTTGTTATCGCAATCATCGGTGTTCTCGCAGCTATCCTTGTTCCAGCTATGATGGGATGGGTAAGAAAGGCTTCTGTAAAGGCAGCTAATGCTAACGCTAAGCAGCTCTTCACAAACGCTCAGAC
>JAEDJV010000026.1 GCA_016296165.1 Oscillospiraceae bacterium | reverse complement strand
ACGCATCATGATGTTCTGCTGAAGCGGCTGACGGCGAAGGTCAAGAAATCTGTACTTGAGTCTGAGTTCCTCGTTAACCTTTGTATCGTTCTGAATTTCAAAAGGAGGTGTCTGTGCCTTTGCAAGGATTCTGAGATCTGTTACGATGATTTCAATATTACCTGTTTTGAGGTCAGGATTTTTACTTGATCTTTCTTCTACAGTTCCCTTTGCCATAAGTACGAATTCAGCTCTGCATGAAGCGGCTTTTTCAAAAAGATCTCTTGCCGTATTATCATTAAAAGCAAGCTGAACAATACCTGTACGATCTCTGAGGTCTATAAAAATAAGATTACCGAGATCACGTATCTTCTGAACAAATCCGCCTACAACTACTTCTTTTCCAATGCCTTCAACTTCACCGCAGTAGTGAGTTCTCTTAAGGCCACTCATATTATCTGCCATTTATAAATTTCCTTTCCAAAAATAAAAATTGATATATCAAAAATTAAGGAATCACTGCAAAAATAATTTTCAGTGGTTCCTCGTAGAAAATGTGGATTAGATGATTTCCGGTTTTATTTTGTCAGATCGCTGAAAATATCATTTGCTTCATCTTTTTCAAAAATTGATGCCATAAATACAGTACCGAAATTCTCAGCAAATGAATCATCAAGTTTAATCTCTGTTTCACTGCCGGTTTCCATATTTTTTAGCTTTGCAGTTTTTGATTCAATTTCGTTGTCGCCAAGCACGAGAACAAAAGCGGCTCCGATCTTGTTTGCATATTTCATCTGAGCTTTGAGGCTCCTGTTCATAAGATCATATTCAGCAGTATAACCTTCTTCTCTTAAACGTCCTGCAAGTACTGCGGAGTTTACAATGGCTCTCTGTCCCATTGGAACGATATAGATGTCAGTTTTGTTTGGTTCCATAAAATCGCAGTTCTGTTTTTCCATTGTCATAATAAGACGTTCGATACCAGCAGCAAATCCAAGGGCAGGAGTATATGAACCGCCAAGTTCTTCGATAAGACCGTCGTATCGTCCGCCGCCGCATACAGTTCCCTGTGAGCCGATATCAGTTGTAATGAACTCAAAAACTGTTTTTGTATAGTAATCAAGTCCGCGAACGATTTTTGGATTTACTTTGTAGCTTATATTCATGCTGTCAAGAAATTCTTTAAGCTGTGTGAAGTGGTTTGAACATTCTTCACAGAGATAATCAGAAATCACAGGTGCTTCTTTTGCAATTTCTGAACATACAGGACTCTTGCAGTCAAGAATACGCATAGGGTTTTTTTCAAGTCTGCCAAGGCATGTGTCACAGAGATCAGATTTTTTTTCTTCAAAGTAATCTCTCAGAGCTTTGTGATATCCTGCACGACAGGACGGACATCCTATAGAGTTAATATTAAGCTCAATATTCTTAAGACCAAGTGACTTCAGGAGACTGTCAGCCATTGAAATCATTTCTGCATCAGCGGCAGGGGAGGCACTTCCGATCATCTCAGCCCCGAACTGATGGAACTCTCTCAGTCTTCCTGCTTCAGGTTTTTCGTGTCTGAAACATGGAGTTATGTAAAATACTTTCTGAGGGAGAGCGTCGTTTAGCATGCCGTTCTGCATAACAGCACGAATTGTTCCGGCTGTACCTTCCGGCTTGAGAGTAAACTTGCTTTCCTTTGCCATTACAGAATACATTTCCTTCTGTACAACGTCAGTTGTCTCACCTACAGAACGGAGAAACAGATCTGTACTTTCAAAAGTCGGGAATCTGATTTCCTTGAATCCGAATGAAGATGCAGTATCCTGCGCTACCTGTTCAACTGTGTACCATTTGTTGATTTCAGAAGGTGTAACATCAGCTGTACCAAGTGGTCTCTGAACGATTAAAGCCATTGTAGTGAAAAACTCCTTTAAATAAATAATTGATTTTTATTAGAATTCAGGTGTACCATAAGCACGCCAGTCGAGGTCGCCTCTTTCGAGAGCAAGTATAAGTGCTTCAGCAGTCGCAATATTTGTGGCAACCGGTACATTGTGCACGTCACAGAGTCTTAAGAGCTCTATGTCGTTTGGTTCATTTGCTTTTGGGGTGATTGGATCCCTGAAGAAGAGAAGTATATCAATCTCTCCGCATGAGATTCTTGATGCAATCTGCTGGTCACCGCCCTGTGAACCGCTGAGATATCTTGTTATATTAAGTCCTGTGGATTCGCTTACAAGTTTACCTGTTGTGCCTGTTGCACAGAGGTTGTTTCTTGAGAGAATTCCGCAGTAAGCGATACAGAACTGAACCATGAGTTCCTTTTTTGAGTCATGTGCGATTAATGCTATGGTCATTGTTTTTCAAATCCTTTCTAAATTATTTGATCAGATACCTATATACTATATTGTACCATAAATATTGGTTTTGTCAAAGTTATTTTTAAAACAAAACGAAAAATTGTTATTATACACGATTAATTAAATTTGATTTGTTAATACTGCATAAAACGAGACATAAAAACACAGCGAATATCAGCTTATTGTATTACCGTAATGCTTATTATAGCAGTCGATAATTTTGCGTACCAGATATTTTGCATTTTTACCGTCTTCTATGATTGCAGAAAAGGCGATTACCGGATTGTCAGCAGGAGCAAATCCTATAACCGTTGTACTTGTTCTTTCGCTGGAAGTTGTCTGAGGAGTACCGGTTTTGATTGCTACGTCGTATCCCAGATTGTTAAGAGAGTATTCTCCGTCAGGGGTATTTTGTGAGGCACCTATCATTCCCTGAATAATAGTAGGATATACATAATCATAGTTTGATGTAATTGTCTGAGCTACTACAGGAGGGACGTCATCAACTTTGTTGCCCAGATAATCGTATATGCTGTCTACCAGATGAGGCTGGTACCGTACACCTCTGTTTGCAATTGTAGAAGCTGCTACAGCCATCTGAAGAGGAGTGATACGGGTTTCATCCTGACCTATTGCTGCCTGAAGAAGGTTTCCTGAATACCATTCAACTCCCAGTCGTTCACTGGTTTCCGGACAGGCAATGTAACCCTCTGAATCGCCGCTTTCAAGGCCCAGAGTAGTTCCCATGCCATACAGATTAGCATACTTTACAATGTTGTCTATTCCAAGAAGACGTGAGAGTTCATAAAAATATACGTTGCAGGAAACCCGTATTGCTTCGGAAGCAGATATATTATTATGCCAGCCGGTACAGTAAACACGGGTTTCGTAAAACTGATATCCCTGATTGCAGTAAAATGTGCTGTCTGGAGTTACCAGTCCTTCGTTAAGTCCTGCAGTCGCTGTTATTGTTTTAAAAGCAGAACCTGGTCGGTACAGGCCGTCAGTTGCTCTGTTTATAAGGGGGCTTCCTTCACGTGAAAGAACTTCAGAATAGTTTTCTATATAGTCATCCAGAGTGTATGTCGGTTCAGTTGCGAGTGCAAGTACATCATTATCCTTTGCGTCAAGCACAACTATTGCTCCGGATGTTACGTTTTCACATTCTTCTTCTTCCTCGTTCAGGTACTTCATAAAATCCCTGAGAATTTTCTGTATATCACGCTGAAACTCTGAATCAACAGTCAGTCTTACAGTGTTGCCGGGAACAGCAGGTTCGGTTATCTCCGATGAGATTACTGAAGCGTTCTGTACGGTTATTTCACGTGTTCCGTTTTTTCCTCTGAGAACACTTTCCATCCCTTTTTCTATACCGCTTTTTCCAACATAGTCATTAAGAAAATATCCTTTATCTCTTAGTTCTTCGTATTCTTCCGCATATATGGGACCGACAGTTCCTATCTCGTGAGGTATCACATCAACTACAGGATTTGTTCTTATTGCGTCTTCCAGTATTTCGACACCGGGGAGTTCTATGCCAAGTTCTTTTATTTTTGTTACAGAGTCTATCCTGATATCTTCACACAGAGTAAATACATTGCTGAGTGAAAAATCCCTCCGCTTCATTTCATATCTGATTCCACTGATGATTCTTTTCTGATAATCAGTAAGATCATCAGAAATATCATAGTCTACAGCAAATTTGTCCATACAGTTTTCTGCTGTTGCATATACATTCACCCCAAGAGAGGACTTAAGATATGAAAGCGCAGAATCGTCATCGGTTGTAAATTCAAAAGGAGCATTTTTCGATACAGGAAGCGAATCATTGTAGGTATAGCCTTCTTCTGTAAGAAAATCAGCTATTTTGAGCAGCACTTCATTTGCTTTCTGATTTTCTTCAGGAAATGATGCCTTCTGGATGATTACATTAAACCCCAGTTTGTTTTCAACGATGCTCACACCTTTTACATCTTCAATCTCGCCGCGTGTTGCATGTATTGTTTGCTTTTCCGTATATACATACGGTTTATCCTCGGTATAAACATTGCTGTCAACCATCTGGATCTTCATTAATCTTACGCCGGCTCCTGCGCTCACCGTAAGTACGCCGCATATAATCAGCGCGGCTCTCAGTCTATCAGTAAATGCATTCATTTTATTAATCCTTTATAAGTGCCGGATTTTCTTCCAGTACATAGTGCTTGCGCAGGGTAAGATGTTTTCTGACGAGCCTTATTATCGGATAAACAAGAAAAACAGAGAGTACTGTCAGAATAAATTCCGGAATGATAAATCTTTTTAGAAGTATATACTCGTTGTCAAGATGCCATATCATATAGCTGAAAAAATAATCCACAGAAAAATGTACAGCAGAATATACAAGGGTAAGTACAGAAATATTAATCAGGTTTTGCCTTAGCAGATGTGTAAAGAGCAGTGAAATGCATACACACGAAACAACAAGAATAAGCGTGGTTGATCCGATAAGTTTTCCGAATGCTATATCACTGAGAATTCCGCAGACAAATCCGACAAATGCACTAACAAGTGAATCTTCACTCATGGAAATACATATGGCCATCGGTATAAGCAGATTAGGTTTTAAAAAATATCCGGTAGTTGTAAATATAAAGACAACCCATATCAGCAGAGAAAAAATAGTCCATCTTATAACGGCAAATTTTCTTTTTTTCTTTGAGGAAATAAGTCTAATATTCATTAGCTTCACCTTTCCCTTCAAAGGATGTGATAACCATGACACTAGTAAGCTTTTTTATATCTGCAAAAGGTTCTACTGAGGCGTAATATGAAAGTCCGTTCGGAGCTTTTCCCAGTTCCTTTACAGTTCCCACAAGATAATCAGCCGGGAAAAGCCCGCTGCTTCCTGTTGTAATTATTGTGTCACCTGGTTTGAGCGCGGTATCTTTTTCAAGGTATATAATCTGACTGAGTCCGTCAGCAGCAAATTTTATGTCACCTTCAAGAATTCCGTTTTCATTTTTTCTCATTGCCTTTACACCAAATGAAAGTTCAGGTGAAAGTATGGTTCTTACTGTGCAGTATTTTTCGGAAATTTCACTTACAGCTCCTATCAGCCCGTCTGATGTGACAACCGGATCGGCAACTGAAATTCCGTCTTCGCTGCCTTTGTCAATAATAAATGAACAGAACGGATCGTTGGCAGTATATGAAAGAACTCTGCAGGGAGGGGAAAGGACATAGTCCTCGTGTGCTTCCTTTATGCCGATAAATTTTTTCAGTTCACTAAGCTCCGCTTTGGTATTGTCATAGTCAACAAGTTCGTTTTTCAGTCTGCTTATCTCTTCTTTAAGTTCGAGATTTTCATTATAATACTTTTTGGAACTGAATATATGAGCTGCCCCTGTGTCAACTGCCTGAGATACTGCGCTGGATATATATCTGAACGGTGCTGCAATGGTGTTGATAAATTTTGAACCTGCGTCAGAGTGACCGTTCTGTGCGAGAGAGGACAGCATTATGCCTATGATAAGTGCGATAAGGCATAAAATTATTTTGAACTTTATGCTTTTGATAAATTCGCGCATTTTTTACTCCTATCAGTAGTATTTTGGTCCGTATTCGCTTATTGCGTCTTCGTATTTTTCGTAGTTTTCTATTACTCTTCCTGTACCTTCAACAACGCAGTCAAGCGGATATTCTGCTATATATACCGGCATACCTGTTTCGTTGTTGATAAGAGTATCAAGTCCTTTAAGAAGTGCTCCTCCTCCGCACAGAGTAATTCCCTGTTCTATTATATCGGCCGAGAGTTCAGGAGGAGTTTTTTCAAGTGTAAGTTTGATTGCCTCGATTACCTTTGAGATTGGATCGAGAAGAGCGTCTCTTATTTCATCTGAGGTAACAGTAATGTTTTCAGGAAGTCCGTTAAGAAGGTTTCTTCCCTTGATTTCCATTTTTTCAACAGCGTCACCCGGATACGCAGAGCCAATCTGAAGTTTAATATCTTCGGCTGTTCTGTCACCTATGAGCATATTGTATTTTCTTCTTATATATGCAATGATTGATTTGTCAAATTCGTCGCCGGCTATTCGTATTGAACGGGCTGTAACTATTCCTCCCATTGATATAACTGCAACTTCGCTTGTTCCTCCTCCGATGTCAACTATCATATTTCCAACCGGGTCGGTAACAGGCAGACCGGCACCGATAGCGGCGGCCATCGGTTCTTCTATTATATATACTTTTTTTGCACCTGCAAGTTCTGCAGCGTCCTTAACGGCTCTTCTTTCAACCGGAGTAACACCCGAAGGAATACAGATGGTAACCCTTGCCTTTGAAAAAATGCTTCCCTTAAGGGCCTTTTTTATGAATTGTGACAGCATTGTTGTTGTTATGTCAAAGTCAGCAATAACACCGTTCTGAAGCGGTCTTACTGCAATAATTGAACCTGGTGTTTTTCCTATTATTTCTTTTGCCTCGCGGCCTACGTAACTGGCACTTTCATCACGCGTGTTTACGGCAACAACTGAAGGTTCTCTGATGATGATACCTTTTCCTTTCATGTAAACGAGAGTATTTGCTGTGCCGAGATCTATGCCGATATCCTTAGTAAACATTAATCATTCTCCTCTATGTTTTTACAGATAAAAATAGTATATGTATTTGATGAGTATATTATTGAAATGAAATTACAGTATTAGTCAATATGTTTTGAAAATAAAGCAAATATTATAATAGCACCGAAAATGCAGAGAATCTGGGCAATACTTATGTTAAGCGTTAAGCCAATGGAAATGGTTGCTATGATAAGATTAAGTGTCAGCGGAGATTCGTGATCAAGTCCGCATGATACAGTATAGGATAACATGTTAACGCTGGTGTGCTGACCGATATATCCGCCGAGAACCAATGCGCTTAATATCAGCACAATAAAAACAAATCCTTTTCTTGTGAATTTCATCGCCTTTTTTGTCCTTTCATATGTTTTATTATTTTATTCCACGGTAATAAAGACCTCTTGTTATTCCTGAAGGAGAGGAGTCTGTTTTTCCGGTGTAATCGAGTATAATTTTCCGGGTTTCTTTTTCACTTTCGTCCGTAAAGAACAAAGTAATGAAGTCCGTTTTTGACAGTGCCTCCGGCTTGTCTGCCAGATACAGCGGATCATGGTTGAAAATTTCGGTATATCCGTTTGTACACTGTACTCTGAAATTGCGGCCGGTTCTGTCTTTGATTGAATGCCTGCAGTTTTTGCAGCCTGAAGAGTTCTTTACCGGACAGTTTACTGTAAGCATAAGAGGGAGTTTCCCATACGCAATTATTCCTGTAGATACAGGGGATTTCAGTTTTTCAATCTGTGACAGTTTAAGTTCAAAAGATAAAGTTATATCTTCCATTCCACATTCGCAAAATACTTCAGCTGCACATGAATTTGCTGTGTTTAATCCAAAATCGCCATGCAGCCTGAAACCAATCTGTTTTCCTATGGATATATATGCAACATTGCAGCACATAATATGTGAAAATCCCAGTTCAAACAGATTTTTTAGTGTTTTTTCTATATCACATTCGTTGAAAATAAAACGTGGTGGCTCGATTATTATTTTCTGTTTTATATTAGAGAGACTGCTGATATTTTTTATTATTTCATTCAGAGGAAGAATAATATATTCAGCATCTTTAGTATCAGCATGCTCAAGAACGGAATATCTCTCTGCTCTTATTCGTATTGCCGGATGTTTTTCCTTTTTCTCATTTAGGGTGTGGTGCAGCGTAAAGTCGTTGTTAATAACATGCTCTGCAGTTTGTTCTCTGAGAGCATAAAGTTTTTCGACGGCTTCGCGCCTCATACTGTTTAAAACTGATGCCGGAACAGACAGTCCCTCATCAGTATGTATGGTGATTTTTCCCTGATTGTAAATAGTATCTCCGAGTTTTGAGATCTGTCTGAGAATAAATTCTTCATTTATCGGTTTGTTTACAGCTGTGTCAGGTATATTTCCATATACAGTACATGAATATCCGTCGGTGTCACTAACCTTTAAAGTAACTTTTTCTCCTTTTCTGACATGAACGTCAAGATTTAGTTCAGATACTTTTCTTTCTTTACGGTACAGCTGTTTTAGCTCCGGTATGACCTGAGCCGATGACATAACGTCATCCTTGTCACGCATACCGAACATAAATGTTTTCCTGCCTGTAAAGTATCCGTCGGTAAATCCGTTTCTTGAAAACGCAGCCTTCAGAGTTTCCGTATCAGGGTTAAGCCCGTCAAGTGCATTCCTGTATGCTGATACAGCGGCAGCGACGTATTCGGGACGTTTCATTCTTCCTTCAATCTTGAGTGAGCTGACACCGAGACTTTTTATCTTTTCGATATGGCTGATAAGTGAAAGGTCTCTGAGTGAAAGGCAGTGTTCGTCAGGATGTCCTGCCGGAGAAAACGGGAGTCTGCACGTCTGTGCGCAGAGACCTCTGTTTGCGCTTCTTGAACCTATCATTGCTGACATATAGCACTGACCTGAAACAGACATACAGAGTGCGCCATGTACGAAAATCTCCGTTTCGATTCCGGCGGCGGATATGCTGGAAATCATATCGGCAGAGGCTTCTCTGGAAATGACAACTCTTGAAAACCCAAGACTTTTTGCAAACATTGCACCTTTTAGTGAATGTATTGTCATCTGAGTTGAAGCGTGAAGCGGAATATCCGGTGAAATGTTTTTTATTATGTATGCTGCACCGGGATCCTGAACTATGAAGGCATCAGGTGACAGGGCGGCATATTGTTTTATTTCGGAAATAAAATCACTGAGCTGACTGTCTGTAATGATTGTATTTACTGCGATATGAAGGGCGGCCCCGTATCTGTGACAGAGACGCGCAGCCTGTTTCATTTCATCAATATCAAAATTCGAGGCGTTCTGTCTTGCAGAAAAACTTTTTCCGCCGATATATACGGCATCAGCGCCACATCTGAGTGCAGCAGTCAGTGATTCTGTATTTCCCGCCGGAGCAAGTAATTCTATCATAAATAAACCTTATCTTTTGTTATTGTTTTTCTTTTCAAGCTCAGCGATTCTGTTTCTGAGCGTTTCGATCTCTCTTGCGGCACTGTCGCGTTCAAGACGTGACTTTGAAGCCTCATCAGCATATTCTTTGAGCTGCATACGAAGGTTGTCGTTGTCCTCGTTGCATTTGTTCATCTGATCAAGAGTTGAAAGCGCTATCATGACAGAAGCGGAGTATACCGATATGTTTGAATTGCCGCCAACTATCTCAGATATGTTTTTTTCAAGTTTTCTGGCTAAAGCATATACATATGTTGGCTCTTCCTCAGTATGAAGAGTGTATTCTTTTCCGCAGATTACGACTTTTACTTTATTCATCTGGCATATTTCCTTTCTGATAATTATTTTGTAAATTACTGCGAACTCTAAAAAAAGCCCACATAATTATTATAATATATTTTTTCGATATTGCATAGACCTTTATAAAAATTTTTTTCTTTTATTAAATAATAAAAAATCACAGTACAATCGAAGAAAAAGGTACTGTGATTTTAAAAAAATATTTAGCTTTTAGTAACGAAAAAATTGTCTTATTTGTTTTAAATGGTTTCGTTTGCTGATGTTTCTGCAAGCAGATTCTTTAATGAAATAATATCGTTTGAATCGATAACACCATCAGCAAGTACTTCTTTTATAAGGGTCTTAACATCTTCCTTTTCCATATTTCTAATGAGTGGAATAACTATTGAAGCAATGCTTAAAATCTGTTCATTGCTCATATCTTCTGTAGCAATGTAAACCTGATCAACAACAAGGTCTATAAGGTCAGTAATTTTCTGACATTGACCAATATGTGTTGGTTTAGCTGGCTTTACAGGTGTTTCCGGCTTTACAGGAGCTTCTGGTTTTACAGAAACTTCTGGCTTTACAGGAGTTTCTGGTTTTATAGAAACTTCTGGTTTTACAGGAGCTTCTGGTTTTACAGAAACTTCTGGTTTTACAGGAGCTTCTGGTTTTGCAGGAACTTCTGGTTTTACAGGAGCGTCTGACTCTTCAGAAACTTCTGGTTTTACAGGAGCATCAGGTTTTTCAGTTCCTTCAGAAACCTCAGGAATTTCTGGTTTTTCAGATACTTCAGGTAATTCCGGATTTACAGCAACAGGTTTTTTAATATCTTCCTTGTTTGCTTCTTTTTTAGCTTCTCTTTCAGCCTTTTCAGCCTCTCTCTGAGCTTCTCTTTCAGCCTTTTCAGCCTCTCTCTGAGCCTTTCTTTCAGCCTTTTCAGCTTCCCTCTTAGCCTTTTCAGTTTCAGCGTCAAATTCAGGAATCTCAGGTGTTTCTGCGTCAGAAACCTGTGTACATACAGGCTGTGCACAAGGTTTGTTCTTTTCGCACATCGATTTTGCGGATACTGTACCTGCGCTGGAAGCTAACATTGTAAGAGCAGAGATACCAGCTAAAATTTTTTTAATCTTCATAATAATTCATGTCCTGATCTCAATTGAAACAGGACAGACCTCCCTTCGTAATAAAAATATTCAGTAAATTTTCAGTAAAAATGATTTTCAGTAAAAAATGATCTTGATTATAGATCACAAACTGCAGTTTTTGTTTTCTATGTTAATTAGACGCACAGGGTATATGAAAGGTTCCCGATTAAAAAAATTTTTTAAAATTCAATCATCTCATTTTGATTTACTCGATATTTCTGGGGTCGGTCTATCTTTTTCATTTTTTGTGAATGAAATTTTGAAAAAAACAGGGAAAATTAAAGCGAAAAATTACAATAGAGTAATGTTATTGATGTTTTGTTTGAATATATTGTCACAATGACTAAATTGTTATTAAATAAATACATATATATATCATAATTATATCAAAATTTATTGACGAATAATTAGATTTGTGTTATTATGTTATAGTTATAACAAAACGGTACTATTTGATATCAGATAGAAAAATAATATTAATTTAATATCTTGATATTGATATTAAATTATCTTGACGTAAAAAGGAGATTCATTTATGTTGAATAAGAAAATTGCTTCGATAATTTTGGCTGGCTGTTTTTTGTCACAGGAACCAGATTTAATGTAAACGCCAGTACATATGAAAATTACTGGGATACACCACTTGGTTATGGATTGGATACTGATTCAAGATTGAACTATGCTGATTCATCTTTCCCGCTTTCTGTACCTAAAAAAATTTGACAGTTTTGAATATGAATTCAAAGATTTTGAAATCTTTCCTAATGATAAATTTAAACAGAAATATGATTCTGTGGTAATCCCAGATGAAGAACATATAAATATAATAGTTTCCACTACAATTACTAATGTTTGCGCTGAACCAAAGGATATATTACTGGAACAGTTTATACTTGAAACTGATTTATGGTCATCGAATATAGGATTGTATACATTTATGTCACTCAATCAAAGTATAAACTCAACTTCAATAACAATAAATCCAGGTGAAGATATTCACCTTATACTACCTTTTAACTACATTCGTTTGTACGATGAAGAATTCAGTTACGAATTAGTTAGCAAAAAAAATTTCAGTTTATGCTTTTATATGAATTATCCTCAAAAAGCAATTGTCAAACTGAATAATAAATAACTTTGGAGAGATTATTCTATGAAAAAAAATATATTATCTATATTGCTTTCATTATCAATACTTATTATGTGCGGATGCCAAAACCATTCTGCAGTAAATACGGATGGAGATTTATCAGATAACAATACAGCAATAATATCTGATGATATGTGGAATATCGATGCAGAAAAAATAGATTTGCCAGAAGAGTATTATGATTACGGCAAAATTCAGATATATAATGATTCATTATATATGTCAGCAAAAAAATGTACAAAAGAATCTGATTATTACTATAAAGTTTTTAATTCAGAAAATGGAGATGCGTGGGATATTAAAAATGAGTACAGTATTATAGATAGCATTGTTTCATGCGGAAACTCATTGTTTACACTTGAATATAGCGATATAAATTACGATGAAGGTTTTATATACAGATACAATAATGGAATATGCGATAAAAAAATATCTGCTTCAGGAAGTAAAATTTGTTCTTCCGGTGACTATTTGATCGTGTACGGATTTGATATTATGTGTATATATGATACCGAGTTAAATGAAAAAATACATTTGTCGCTAGACAATTATCGTGAGCATATATCCGGATGTCCGTATGTTTGTGTTGACGACAGTCTCAACTCATATCTGGTTTCGTATGATAAGGAGAAAAATGCATACACATTGATAAAGGTGAACAGTGATGGTTTCCTGGAATATGTTTCAAATGATTTCAATGATCTTGCGGCTTCCTGCACAGGCGAAATAACTGGATTTTTTATTAACAATAATAAACTGTATCTCTCGTCTGAAACCCAAAAAGACAATTCTGTTCAGCAATACATGAATGTAATTGATTCACAAACCGGGAAAACTGAAGACCGAACAGATATTGAAAATGCATATTTTATCAGAAGTGGCGGATCAAAATATGATTTAACATATTGCACCGAGAACAGTATATATGGATTTAATCTCAATAGCAATCAAAGTGTATGTCTTCACACGAATCCGGATGGATTGTCATATCAGGACAGTTGGGATATAAACGATTCAGGACTGATTGTTTACGAAATGAATTGTGACGATGAATTTTCGTCTTACAGAAATATAATATTAAGACTTGATGATGAATATAACATAGTTTCCAGATTCCCCTCTGATTGCCAGTATTTTAGTTCTCAGGAAAAAGGTATTTATTTTATTACAAAAGAAGCCTCTGATAATAATATATTAAATATTAACAGTTCACAGGACGGAATTAATTATGAGAAGTGGTGGCAGACAGAAATTCCTGGTAATATGGGTATATCAAGTTTTCATATTACGGAAAAAAATGTTTTGTTACTATGCGGTGATGACTTCCGAACAATTCTTTATAATTATGATTTTGAAGGCAATTTACTTGGGGAAATTGAATATCCGTATCAGGGGACAAGTATAATAACGGTAAGAGAAAATATACCTTATGTAATTTATGAAATGCAGAATAATATTTATGCTGCAGAGATTAATGTTTTCGAAAATAATATAGAAAATGAAAGACTTATTGCATCAGACTCCAGCGGTTATATTTTTTTGGAACAGCAAGCGACAAGCGGAACAGAAGTTATTTTTTATGATACTCAGAAAAACGTTATATGTATTTATAACGAAGATGTCGGTGATTTCGATGTCTGTCTGGATATGTCTGATGTTTCTGCCTGTCAGATTTTTGATGTTATTAAAATGCCAGACAATGATTTTTTTATAACTGGTTGCGATTATAATGGCATAGTATCGTTATGGAAAACAATAAAAACAGAATTCAATGATACAGATATAAAAATATCAGGGTACAATATCCCTGACTTTTATAAAGAAGCAGCAAAAAAATATGAAGAATATAATAGTGGTGTAAGTTTCTTTTTCGAAGACTATTCTAGATACGATGAAAACGGTTCTTTTGGAATTGATAGGCTTAACGAAGATATAGTGTCCGGAAATGCGCCGGATATAATAATAACAGACGGGAGCTTCAACTTTAATGAATACGCCCAAAAAGGATTATTTTACGATTTAAACTCTGATTTGTTCAGTAACAGAACGATATCAGAAACAGATTACTATGACTTTGCTTTCAGATATTCTGATGATGAATTACTACAGGTAATACCGATGGCATTAAAAACTTATGCATTTACCATGGAGCGAGGGTTAAATGACAAAAATATTTCTGACATTAATTCTCTGATTGACTACTGTGCCAGCAACAATATCAGAGCTTTCAGTCCTGAAGAATTAGAGAAGATAATTATAAATTTCTTTATTTGTGATAGTATAGATTACAGAGAAAAAACCGTAGTTTTTGAGATGGAAAATTTATGTGTGCTGTTAAAATCTTTAAAGACACAGCATTTTGCTGATAGAAAAGAAAATATTAATGAAAATGCTGCACTTATCGAATTTCCGTTTTACAATATAGCTAATTATACTGAGGAAAACGATAGAGATTTTATAACTATCGGAGTCAGAAATGATGAGTGTTTTATGGGAATATCTGAATTAAGAGGAATATCAGTTTCCCGATCCTCTAAAAGCAGGGAAAAGGCAGTTGAATTTATAAAATATCTTCTTTCAGACGAAATTCAGAGTACACTTCATATTGATGAATGGTGTATACCGGCGAATAAGAATGTATTTTATAAGGATTTAAAAAATGCTTTGAATTATGAATATCAGAATTCAGCAGAAACAGCGGGTGAAAAATTTGAAATGATAAAAAAATGCATTGACAGTAAGATGATTTTTGATGTTTCGGGTTCTACCGTTTATGATATTATCGTAAATGAGATACACGAATACTATGGTAACAATAATTCAGAGGAGCAAACCGCCGAACGGATTTTGAAAAAACTTCAGATCTACTTCTCAGAAATAGATTAAATTTTCCATTCTAAAATTTCATGATACTTCGATAAGGACGTCTCTACGAGATGTCCTTATCTGGTTTAAGGAAAATATTTTCCTCTGTATTTTCCGGGAACCTTTTTTTACCCAAAAACATCTAATAAGCAGAAGTATTGACAGAGTAATTATTAGAAGGTACAATATAATTATCAGATTATAGTGTAAAGGGGAGGATCGGATGAACTCTAAAGAGCAGTTCAGTCAGCTCGTTATGAAACATAAAGAATCCCTGTTTTTTACTGCAAAGTCAATACTTAGAAATGACACTGATGCAGAAGACGCTGTGTGTAATGGGATTATGAAGGCCTATGAAAATTTTTCACAGTTAAGGGAAATTAGTTTCTTTAAAACATGGATAACCAGAATCGTGATAAACGAGGCTTATACAATCTGCCGTAAAAATAAAAATGTTCAGTCTATGGACGAAATGACATCAGAACCGTCATATACGGATTATCATGATGAGATGTGGGAGATTGTAAATTCCCTTGAAGATGAATTCAGGACAGTAATTATACTGTTTTATTATAATGATGTACCGATAAAGGAAATTGCAGAACATCTTAATATTGCTACGGGTACGGTAAAGTCGAGGCTAAACAGGGGACGACAAAAACTAAAGGAACTTATACAATAATGGAGGGGGAGTGATTTTATGAACAAATCTCAATTACGTAAACTGAAGAAAAGTGCTGAAAACAAAAGTCAGATTATTCCTGCAGATTACAACGACCGAATATCATCGTTGCTTGCAGGACTTCCGGAAGAACCCCCTAAGTCAGAAAGTACAGATATATCGGTAATCAGATCTTCATCACGTTTTGACATAAAGCCAATAGTGTCCGCTGCGGCAGTTTTTGTTTTCATTGCAGGCGGCATATTGTCATATCCTAGATTTTCACAATCAGCTCATAAAGATAAAAATAACGACAACTCCAGGCCGGTTATTACAACTTCCGGGACAACAGCAGGAATTACCGCAGAAACTACTTCGGAAACAACTACAGCAGTAACCGGAAACAGTACTTCAGATAATACGGATAATGTACTGACCGGTTCAGTTACTGCACATAATACGGAAAGACATACTGAGCAAAATGGTAGTGAACTGGCCGTTTCGAAAAACACAGAAAAACATACTGTAACTGTAACAAAACCTGTTGAAGTGACAGATACGATTTCTAAGACTGAGTCGGAGGCTTCGGTTACTGAAAAAACTGAAGTTACAATTACTGAAAAGGAAAACACAGTTACTTTAGTCCCGAATCCGCCTTTACCGGATGGAAGCGAGCCGTATGAAAGACCAGATAATCCGAATTTCCCGAACAATCCGAATTTCCCGGATAATCCTGGCAAACCGGAAAATGATCATCCTCAGCCTGAATTGCCGGATGACGATGACGAGGAACATGGTCATGGTCCGGGAAGACCACAGGATGTAGTTACCGGAAGACCGGATAAACACGAACCTGAGGATGAACCTGAAGATTTCAGATATCCTGGTAATTCCAATCATTACAATTACGCACCGGAATCACCTGAATGCAGAGAAGTTCCTTCAGATATTCCGGAAGATGATTTTTGCAGATACGAATAGAAACGAATAAATCAGGCTGCCCTTAATACTTGATTGTTAAGGACAGCCTGATTTGTATATGTACCGATTAAGTATTTTCCATATAAACCAACTCCGTGCATAAGGAAAATATGTGTATTCAGTACTGTTGAAACAAATCTTTTGATATGATATAATAAATATATGTAATCAAAAATTATTCTGCATATAATAAATAAGCAGTATCCATGTTTATTTTAAGTATTTTCTGAAAGGAAAGAAATTATGTTAACAGACATCGAAATAGCTCAGGGAGCAAAAATGAAAAAAATCACTGAGATTGCCGAGGGACTTGGAATAGGTCAGGATGCTCTTGAGCAGTACGGGCAGTACAAAGCAAAACTTTCTGAAGCAGTTTACAAAAAGCTTTCAGACAAGCCTGATGGAAAGCTCATTCTTGTTACAGCTATAAATCCTACTCCGGCAGGCGAAGGAAAGACAACAGTAAGTGTCGGACTTGCACAGGCAATGGCTAAAACAGGCAGAAAGGCAATGCTTGCACTAAGAGAACCATCACTCGGACCTGTTTTCGGAATAAAGGGCGGTGCTGCTGGCGGCGGTTACTCTCAGGTTGTTCCTATGGAAGATATCAATCTCCACTTTACAGGCGATATGCACGCAATAACAGCTGCAAATAACCTTATCTGCGCGATGCTTGATAATCACATGCAGCAGGGAAATGAACTCCGTATAGACTGCAGACGTGTAATATTCAAGCGCTGTCTTGATATGAACGACAGAGCACTCAGAAATACAATCGTAGGTCTTGGCGGAAAAATAAACGGTGTTCCTCGTGAAGACGGATTCCAGATTACAGTTGCTTCGGAAATAATGGCAATCCTCTGCCTTGCTTCAGACCTTGACGATCTCAAGAGGAGAATAGGAAATATCCTCGTAGCCTATGACCTTGACGGAAATCCGGTATTTGCAAGACAGCTCGGAGTACAGGGTGCTGCAACAGCTCTGCTTAAGGACGCACTCAAGCCTAACCTCGTTCAGACACTTGAAAATAATCCTGTATTTATTCATGGAGGTCCTTTTGCAAATATTGCACATGGCTGCAATTCAGTCAGAGCTACAAAGCTTGCTCTGAAACTCGGTGATTACTGTATTACAGAGGCAGGTTTCGGCTCGGACCTCGGTGCAGAAAAATTCTTTGATATTAAATGTCGTTTTGCAGGACTCAAACCTTCATGTGTAGTTCTCGTTGCTACAATCAGAGCATTAAAGTACAACGGCGGTGTCGCCAGAAC
The DNA here is from genome assembly GCA_016296165.1 of Oscillospiraceae bacterium. Taxonomy (GTDB): domain Bacteria; phylum Bacillota; class Clostridia; order Oscillospirales; family Ruminococcaceae; genus HUN007. The sequence goes on along the minus strand of JAEDJV010000026.1, from coordinate 4,237 downwards.
AGATCTCACATCAGAGAATGTTGAAGCTTTGAGGAAGGGTATCGTGAACCTTCAGACTCACATTGAAAATATGCTTAAGTTCGGACTTCCGGTTGTAGTTGCAATAAACAGGTTCCATACAGATACTGACGCAGAAATTGCCGTAGTGGAAGAAGTATGCAGAAAACTTAACGTTGAAGTATCACTTACAGAAATATTTGCAAAGGGCGGCGAAGGCGGCAAGGATCTTGCAGACAAAGTTTGCAGTACAATAGAAAAGTCAGAAGCCAGCGGCAAGACAAACTTTGCGCCTATATATGATGAAAAGCTTCCTGTTAAGGAGAAACTTGAAATTATCGCAAGGGAAATATACAGAGCAGATGGCGTAAACTTTACAGCGCAGGCTGAAAAGTCACTTAAGGAAATAGAAACACTTGGTTTTGCAGAACTCCCTGTATGTGTTGCAAAAACCCAGTATTCACTTTCTGACGATCCTTCACTTCTTGGAAAACCGGAGAATTTCAGGATTACAGTCAGAGACCTTAAGGTATCTGCCGGCGCAGGTTTTATCGTTGTATATACAGGTGATATCATGACAATGCCGGGACTTCCTAAACAGCCGGCAGCACTCAGAATTGACTGTGACAACGACGGAAATATTTCAGGACTGTTTTAATTATGAGCAAATATATAACTGGTTCACCAGAGGAAACAATAGCACTTGCCGTCAGGGCAGGTTCCAGACTTCGGAAAGGTGACGTAATTGCATACAAAGGCGGGCTTGGTGCAGGAAAAACAACTTTTACAAGAGGACTCGCAATAGGTGCAGGACTTGATGATGATGTTTCATCTCCTACTTTTGCACTTGTAAACGAATATCATGGCAAACTTGATATTTATCATTTTGATATGTACAGGATAGAGAGTGCAGACGACCTTGAGACTACGGGATTTTTTGATTATCCGATGGAAGACAGCGTTTTCGTTATCGAATGGTCAGAAAACATACAGAAAGTGCTTCCTGAAGGAACCATATACATTGATATAAAGCGTATAGATGACGATACCAGAGAGATAACGATTGAAGGAGATGAGCGTTTTGCAGATCTTGGGAATTGATACATCAGGAAAAAATGCCTCAGTCGCTGTTTTAAGTGACGGCAGGCTTATGGCACAGTATTTTGTGCAGACCAAAAAGACTCATTCTCAGGTTATTCTGCCGCTTTGTCAGAAGATGCTTGATGATCTTGGCATGACCCTTTCAGATATAGACAGATTTGCTGTAGCTGCAGGTCCCGGTTCATATACAGGACTTCGTATAGGAATTTCTGCTGTAAAAGCAATGGCTTTCGGACTTGCCGCAAAATGTAACGGTATATCGACGCTTGAAGCGATAGCATATAATTTTGCCGGAACATCAGAATGTTATGTATGCGCCGCAATGAAGGCGCGTCTTGATATTGTTTACTGTGCTGTATTCAGAATTCATGGTGAAAGCGTCGAATACTGCATGGAAGACTGCATGATTACAGAAGATGAGGTTCAAAAAGAACTGATTAAATATAAAGGCAGGATAATAGTTGCCGGAGACGCGGCAGAAGATATAGTTTCAAAATCAGAAAATGCTGATATCTCACTTGCTCCTGCGCACCTTCGCACACAGCTTGCAGCCGGAATATGCATGAGTGCTGCAGCAAAAGAAGGCAAAGAGCCTGATGAGATAGATGCATTATATATGCAGATTACAAAGGCAGAAAAAGATTTACTTGAGAAAAAATAAATATTATTGTTGATTTATTATAATAATCGTGGTATAATTTAATCATTATTTCAGATGTTTTAACAGGAGGAAATACGATGATAGCAATCGGATGCGATCACGCTGGAGTGGAACTTAAGGACGAAATTGTTCAGTTTCTCAGAGACAAAAATATTGAGGTAACAGACTGCGGAATAAAGTCCGGAGAAAAATGTGATTACCCTGATATGGCAGAAAAGGTATGTTCACTTGTGGTTTCAGGTGCTGCAGAAAAGGGAATCCTTGTATGCGGAACAGGTATCGGTATGTCGATGGCCGCAAATAAAATAAAAGGCATACGTGCTGCAGTATGTTCGGAACATTTTTCAGCAAAGTACACAAGACTCCATAACGATGCAAATGTACTCTGCCTTGGTGCAAGGGTAACCGGTCCGGGACTTGCAGCTGAACTTGCAGATATTTTCATTAGTACAGAATTTGAAGGCGGACGTCATCAGAGACGAGTTGATCTTATCTCAAAACTTGAAGAAAAATAATTTTTCTATAAAAATCACCTGAAAAGGAGGAAAAACCATGTATAAAAACGTAACAATAATCGAACATCCGCTTGTACAGCATAAGCTTTCACTTCTCAGAGACAAGACAACAGGTTCAAAGGAATTCAGAGAACTTATTTCCGAAACAGCAATGCTTATGTGTTATGAGGCAACAAGAGACCTTCCTCTTAAGGAAGTTGAGATATCAACACCTCTTGCCCCGGCAAGAACAAAGATAATCTCAGGACGTAAACTTGCTTTTATCCCTATTCTCAGAGCCGGAATCGGAATGGTTGAAGGTGTTATGCAGCTTGTTCCAGCAGCCAAGATAGGTCATGTCGGAACATTCCGTGATCCTGAAACTCTTGAATCAGTTCTTTATTACAGCAAGCTCCCTGAAGACATCAATGAACGAGACGCAATAATCCTCGATCCAATGCTTGCAACAGGTGCTTCAGTATGTGTGGCAATAGACGAGCTTAAGAAAAAAGGTGTTAAGAGCATTAAGTTTATGTGTATCATTGCTTCTCCTGAAGGGCTTGAAAAGGTTGCATCCTCACATCCGGAAGTTGAGATTTACTGCTGTGCAGTTGACGATCATCTAGATGAACACAAGTATATCATTCCTGGTCTTGGAGATGCAGGTGACAGAATATTCGGTACAAAATAAATTAATCATGATTTTTAAGGCGTTTCTTACGGAAACGCCTTATTATTCTTTTAAGATGAAGCTGTACGTTTTTTGAAACCCAGTTGAAAAATTTTATTACTTCAGATGGTTTCTTTCCAAGTACTACAGCTGCCAGTACCAAAAAAGGAACAGTTGGAAAGACCGGTATAATCAGTCCTATAATACCGATTATTATTAACAGCACTGCCAATACAACACGAAAAATCATAAAAAATTTTTTCAATTCAGACTCCTCCTTTTCGGTTTGTAATTCTGTAATTATATTATACCAGTAAATGATGAAAAATAACACACAGTAGAGTGAAAACAGATTGAAAACAAAGTATTAACATATTGGTAAAAAATATATAACTGAAAAAAATCGACAATTTTGAATAAATATTACGAAACACTTGCAAATTTATGTGAAAAGATTTATAATATAACTAAGTGGATATTTGAAACGTGTATATTTTAAATAAAATGGGGGGATTAGGTTGAGTCAGATACTTCAGAATCAGATTTTTGAGGCAATTTCTTCTGCGGCTGAAAATGTATATATTTTTGTAAGAGATATGAATGAGGGGTTAATCAGGTTTTCAAGGAGCGCAGTTGAATATTTCGGACTGGAAGGCGAATATACATACAATCCTAAGGAGGACTGGATACTGCGAATTCACCCGGATGAACGTGATGATTACGAAAGGCATATTCTGGACGTTTTAAAGGGCAAAGTGTCAAGACTGGATTATCAGTATCGGGTTATGAACAGGTTCGGTGAATATATATGGGTAGAGTGCAAAGGCAATATGATGAGGGATGCTGATGGGACCCCTACCATATTTGCAGGTGTCATGACAAGGCTTGATAACCAGAACCAGTATGATTCACTGACCGGTTTATCAACTTTGTACAGTTTTAATAAATATGATTTCAGTTCCGGCAGCGGGTATGTCATACTGGTGGGTATAGATGAGTTCCGCAAGATAGTGAGCAATTTTGGTTACAGCTGTGGTGACAGGGTACTTGTGGAATTTTCAAAAAATCTTAAAACATACTGTGGTCCGAAAAATGAATTGTATCGTATGAGTGGGGATGAATTTCTTATGATACTTCCTGATACTGATCAGGAGAGTGCTAAACAGTTCTTTTACGGAGTAAGAGATATTGCCTCCAATATAATTCTGGATGACGGAAAGAAAATAAGTCTTTCTGTTTCAGCAGGAGGATGTGCATATCCGTCTGACGGTACAATGCGCGAGATTATTCTGAATAAACTTGAACATTCACTTG
>JAEDJV010000162.1 GCA_016296165.1 Oscillospiraceae bacterium | reverse complement strand
ATTCTTTTCCCCAGAGTGAAAAGGAGCAGCATATTTTCAACTCCGTTAAAAATGCAGTACATGGATTTAACAGCAGATTTAAAAGTTTTGAGAATGGAAACGTTGAGATCTATATCGATAATGCTGTGAATCCGGAATTTCAGAAGGAAATATTTGTGGATGTAAGTCTGAAACATTATCCTTTGAGAGATTACGCAGGTATGCTGAGTATTATGTCCAATGTAGTAAAAGACTACGAAAAGATTGGAAAACGAAATAAGAAAAAAGATGATCTGCATCTGAATAAACATGCCATGCATCTGGTAAGGCTGTTTATGATGGCACTGGATATTCTTGAAAAAGGTGAGATTAATACATACAGGACAAAGGAACACGACCTTCTTATGGATATCAGATTCGGAAAATATCAAAAAGAAGACGGTACCTTTCACGATAGTTTTTATGACATTCTTACAGATTTTGAGAAGCGGCTCAAATATGCATCAGAGAATACAGATTTGCCGGAAGAACCGGATATGAAAAAGGTGCAGGAACTTGTGATGACGATAAATGAAAAGGTGATTCGGGATGAAATATGAGAATTTTGAAGGACCGGCAGAAAAGTTGATAATGATGAAAATCAAAGAAATTGAAGAGAAGGAAAATATAAAAATTCTGCATGCGGTTGAATCAGGAAGCAGAGCATGGGGGCTGGCCTCTCCGGACAGTGATTATGATGTCAGATTTGTTTATGCAAGAGATAGTGAATTTTATCTTTCTCTTAGTGAAAATAAGGATTTTATCGACTGGGAACATCATTCAGTTCCCAGTCGATAAAATACTTATTTTCTCTTAGTGAAAATAAGGATTTTATCGACTGGGAACTGAATGATGTTCTTGATATTAACGGCTGGGATATCAGGAAAGTTTTACAGCATTTTCATAAATCAAATGCAACAATATTTGAATGGAGTAATTCACCTGTGGTGTATTATACAACTGATAAATGGCAGAAACTATACAATGACACTGCTGTACGTTATTTTTCCTGTAAAGCTGCATTATATCATTATTACGGAACAGCAAATAAAAATTATCACGAATATCTGAAGTCTGACATGGTAAAATACAAAAAGTATTTTTACGTTCTACGTCCGCTGCTTGCGTGCAGATGGATAGAAGAAAAAAAGTGTCCGCCTCCGGTTTTGTTTGACGAATTATTTAATACTGTTCTTGAGGAAAATATGAAAGAAGCTGTGGCAAACCTTCTTGCAAAGAAGATAAAAATGTCTGAATCAGAGAAAGGTCCAAAAGTTAAGGTTATCAATAATTATATTGAAGAAAAACTTAATTATTACAAAAAACTGGCGGAATCAATGGAAGATGACAGAAACCCGGACTGGGATATGCTTGACGATGCATTCAGGGAAATAATCAGATTATAAACGAAAGCAATTGTTTTGATTTTTAGACACCAGAAATAAATCCTTTTTTTCAGAATTACTGTATACCGGAAAAAGCTGCACATGAATCATTTTTATGATCCATATGCAGCTTTTGGTTTTATGATATTTGAATTATACAATTCACCGATATGTCAGGCTATGTATTTTACAATATAAATAATCCAGTAATGTATCGGGTAGATTATGTACATAAAATATTTTGAAAAGTTTGGATATTTGCCTTTTTCACCATTATAAAAAAATGTAATTAGTATAACTGACAGAAGCATTGGAATCAATAGCGAAGGAATAAGTTTAGAGTAGAGTAATGCAATAACTGTATAAACTCCCATTCGAATAACCGGACGTTCACGGAAGATATAAAATGTGAGTATGAACAGTAATCCGTATACACCGCCCCACTGTATATTAAGCAGATTTCCGGCGGCCATAAATACAGCGATGATTAAAACTTTCAGAGGAAGCTTAAGTTTACTTTCAAGTATTATCAATGATATCAGACCAGCTAATAATCCGAATATGACATTAAACTGACTGAAAAATAATCTGAAACTCAGTGTCATATTTTCACACAGAATAAACGGAATCTGAGTCAGTAGTGCGAATATTAACAGTCTGACTGCGTACTTGCTTTTTGATCGGGTGTACTGAAACCCTTCTGTTATGAAAAACATGAAAATCGGCGGAGCAATAAACTGAGCAGACATTATCCAGGATAAAAACGGCTGCGGAATGCCAAATGCTTTTAGTTCACTGGCGGTATAAATTAGAAAATGGCCGATAACCATTGCGATTAAGGCAATAAACTTAAGCATATCCCGGCTGATAAATTTTAAATTGTGTTTTTGAGTGTCCATAATATAATTTCTCCTTAATTATATGAACGTTATAGTGAATATATCAAATATTATATTATATTTAGCGGTTAATTGTAAATAAGTAAGAGAAAAATTTATATATCTTTTCAAGATGATGTTTTTGGTTTTTGCAGTGTTTCCTTCATCATACAAAGGTCAGGTATGTTCAGAACATTATCGCCGTTAAAATCTCCTGCTTTGGGGTTTGCGACTATCGTATCCGGTACATCAAGCAGCCATTTCTGCAGAAGTATAACATCAGCGATATTAAATTTACCGTCTGAATTTATATCTCCGTTTATATCTGTTTTATTTTTTGAATCCAGATATTTCTGATATTCCTCAGAAGAATAAAAATCAGCTCCAAGTTCATTTTTATCTGTATTGATTTCATTAAGCGGGACTGATTCATTTCCGTCAAAATAATAAAGCGAATAACTTCCCTTAGCTGTACTGCTGTATATAATGGAATTATCGTCAATCGGGCAGGGATCCGAACTGTCGTATATTTCTGAATTCACTGACAGACTGTAAAGGATGTTTCCGTCGTAGCACATCAGCTGGTCATGGTGATTACCGGCTGAGTACCATTTTGTAAAATACAGCTTTCCGTTTTTACAGACAGGATAATAGGCTGTTACATCTTTCTCGCTGTAAATTGTCCTTGTTTCGTTTGTATCCATATCCATCTGAACAATGGAACCATATCCGTCAGTGTATCTGGTATAAAAGAGATATTTACCGTCATCGGAAATATAAGGCATTGCTTCTTCTTCGAAATCATCTGTCAGCATTTTTATTTCCATGTTCTGCAGATTCAGGATGGCAAGATTATATGTAAAATCACTGACAGTATTATTCCAGTACCCTCTCTTAAATACAATTCTCGTTCCATCAGGCAGCCATTTTGGATCTTCGTTTCTGAAACCGCTGTTTTCAGTTAAGTTTGAAACCGTTTTTTCATCATTATCATACAGATAGATATCCCATTCATCAAAGTTTTTATCTATCGCCATAAATACAGCTTTATCAGGTGTTATTCCAAAACTCCCGTTCATAGGATTAACAAAATCACCTGTAATTTCTGTTATTTTACCCTCATTATCTCTCAGGTACAACTGACTGTCCGTTTCTGAATATGAGGTATAACTATGCCATATTAACCATCCATCAGGTATAGTTTCAGCGGCTGAAATAACAGGTATTTTGCCGGTTACAACAGATATTGATAAAATAATTGCGATAATTTTTCTGAATCCCATTTAATCCACTCCATTTCACGGTATTTTTCCTTATTATACAACAACCGCGTCAAATAATCAATTTTCTTAACGCAAAATGATGAAACTCTCTTTTATCATGTTTTGTTTTCTTTCTTATAAAATAAACAAATGCATACACATTTATCGCAAGAGCGGCACACCATGCGGCAATTTCAGCGTAAGCGGCGGCAGCAAAGCCGATTTTTCCAATAAACAGTGCAATTACCAGAACTCTCATTATCATTTCAAGAACACCTGAAATCATCGGTAAAAAAGGCTTTCCCATTCCCTGACAGCCGCTTCGGAATACGAAAAGAAAATCAACTGCAAATATCATTATTCCGCATCTCACAAGGTATATTGATGCAAGACTAATCTGTTCCGGACCGTTCAGCATAAACGATGCTAGTTCCTTTGAGAAAAAGACCATAACTGAGCCCAGAATAACGTATGACACTGCTGCAACAGAAAGGCAAACCTTTAGTCCGCTTACAATACGGTCGTATTTTTCTGCTCCGCAGTTCTGACTTGTAAATGATGACATAGTATATCCGGCAGTGCAGGCAGGCTGCATAAAAAGATTTATGTATTTGCTGCAGGCAGAATATGCTGATGTGTAAACAACGCCCATTCCGTTTACAAAATACTGAACTGTCATACAGCCTACAGCGGTTATTGAGTTCATGGCAGCCATAGGTATTCCGTTTTTCAGAAGATTTCCAGCCATTGATAATGTGTTCCGGAAGTCATCTTTTGAAAGCTGAAGTATTTCAATTTTTCTGATTCTGGCAAAGCAGATAACGGCGGAAACAAGCTGTGACATTACAGTAACTGCAGCAGGACCTTCAACGCCTGTTTTCAGGCCGAATACAAAAACAAAATCAAAAATGATATTTGTTATGGTTGAAACGATAATTGCGTAGAAAGGGGTTTTGCTGTCGCCAAGTGCTCTGAGTATGCTTGCACAGAGGTTATACGCAATATTGGCTGCAAGACCACCGAAAATAATGTATCCGTATATCAGACTGTCAGAAATTATTGATTCAGGAGTCTGCAAAAGAACAAGCACTGGTCTGAGAAATATAATACTAAGGAGTGTAAGTACAGCAGTTATTGAAAAAGCAAGAACTGCTGATGCAGCTACACACTGCCGGAGGTTTTTTTTGTTACCTGCTCCGAAATACTGGGCAGTCATAATTGAAAAACCGTTTGTAAGTCCGATTGAAAAGCCGACAATGAGAAAGGTCAGCGAGGACATATTTCCAACCGCCGCAAGCTGATTGTCACCGAGTCCTTTTCCAACAATAGCGGTATCGGCAATTGTATATATCTGCTGAAGCATGTTTGTAAAAAACATCGGAAAGAAAAATTTCATTATCAGCTTTGCAGGACTGCCGTTTGTAAGATCATAGGTTTTTGCCATAGTAAATCCTGGTATAATTAAATCATCCCCCAGCAAGTGATTCAATTACACTTTTCCTTTCATAAAATTCTAAAGTGTGATATAATTATTTTTGCTATGATCATAGTAGTAAGAGGGCAACGCTGGGGAGCGTCCTGATTACTTCTATGATTGTTGAAGGGGATATTCCCCGATTGGTTTAATCATCTTATTATTTGATGGTTAATAACCGATAACTTTATGAAGCCCCGTAGTCTATTACATATATTTTCCTACAGCAGCTCAGCTGACTGGTTAAAGGAGGTTTTAGCTGCGGGCTTTTCCTACATATGGTGATTAGTTGGTTACAGCGCATTAGCGACTGGTGATAAAGAACCAGGGTACA
>JAEDJV010000161.1 GCA_016296165.1 Oscillospiraceae bacterium | reverse complement strand
CTATCTGCTTTACCGCTTCTTCCGCACTTCCGTCAAGCTTGAACTCAAAGATAAAGATATCCTTATCTGTTTCTATAATAACATCTGCCCTGCCCTTGCTGTTTGGCTTTTCGATTAATGTTGTATAGCAGCTAAGCAAACGGTTTATTATATAGAACGTGTATGAAAAATGTGTCTCAAAATCTTTTGCTCTTTCATCCTTGTTTGCTTCATACGAAATCGAGGACAGAAATGATGTAAATGCATCCCGCACTCCGTCAAGGTCACATCGTTTAAGCATTCGGTCAAGATTCTTAACCCAGCTGTCCGGTCTGTCTTCTGTTTTTCCAAAATAGCTGTTTGCTGTTAATGTCACAAAACCTTTACGTACTTCGTCATTCGGAAAATCAAGAATGTACTCGTTATACTCTCTGTCATATCCTTTTATAGTAAGATATCCACTCTGATAAAGCATAGCCAGAGGATCTTCTGCATCGGTCCTGTAATCCACAAAATATTTTCTTTCATATGCCTGACTGGTCAGTTTCTGCATATTTACTTTATGTCCTTCAAGAAGCTTTGCCAGATATGTCGGCGTTCCTGATTCATACCAGTAATCTTCTATCTCCATCTTATTAAAAGCATTTATTATACTGAACGGATTGTATATATCAGCCTGCAGATTATTGCTGAAATGATATCCGTCATACTGCTTTTTCAGCACTTTTTTCATTTCATCGACTGTATATTCCATTATATCCGCCATTTCTTTTATCGGCTCTGCAAAATACGAGTGCAGTTCATCCTCAGTTATTCCGCAAATTGCGTCATATCTTTTGTCCATACTTATGTCTTCAGGCTGGTTAAACCCTGAAAATACTGACACCTGACTGAATTTTGTCACGCCTGTCAGTAAGACAAAACGAAGATGTGCGTCTGCTACCTTGAATGTTCCGTAAAAACCTTTCAGAGTTTCTCTGTTTTTTTGCTCCTGTTCTGTTCCGAGTACATCCAGCATTGGTTTGTCGTATTCGTCTATAAGGACGACGGCTTTATGTCCGGTCTGTTTTTCAGCTGCTTCAAGTATATATTTAAAACGACTTGTCAATGTTGTATACAACTCTTTGCGTCCGTATTTTTCTTCCCATACGCATACATACTCTTCAAGTTTTTTATTTAACAGATCTGATTCTGTATAATCTCCGTCAGCAAAATCAATCCTGAACACCGGATACTCTTCCCAGTCACTTTCAAGTTCTTCTATCTTCAACCCTTTAAACAGTTCTTTTTTCCCTGTAAAATACGCTTCAAGTGTACTTATCAGAAGTGATTTTCCAAACCTTCGTGGTCTTGAAAGGAAACACACATTCTGACGTGCAAGTTTGTACACAAGATCTGTTTTATCTACATACACATAATTTCCTGTTATTAACTTCTCAAAATCCTGTACACCTATCGGATATCGCATTTCTATTTCCTCCGTTCCGTATTGTTTTTCGCTTAACATCACCTGGCTGAGAATATTCGGAAACAGTCAGAAGAGCTGTTAATACAATTTTTTCTTTATTCAGTAAAAATTGTTTTCAGTACAAAGTCTGAAAGCACACCTGTCAATAGTACTTTATCAGTATAGCATAGATTTAATTTTTTATCAATAATCCGGTCTGGTTATTTCATATATAAAATATTTTCAATGCGCTCAAAAATGTAATCCGTTCCTTTGTGACACAGTATTTCAATCACACAATAGTTACCTTATGTAAAAATTATATAGCTCAGCCCCTTATTACGAAAAAAGCTTGCCTGAATCTCCTCAAGGCAAGCTTTTCCAACGCATTGTATGGTATTATTTCAATAAAGTACTCAGATCATTTTCCGGTGTTGTAATAGGTGCGATCCCATAATTATCTGTCAGAAACGCAAGAATATCCTCTGAGATGAACGCCGGCAGCGACGGCCCAAGACGAATATTTTTAATTCCAAGATACAACAGTGTCAAAAGAATACAAACCGCTTTCTGCTCATACCATGAAAGAACAAAAGACAGAGGCAGTTCATTTACTTCGCAGTCAAAAGCACCGGCAAGAGCAGTCGCCACTTTAATTGCACCGTATGCGTCATTACACTGCCCCATATCCATGAGACGCGGAAGTCCTCCAGCCTCACCTAAATCAAGGTCGTTAAAGCGATATTTACCACAGGCAAGAGTCAGTACAACTGTGTCTTCTGGTGTCTGTTTAACAAATTCAGTATAGTAGTTTCTTCCTGCTTTCGCACCGTCACATCCGCCAATCAGGAAGAAATGGCGTATTGCACCTGATTTTACTGCTTCAATAACTTTATCTGCATTTGACAGTATCGCATGATGTCCGAAACCTGTTGTTACCTGCTTTCCTCCATTGATTCCTGTAAACTCCATATCTTCAGCATATCCTCCAAGTTCCAGCGCCTTTTCTATAACCGGACTGAAATCCTTGTCCTCACCAATATGAACAGTTCCCTGAAAAGCAACTGCTTCCGTTGTGAAAACTCTGTCAGCGTAACTCTGTTTCGGAGGCATGATACAGTTTGTTGTAAACAAAACCGGGGCAGGAATGTTGTCAAACTCCCTCTGCTGATTCTGCCATGCCGTACCGAAATTACCCTTGAGATGAGGATATTCTTTTAACTTAGGATAAGCATGTGCCGGCAGCATCTCGCCGTGAGTGTAAATGTTGATCCCCATATCTTTGGTTTGTTCCAAAAGTATATGCAGATCTCTCAGATCATGTCCTGACACCACAATAAACGGACCTTTTTCCACTTTTAAGGAAACTGTTACCGGTTCGGGATTTCCATAGGTTTCAGTATTTGCCCTGTCAAGCAATTCCATGCATTTCAGATTGATTTCTCCTACCTTCATCACAACAGGGAGCAGTTCTTCCATTGTCAGGTCAAAACCAATTTTTAAAAGTCCCTCGATGAAGAAATAGTTCACCTCATCATCTGTATAGCCCAGAACCATAGCGTGATAAGCATAAGCAGACATACCTCTGAGACCAAATAAAATCAACGATTTCAGGGAACGTATATTTTCGTCCCCGTTCCAAAGTTTGCGAATATCATAATCGTTGTTTTTTCCGCATGGTGAGGCACAATCTCTGCAGTTTGGAATAAGCCTTGACTTTTCCATATGCACCTGTTCTATCAGATTTTGAATAGCATTATCGTCAAAATTTACATTGGTAAGTGTTGTGAACAATCCCTCCAAAATCAGCTTATAGGTGTTGCTGTTTATTAAGTGATCGTTGTCTACTGCCGAACGTGCCAGACCGATAAGGGCTCCTGTCAGTTCATCCTGTAACCTGGCTGTATCAGATTTCTTTCCACAGACACCGGCACTTACTGTACAGCCACCGCACCCGGTCTGTTCACACTGAAAACAAAACATTCTATTACTCATAATTATACTCCATTAAAAAATTTTTTCTTGACCCTGTGAATTTATTATATTATAATCAAAGAAAAATGTATGTTGAATTTTCAACATACGAAGATGTATTGAAATAAAATATATGGAAGTATTAGTTGAATACAGGTTAAGAATACGCATTTTTCACGCTTTCTTAAAATAAAAAACACAGAAAGAAACTGCTCTCTCTGTGTTTTATGTTTTTTCATATGTACTGTAGAACTGTTCCAGTTCAGGACGGCACTGAAGAAATATTTCTGTGAGCTTGGCATCAAAATGAGTACCAGCGTCATTTTTTATAATCTCAAAAGCTTTATCAAAAGAATACGACTCCTTATAGCATCTCTTTGAAACCAAAGCGTCAAATACATCTGCAAGAGCCATTATTCTGGCTTCAATCGGTATCTGATCACCGACCAGACCTTCAGGATAACCTTTTCCGTTTACTTTTTCGTGATGATAATGCGCCACATTCACAGCGACTTCTACAAACGCTTCTTCCTCAACATCGGTAAGAACATTTCTGACAATTTCTGAACCTATCTCAGAATGAATTTTCATTTTTGAGTATTCTTCCTCAGTAAAACGACTCTGTTTCCTAAGGATAGCATCATCTACCCCTATCTTGCCCAAATCATGCATAGGCGCACTTCTGATTACAAGTTCAAGAAATTCTGAATCGAACTTCATATCAGACTGAAGAAGTTTCTTTGAAAAAATCCTTACAACTTCACTGGTTCTTTTAATGTGTCCGCCCGTACTCAGATCCCTTGATTCAACCATCTGCGCCATTCCAAGAATAGTTTTCTGCTGAATATCGCGTATCTGTTTTGTCTTTTTTTCTACATCATCAGCAAGTTTTTTATTAAAATTTTCTGAAAGTTCAAGTGCTTTATAATGATCCGTTTCGTCTTTTATTTCAATTGTATATCCCTTGCAGGATTTACTGAAATTAAGCAAAGGATGAACAATGCATTCGTATTTTCTGTCGTCTTTACGGAAGGAGGAGACTTTGCTTTCTGATTTGTTATGTACAATATGAGTATATTTTTTCAGGGTGTCCATTATATTAACTTCAAACGTTTCACTCGCATTTATAACGGGGTATCCTATTTTGAAATCACGTATTTCCGGAAATATTTTTTCGGCTATTTCGTTGCAGCCCATATATCTGAAACGTTTGTTAAATGTAACAAATCCGACTTTATTAAGCTGTTTGTCCACAATGTCTTTATTTTCATACACAGTAAAAAAATTAGACTCATGAACATATATCATGGAGATTGAAACCAGAAACGTATAGATTAGAGGTGTGATTTCCAGAGTAAGTCCTGAAACCTTCTGGACTGCATAACTTATCGTTGATAAAATGAAGAAGATCAGAAGATACACAAGATTCTTTTTGTGTACTGATCTTTTCTTGGCAAGCGCATACACTCCAACAATTACCGAGACAATAACATATCCATACATTGTAATGGGATAAAATTTATGAAGAGGACCGTATGTCTTGGTCAGATGTGCCAGACCATTGTCAACGCTAAACTGTGGATCTATGTAATATAAGTCCGTAACACCTATCGTACATACACCCGAATAGAACAGAGTCTGCAGGATATACAGGATATTTTTCACAGACGGCTTAATCTTTACATGACATACCTCACAGATTGTCAGAAAAAAGAGCATCGGTAGAAAACACCCGCCAACATAGGACATCTTAACGGCAAGTAACATCTCCGAAAGGCTCTGAGAACACACCTGGGCGAGATATCCGCCGTTAGCAATTATTACACATACAAGCATAATATATTGATTTACACTATTTCGTCTGTCATAAATAATCTGAAAGATAAAAAGACAAAACGAAATAATCAGACAGCAAAAATAAAAAACAACCATATGTACAACCCCATCACCAC
>JAEDJV010000160.1 GCA_016296165.1 Oscillospiraceae bacterium | reverse complement strand
ATTACCATGTTCTTATAAATCACATTTCGTCTTGTAAAATAGCCCCCTTTATAGATTTTTTCCTTATCTTCTGTCGGCACTTCAGGTAATTTGATAAAGTAATGCTCTCCTGTCGTCATATTAAATTTACATATGCATTTTTCTCTTACAGGGAACATATATATCACTTGTTTATGTTTTACTAATGAACCATACAGCCCATTGGGTTTGTCTGTTTTTACTTTATAAGGATACAGTCTTTTTGCCTTTGTGTGTGGATTATATTCTGCAAAAAAGTTGGACATCCCCGGCATAAAATAAAGTTTCTTTTCATTTTCAACAACACCAAAATAAGCTCTTCTTTCCATTTCATTCTTTGCAAGATTTTCTACATAGTTCACTTCTGCCGTGTTCATATCAATGGTATAGACTGCACTATCAATTGTCCTAGTGCACCATATCATATTTTCAAAAGCAGTTCCCCCGTCAAGCGAAAGTTGAGACCATTGGTTCTTATTATTTAAAATCCATTCACAGTCCTGTATCATCACCGGTTTCCCTGTCTTCTGATACAACGGCACAATACTACTTACATCGCCATAATACGCATCACTCAGCACTACTGCCCTATCCATATCCGCAGTATCATCATAAATTCCCCAGCCTTCGGCCTTGTATTCCTCTACTATTTTTCTGTACGCTTCCCACAACTGCGGACGCATGGACTTGATTGTAGTAGGAATCAACGGATGCGGGCGCCAAAGCAATGCCACCTCAGCTTGATTTTCCTTAAAGATTTTAAATACACTTTTCATTTTTACAAGCATCTGCTCCTCATGACGTAAAAGCGCTGAAATGCTTGTATTGTAAAAAATAATCTTTTTAAAGCTCCCATCCGGCTTTTGAATGATTTTAAGCCATTCTTTAGGTATCTCTAAATCTTCTTTTCTTGTGTTAAGCACCTTATCAAACTTAGGGGAACCGGTTCCGAGAAACTTTTCCTCCAATTGTTTTCTGTCCGTATCTATCCCGTTTGCACGTGCGGCTTTTTCATACTCATTGATATAGATTTGACGCATTTTTTCTGACTGTACAATTACCTTATCCGCATTGATTACTCCCGGAAGAAAACAAAAAAGTTTCATTTTATCTATCGTATTTTGGTCATCCGGCTCTACTTCCTGTAAGACAAAGTATGGAATATACACAAGCTTTTCAGTATATTTTTTTAAATTGGTACTAAAAAAAATAGGATGAACACATGTTACACGATTACAGGCATCGTATGGATTATGGATATAAATAACATCCGGTCTTCTTTCTTCAAGCTTGTAGCTTCTCCAATCAATCACTTCTATATTTTCCGGATATTCATTACCCTCATAATGCATCTGACCCAGACTGCCGTCTGCATTTCTGTCAAAGTACGGAATCGGCACACAATAGGCATCACAATCAGGATCTTCCTTTGCAGCAAGATATACGCTTTCCAACGAATCCCACATGGAGGCTTTATAGGGAAAAAACACAACTTCTTTCCGCACTTTTATATCATTGCGTACACTGTTTTCAATCTGTATCAAACCTTTTTTCAGTTTCTTTACTATTTTATTCGCGTCAACGGAATCACCGGCTAAAATGCTTTCATGAATCTGAAAAACTGCTTCACAATACTTTTCTAAATAAGAAATGGTTACAAATCCTTCTCCTTCGGAAGCTTCAATCAAATTCCCCATGGCAATTGCTCCGTCCTGACAGTCTGCCAGAGTAACAAGAACCGGCTGCAGATTTCCTTTTTCAATATTGACTTTTATCTCTTCATGGGCCTGTTCAAGCAGTTTGATAAAGCCCTCCGCCTGTTCCTTTTGAGCTTTTCTCATTAATAACTCTCCAATTTTGTTAATTATGCTTTTATCTATCAAGAAGCTTCCTTATCTCTTCCAGTTCCGGATCATTCGGCACCAGCTTCTCTAACTGATTCAGCGTCTGAATTGCAGAACCGGTATCACCTTTTTCAATAAACTGATAAATCATGGTTTTCACTTGTTTTGCCAATTCGTAAAATTCCGGATTTATTTCTTCTTTAGGCGCGCCTTGAATCAAGTATTTACAATATTCTGCCATATCCGGCACAAGAATTGCTAACTCCTTTAACTCTCTTGCCCGGTCTATTTCCGACATTTCATTCCTAAAGACATCCCTAAGTTTTACACCAAAATTAATTTCCGGTGTTTTCTGAATAAAAGATGAAATTTCCGTTTCGCTCATCCCATCTTTTCGTTTCTCGGCTAAATAGTCTTCTATAAATTGTATCATATAATCAACATATTTTTCAGCCTCTTTATAACGTTTTTCTGAAATTAAGATAGGTATCACAAAAAAATATCCGCCCAATAATATATCCGGCTTGTTTACCTCACCCAAGCCCAGAACATCATCCGCATAAAATGCTTCCGGATGTTCTTTATAATACATTAGCGATTGATGCATGATAGCAAACAGCTCCAGCATATTAGCTGTTTCTGCTCTTTCTTTTGCCAATAACAAGCCTTTATATGCTATCATCGCACGAGCTAATGGATTGAGCCAGTCAAATTCTACATACTTCTTAGCATGTGCGTAGGCAGAAGAATAATCCTTCATGGATATTTCCGCATGAATTACATTCGCTGCCAGCCATCCAACAATACGTTTCTGGTAGTCAGTTTCTACAGGTAGTCTTTTTACTCCGTTAATACAGTAGTTCTTCATTGTCTCAAAATCATCCAGAGCACGATATTCCTGTGCTATCTGCATGATATAATGATGGTCGTTTGGAAATTTTTTTATTTCTTCTTTGATAATAGATAAATTTCGCTCCGAGTGTTTTAATTCTTCTTCCCTGGTCTTGTACACATAGCCATAATGATGCACATAGCATTTCATTATTTTTTCCGGTTCGGATGTGTGATGAAGTACCTCATGAATAGGTCTGTAAAAAAAAACTTTGGGCGAAAAATGTACCAGACCGTTTCTCCGGCTTTCTACCCATTTTTTTCCTTCAAAATCAGAATAATTACGCACAATATAGGATGCTACCTCATAATTTTTATACTCTCCCGTCTGAAAGAACTCTATGATTTCTGTAACATCCTCAAACCATTCATCATCATCCAGATACATAAGCCACTCACCGGAAGCCTTAAAAACCCCTGCATTTCTTGCTGCCGCAAAATCATTGCACCACTTAAAAGGCACCACTTCCGTTGCATATTTTCTCGCAATATCAATGGAACCATCTGTCCCGCCGGTATCTACCACGATTAATTCACTTTCCACCTGTTCCAGAATGGGTTTCAGTGATTCCATACATTTTTCAATTGTATCAATACTATTTGAGACCATTAAGGTAATTGTTAATTTCATTTCTATATCCTTTTATGA
Source organism: Oscillospiraceae bacterium (assembly GCA_016296165.1). Classification (GTDB taxonomy): domain Bacteria; phylum Bacillota; class Clostridia; order Oscillospirales; family Ruminococcaceae; genus HUN007. The sequence goes on along the minus strand of JAEDJV010000160.1, from coordinate 1,952 downwards.
AAAAAGGGACGATTTCTCGTCCCTTCTCGCTATTCAATATTTTATTTTGCTGATTACTGAAGAAGTGAAAGCACTCCCTGATTAGCCTGATTAGCCTGTGCTAACATACTCTGTCCTGCCTGAGCAAGGATATTATTGTTAGAATATCTAACCATTTCCGTTGCCATATCTGTATCACGGATAGCAGATTCAGCGCTTGTTGTATTTTCAACAACGTTATCTAAGTTAGCAATCGTATGCTCTAATCTGTTCTGGATAGCACCGAGTGCAGACCTCTGAGTAGATACCTTCTGGATTGCTTCTGCGATAGTATCGATTGCTCTTGTTGCAGGAGCAGAAGTCTTGCCTGCCACCTGTAAATCTTTGATATGTAAACTGCTTGCATCCATAGATTCAATCTTCATATTAATCTTATTGTTAGAAGATGGATCTGCACCTACATGAAGATTTAAACTCTGTGCTGCCGGATATACAAAATCTTTAGAGCCAAGTGTCTGAGTTGCATCAACTGCTGCCGGTGTAGCTGCTGTACTTGCAGTAAAGGTGACTGCAGTATCAATACCCATTTCTTTGGCATATTTGTTAAGTACCTCATTCATGGCAGCAACTTCTGCTTCTCTTGCACATGCAAGAGTGATTTCACCTTCTTTAGCTGTGCCACCGGATGTAACAGTCTTACCATTCCACTTATCACCGGCTACAATACCGGATGTGAAAGATAACTTAATTTCACCAGCTGTACTGGTTGTTGTAACATCAATTTTTCCGCCTGCAGCCATCTCAGCTTCTACTAAAGATAAGTCATAGTTGTTATATACTGTGTCTGTAACCTTAGTCTTATTAGCATCACCCTTAAGTAAGTATGTCTCATTGAATTTGGTTGTTTCAGCAACACGGTCGATTTCTGTTACTAACTGATCAATTTCATCCTGGATGTAATTACGATCGTCTTCACTGTTTGTTCCGTTAGCTGCCTTAACTGCTAATTCGTTCATTCTCTGAAGCATATCGTGTACTTCTGTTAAAGCACCTTCTGCTGTCTGAACTGCTGAGATACCGTCCTGTGCATTGGAAGATGCCTGTGTAAGACCTCTGATCTGTTTACGCATCTTTTCGGAAATAGATAATCCTGCTGCATCATCTGCTGCACGGTTAATCTTATAACCGGAAGATAACTTCTCTGTGGACTTAGCCTGTGCTGATGTTGTTACGCCTAACATTCTGTTAGAGTTCATTGCTGTAAGATTGTGCTGTACTACCATAATCGTTCCTCCTTGAATAAGAAAATACTTCCTGTATGATTTATCTCTTTATTTATAATCACCGTTTCATGATTACTTTCACTTTATATATCGGAGAATATTTTGTTTACTTTAGTCCTTTTTAATATTTTTTTTTAAAATTTCAAAATATATTTTTAATGATTTTAAACAGAAAAAAAGGCAAGCATTTTGCCTGCCTTTAATTCTATGGATAGTGTCTGAACTCTAATTAACCGATGAGAGCTAATACACCCTGGTTCGTCTGGTTAGCCTGTGCTAACATACTCTGTCCTGCCTGAGCTAAGATGTTGTTGTTAGAATACTTAACCATTTCAGAAGCCATATCTGTATCACGGATAGCAGATTCAGCACTTGTTGTATTTTCAACAACGTTATCCAGGTTGTTAATGGTGTGCTCTAATCTGTTCTGGATAGCACCAAGTGAAGATCTCTGAGTGGACACCTTCTGAATTGCTTCCGTAATCGTATCAATCGCTCTTGTTGCCGGAGCAGAAGTTTTTCCTGCCACCTGAAGGCCATCAATGTGAAGGCTTTTAGCGCCCATAAAGTCAATCTTCATATTAATCTTATTGTTAGATGTTGAATCTGCGCCAACATGAAGATTTAAACTCTGTGCATCATTGTAATTGAATGTTTTCGCACCTAAATTTCCACTAACATCACCACCTG
>JAEDJV010000159.1 GCA_016296165.1 Oscillospiraceae bacterium | reverse complement strand
GTGCACGTACGGTTCTGTGAGGGGTGTAGGGAGCAATCCCTACATCTACTCAAGAAGATAATATGAATAAAGAAATTCAAAGGGGTTGATTTTATGTCACAAACTTCAAGTGTAACAATGCGTATTGATTGTGATGATAAGAAAAAAGCAGAGATCCTTTTCAATTCACTAGGACTTAATATGACAACAGCATTTAATATGTTTATTAAACAAGCGATTATGTGTCAAGGTTTACCTTTTGCTGTTACTATGTCTAATTCTAATTCATCTGATGATTATTTTTACAGCAAAGCGAACACTAATCACCTTGACCGTTCGATTGCACAGTTGAAAAATGCCAAAAAGCATGAACTGATGGAGATTTCTGAAGATGAATAAGCTTTGGACTGATGAAGCATGGGATGATTACATGTATTGGTTTGGTGAGGATAAAAAAACTATAAAACGTATACATGCTTTGATAAAAGCAATTGACTGCAGTCCTTTTGAAGGCATTGGCAAACCGGAATCTTTAAAATATAATTATCAGGGGTTCTGGAGCAGACGTATTGATGAGGTAAACAGATTAATTTACAAAATTGAGAATGATGAGATGTATATTATATCTTGTCGTTATTATTATGAATAATTATTTAAATAATATCCCGCACATCTGCTGACTTTACTGGCTCCATGCGTATCCGATAACAGATAAAAGCTGTACGAAGAATATTACTTCGTACAGCTTATTATTTTTTATAAATAACCTGACAGTATTACTTTAAAAGCCAGATGTTTTCAGCATAGTCAGCTATTGTTCTGTCTGAACTGAATTTGCCGGCATTGCACATATTTAACCACATTTTTTTACCGAATGATTCTTCGTCTTTGTAGTCTCTGTTGCATCTGAGTTTTGCTTCGACGTAATTTTCAAGATCACCGAGGAGATAATAGTTATCCGGTTTGTGCCAGCTTGCACCGTCAAGGAGTGAAGTGTAGAGTTCTCTAAAGTCACCGCTTCCGCCGTCGCTAAATGTTCCGTCGATAAGTGTTTCGACAACTTTTCTGATTTTTGCGTTTTCAGAAATAATCTTACGGCTGCAGTATTCAGGCATAATTTTTTCAAGTTCTTCAACTGTTGCACCGAAAATATAGTTGTTTTCCATGCCTGCTTCTTCAACAATCTCAATATTTGCACCATCGAGAGTGCCAAGTGTAACTGCACCGTTAAGCATGAGTTTCATGTTTCCTGTACCGGAAGCTTCTGTTCCGGCAGTTGAAATCTGTTCTGAAACTTCAGCTGCTGCAATGAGTTTTTCAGCATATGAAACATTATAATTGGAAACAAACACTACCTTGATAAGTTTATTTACTTCCGGATCTTTTTCTATAAATGCAGCTATCTCGTTAATATACTTGATGATAGCTTTAGCACGTCTGTAGCCGGGAGCTGATTTTGCACCGAAGATAAATGTGGTTGGTGTAAAGCTCTTTATTGAGCCGTCCTTGATTCCAAAGTAAATATACAGAATAGAGAATGCATTGAGGAGCTGTCTCTTGTATTCGTGCAGACGTTTAATCTGAATATCAAAGATGCTGTCAGGATTAATGCTGATACCCTCTTTTTTAAGAATAAAATCAGCAAGCTGAGTTTTCTTTTCTTTCTTTATTTCTTTGAACTTCTTTATAATCTGTTTGTCATCAGCGTAGGAAACGAGGTTTTTAAGTTCAGAAAGTTCAGTTATCCATTTGTTGCTGCCAAGCAGTCCTGTAATAAGACCGGAAAGTTCCTTGTTACAGAGGGCGAGCCATCTTCTCTGGGTGATACCGTTTGTCTTGTTCTGGAATTTGTCCGGATAAACTTCATACCAGTCATGGAGAGTGGAGGCTTTAAGGATTTCTGTATGAATTTCAGCGACACCGTTTACAAAAGTTGAACAGTAAGTTGCCAGATTTGCCATGTGAATCATATTATCCTTGATAATCATCATTTTGCTGATTTTTTCAGCTTCAACTTCGGATCTGTACATATCAGCAATGAAGTTTTCATTTATCATAAATATGATGTCATATATTTCAGGGAGAAGTTCCCTGACCAGAGCAGTATCCCATTTTTCAAGGGCCTCAGGCATAATTGTGTGGTTGGTATAATTGAAAATTTTCTTAGCCTGAGTGAAAGCTTCATCATAAGTCATTCCTTCGTTTACAGTAAGAAGTCTGATGAGTTCAGGAATTGAGATGACAGGGTGAGTGTCGTTAAGCTGGATTGTTACATAATCACAGAGAGTCCTGATGTCTTTGTGTACCCTCTTGTGCTTTTTAATTATGTCATTAAGTGATGCGCTGCAGAAGAAATACTGCTGTCTTAATCTGAGTTTTTTTCCTTCTCTTGTATCATCATTAGGATAGAGAACTCTTGAAATATCTTCTGCATAGATTTTCTGTGCATTTGCTTCGATATATTTCTGTTCATTGAAAAGTCTGAAATCAAAGTCTGTGAGAGCCTCAGACTGCCAGAGTCTTAATGTTCCGATATTTTTTGTGCCATAGCCTGTTATCGGAATATCATAAGGAACGGCAAGAACTGTGCGGTCGCTGAATTTTATTTCTACAGCATCTTCATCATGACGTTCGGACCATGCATCGCCGTATTTTGTCCAGTTGTCAGCTTCTTCGGTCTGAAAACCGTTTTCGATTTTCTGTTTGAAAAGACCGTATTTGTATCTGATTCCGTATCCGTCAAGGGGTACATTCATTGTTGCAGCGCTATCGAGAAAACATGCGGCGAGTCTGCCAAGACCGCCGTTTCCGAGTGCAGCGTCTTCGGTTTCCTCAAGTTCTGAAACTGAAAATCCGAATTCTTCAAAAATATTTGATACTTCATTGTAAATATCAAGACAGAGAAGGTTGTTGAAAATGGAACGTCCGATAAGAAATTCCATGGAGAAATAACATGCTCTTCTTGAATCGATATGAGACCTTCGGCTGTTTTTCCAGTCTTTAGAAATATGCTTCATGATTGTCTCGCTCAGCACATTGTGGAGGACATGAGGTGATGTTATGTTTTCCTTTCTGAGATGTTCAAGTTCTGATTTTAAATCTGTCAGAAATGTTTGTTTGTTCATTATTTTCAATCCTTTCCTTTTTTACAATTGGTTTGCTGCATCTGTTATAGAGTATGTTGAGCTTAAGTATTTTATCCTTAAGTTCCTTTGTAAAGTCTGTTTTTTGCGCCCTGTATGTCCAGTTACCTGAAAGAGTGGACGGAATGTTCATACGTGCTTCTGTTCCCGCACCGATAAAATCCTGAAACTGTGCAATAGCTGCTTCGGAGATTCCAGACCATACAAGACGCAGCATTGCGTCGGGTATTTCTCTGTCATATTTTACATTGAGGTACTCTCTGCAGAATTCAAGAGATTCAGTATCAAGAGATTTGTACCATCCAGTAAGAGTGTCATTATCATGTGTTCCAGTGTATGAATAACATTCTGTAGTATCAAAGTTGTGAGGCAGATATTCATTTTCACTGTCAGAAAATCCGAATTCTACAACCTTCATACCAGGGTAACCGGTTTTATCCAGCATACGCTGCACTTCAGGAGTAATAAAACCAAGGTTTTCTGCAATTACATTCAGTTTTCCGAGTACTGATTCTGCTTTTCTGAAAAGTTCAGCATCAGGACCTTTCTGCCAGATTCCGACTTCAGCAGTCTCATTGCCATAAGGAATACAGTAATAGCTTTCAAATCCCCTGAAATGATCTATACGGATTATATCATAGATTTCAGAAGCATTTTTAAGTCTTTTAATCCACCAGTCAAAGTCAGTACGATAATGATATTTCCAGTTGTACAAAGGGTTGCCCCACAACTGACCGGTAGGTGAGAAACAGTCCGGAGGACATCCGGCTACAGCTATAGGTGTTTTGGTTTCATCAAGAAGGAAGAGTTCCGGCATTTTCCAGACCTCAACGCTGTCGTGCGAAACATAGATAGGAATATCACCTATTATTTTTATGCCTTTTTCATTTGCGTATGTTTTTAATTGCTTCCATTGTCTGTAAAAACAGAACTGAATGAATTTGTGAAATTTAATTTCATCAGCAAGGAGTTTTTTTGCATAGTCAACAGCTTCATTTTCATACATTGCAATATTTTTAGGCCATTCATACCATGCAGCTCCGTTGTAATGGAATTTTAAACTCATGAAGAGTGCGTAATCATCCAGCCAGTCCCTGCTGATCATTTCAAAGAGTTTGTACTCCTGTGCAGGAGTAAATCTGGAATAAGCTTTTCTTAGCACCTCATAGACATTGTTGTATAAAAAGTCGTAGTCTATTGTATCAGAGCTTTTTTCCCATTGTATATTGCTGTATTCAGTTCTGTGGAGTAATCCGTCATTTTCAAGAAGCTCAAAATCTATAAAATATGGATTTCCGGCAAACGCAGAAAATGACTGATACGGCGAATCACCGTAACTGGTAGGAGATAACGGAAGAATCTGCCACAGACCGACCTGACATTCATCCAGAAAGTCGACAAATCTGTATGCTTCAATTCCAAGTTTACCAATACCATACTGGGAAGGCAAACTGGAAATATGCATTAATATACCGCTTTTTCTCATAGGACATCCCTTTCTGATTATTCTGGTAAAATATACGTATTAGTAATGCCTTATATTTTACCTTTATATTAATAGATTAACTATTAATTACTATGAATATATATCCTTAAATTCAGGATAATAATAATACATCTGAATCAAAGGAGTTGATAAGCCTTGCGGAAAACCGGAGAAATGGCTTATGTGTTTTTGTTCGGCTGCTTTCTGTACAGCCTTATTGAAATAGCAGCAAGGGGACATACCCACTGGTCAATGACCCTTACAGGAGGCGTGTGCCTTGCATTTATATATCATATATCAACTGAAAGTAAAATGAATCTGATGAAAAGATGTTTTACCGGGTCACTTTTTATTACCGCTATAGAATTTGCTGTAGGAGTGCTTGTAAATATAATAATGGGCTGGAATGTATGGGATTATTCAGACATGCCGGCAAATCTTTTCGGACAGATATGTCTTCCATTTTCAGTATTATGGTTTCTTCTCTGCTTTGCCGGATGTGGTCTCAGTAAAGCAATAAATATCAGACTGGAAAAAATGTATTCTGATGATATATTTTTTGAAAGAAACTAATAATGTTTATTATACCACTTTTGAAGGATAATTTGCAAGAGAATTTTATTAAAAAAGCAAAAAACACAGCATCAAGATACCTGAAGCTGTGTTTTTTTATATAATATAATAAAAAATCAGTTTTTACGGTTGCTTTTCAAGATGTCTCTGATCTCCCCAAGAAGAACTTCTTCGTTTGTTGGCTTTGGTTCTTCAGGA
>JAEDJV010000158.1 GCA_016296165.1 Oscillospiraceae bacterium | reverse complement strand
TGAGGTTAATGAAAAAAATCCAGAGTACCAAATTGCCGGTATTACGACAACACTTGGTAAGAAAGCTGAATGGATCAGCGTTTATTACCACGATACATTTTCAACTAAAGAAAGTAAGTATAAGTTTTTAACCAAATCAAAGGGTAAAGTAATTGTAAAGGATCTTACAGAAGAGGAGTTTAATGATAAATCTAACTGGCCTCCTGCAGAAGGAACATGCGGTTCTGCTGTGTTCAAGGAGGGCTGGAACAAGGAAATCAACTATTTTGTTGGCGGTATTAATTATGCGGATACAAATAATATTAAAATAGGCTGGATTCAGCGTGACGGAGACTGGTATGTTCAGAGTAATTCTGAAGTTGATGGAATAAACATTGATATAAATTTGAAAGAAACTAATGATTTCCAGCATATAATCAGTGAAAATAAGGTTGATACAAGTAAAGGGCTTTCAGTAAGTGCGAGACAGCCGATTGCAGCTGTGACAAATTTTGCGAATTCATTTAGTGTTTCTCCTTCCTATACAGGAACAGCAGACAAACCAAGTTTTAGTCATATTGAATACATTGGTGAAAGTAAATACATTAAGAATGGCTATGTAATAACGGATATGTCTGTAATCAATTCAGGTAAAACATGGGCTGGTGTTTTTTGCGGTACAGATTCAGCTGACAAGACAAATCTGGAAGAAATTCTTGATCAGGAAGGTACATTAATCAGTGAGTTTCAGAACGGTTACAGAGACAGTCTTGTTATTGCATATCAGGAATACTACAAGTCTTATGATGCACAGAGCAAGAGTTACAGCTATACTCCGGTCACAGTTCACGAAGTAATTGAAAAAACAGAAGAAAGCACATTTAGAGATACTGATATCGAATATACTAAAGGCGATAAAGAAAAATTTGATACTGACAAACTAAAAGTATTTGTAAATGAAAATGTGAATGTAAAGCTTCCGACCGGTAAAGTTGAAAAGCTTGCCTGTATAAAAAGGCAGGAAGTTTACCATATCACAAACAGTTCAGAGGAAGGATATTTCTTTGTTCCTTCCGGTCAGACGAACATTGTTTATCCTGAAGGCGGAGACCAGAGTATAATTGATAAATTAAACAGTAGTGCATATGCAGCTGATATCTGGTATCAGAATCCGTCGACTGGCATAAAACATAAGGTTGGTACTGTAAGTACCTTAAAAAATAGTATTACACTTGATTATAAAGCAGGTACAGATGATTCATCGTTTGAGATTGACAAACTTCAAATCACAGGGGAATTTGAATTAAAAATTCAGAAGGACGGAAGTGATGATTTTCTTTCTGACACTGGCGTTGTAAAAACAGATGTTAAACATATTACATCAAAAGATAATGAAAACGGATTTTATATTTCGGATTCAAACAATACTGATGAAAACGAGATTATAAATAAGCTTAATTGTAGTGTTGGCAGCGGAAATATTTACTACTATGATTCTGAAAGTAAAACCTCTGAAACTATTGGTTCATTAAGCAGTGATTTCACATTATCTGCAGAGTATAATAATGCGGTTGACACAGTTTTCAGACTTGATGGGCTTACTGTAAATGCAAATTATACTATAAGTGTAAACGACAGCACAATGACCAAAGCATCTGTTGAACATTCAGAAAAGCTGGAACATTTTTCTGATAATGGCGGATATCTTATTTCAACCAATCCAGATCATGCCGGTAAAATAACAGAACAGAATGACAGTGATACTCTGAATGCTTTAAAAAGTGCATACAAGGGTGAACTTTATATTGACTATACTGATGTGGAAACAAGATATACGATGGTTTCAGTAGATACACAGGCGACGATAACGGCACCTGACTATGTATTTTATACTCTTCCAGAAAGTGGTAATACACGTTACGTATATCTTGATAAGTATATTGGAAATTCAGAGACTATGGATGTACCAAGAGAAATCAGTGGATACTGGCAGATGAATGTAAAACCTGACAACAGCAATCCGTTTATAGAGATATCCTACGGCAACGATACTCTTTACTATATTGATGACGGAAAGATGTCGGTGATAAAGCAGATCGGTAAACCTGATGTTTTACCTCTTCAGATTGATTATTCAAAAAAAATTCTTTACAATAATAATAGTGTTAAAAGTGTAACGCTGGAAAACTGTGATGCTGATACAATTACTTCTTATGCGTTTTTGAACGGAGGAAACATCGAATATTTAAATATTGGTACTAAAGTAAAAATCATAGGAGAAGGAGCTTTTCAAAATTGCAGCAATCTGAGACAGACGAATCAGTTTGTAATTCCGGATTCTGTAATAAGCATTGGAAAAAATGCCTTTAGTAATTTCGGTCTGCCTAATGGGGAAATGGTTATAAATGGTTGCTCCGAGCTCAGAGAATTAAATACGAATTCCGTAAATCAATCAGTTAATGCAGTAAGAGCAGCGGTAATTGATGGAAAGAACTGTGAAGCTGTTTTAACTAAAGACATTTTCGGAAATGATATAAAATTAAATGTAAATAAACTTTCTATAGGTGGAATTGTTGAAAAGATAGATGATAATACATTCCAAAACTTTCAATTTAGCCTTATAAATGATAAATCATATCTCATTATAGGTGGTAACGTTGAGACCATAGGAGCTTCAGCGTTTCAAAACAGCAACTTTACAGATTTGATAATTGGAGATAATGTAAATAATATTGAAGCATATGCCTTTTATGACTGTCAATCATACAATGGAAATCTTAACCTTAATAAAGTGGTGAAGATTGGACAGTACGCATTTGGAAACTGTAAAAAAGCAACAGGCGGTCTTGTTATTCCGGAAACGGTTGAATCAATCGGACAATTTGCATTTGATTCTTTTGCAGGTTCTTATAATTTTGATAATAATAACAATAATGACAACAAAATTGGTGAACTGGTTATAGAGGGCGGTTCTTCAAATCAGGGACAAACACTTGGTGGTCTTATTTTCACAAATGCAAAGTTTAATAATGTAAAAATTATAGGAACAAAAATTAAAGAAATCAGTGCGTATGCGTTTAAAAATTCACCTGTAAATGGAAGCACTCCATATAACGACATTAAAGGTAATCTTGTAATATCCGATTCAGTAACTACTATAGGAAAGAGTGCGTTTGAAGGATGTGCTGGATTTACCGGCGAGCTTGAGCTTCCGGAAGGACTGACAGTTATAAATGATGCTACTTTTAACGGATGTTTAGGGTTTACAGGAGATCTGAATATTCCTTCGACAGTAACCCAGATTGGATCAAGAGCATTTATGGGGTGCGTAGGATTGAACGGTTCATTAACTTTAAGCAATAGTTTGGAGAAAATAGGCATGGAAGCGTTCAAAGACTGCATAAACTTTGAAGGTGGTCTCACGATACCTTCATCTGTTACCAAAGGTATAGGTAACTGTGCATTCCAGCAATTTGCGAAAAATACTTCTAAGCAAGGTCCGCTTGAGATTAACGCTGGTTCTTATAGTGACGGAACAAAACTGGGTTCTTTTATTTTTACAGAAGCGAAGTTTAATGGTATAAAAGTTGGCGGTATAGTTCAGGAAATATCAGCAAATGCTTTTCATAATGCACAGTCAGATGAACTTGATCTGAATTACTATGATCCTGATGATCCTGATAATAAATCGACTACTTCCACAGGTGGGGAAACAAACACTCCTTCAGGTGAGGAAACAACTACTGAAGGTAGTCTGAGTAAAAAAACTCTTATAGCAGATTATTCAGGGATAACAGGTTCGCTGGATTTAAAATCCGGATTGGAAATTATTGGAGAAAATGCCTTTTACGGCTGTACCGGACTTGACGGAACAATATCAATGCCTAAAGTTACAAGCATAGGTGCACATGCTTTTGAAAACTGTTCAAATCTGACCGGCATTGCAGAGCTGAAATCAGTTCAGACTATCGGCGACAGTGCTTTTGAAAACTGCTCAAAAATGTCAGGTGACCTGAGCTTTACGACTACTTTAACTTCTATAGGAAGCAGGGCGTTCTATAACGGAAGAAGTATCGGTCTTGTATCAATACCTGATTCAGTAACTTCAATCGGCAGTTCTGCATTTGAAAACTCCGGAAGCGGAAGTTCCCTTACTATATACGGCTGTTCCGGAAAAGAAACGGTTGACGGAAAAGAAGTGGGAATTCTCGGCGACGGAACAAACTCAATTTTCAGAAATTCAAATTACTCAAATATAACAATTGGCGGAAGTGTAAAAATCATAAAAGAATATGCATTCCAATTCGGTGGAAGGCTTTCCGGAAAACTTGATATAAGAGGCGAAGTCCAGGAAATTAGAAACTTTGCATTCGATACCTGTGAAAATATAACCGGACTTTCACTTGACAATGGTCATATCCAGAAAATTTATGAAGGCGCATTTGCACGCTGCCGTAGAGTCGAAGGCGGTCTTTATATTCCTAAAACGGTAAATTACATGGAAAGATGTGCGTTCAAGCAGTTTGCTGAATCTACTCCGCCTGAAAAACTCGGTAAATTAAAAGTGTACGGTACTTCTGATGCAAATGGAAACTTAGGAAATCCTAATTTAAATTCCGATGGTGCACCGTTGTTCTCTTCGGCACACTTTAATGGCGTTACAATAGGAGGTAATGTAAAGGTAATAAGTCATAGTCAGTTTAACAACAGGCTGTTCTACGATTTTGGAGATAACATGAAAGATGAAAATGATAATGTAATTGATTCTCCTTTAGGTGGATCTCCTAATTATGATTTTTCGGGAATTAGTGGAGATCTTATTATTGAAGATGGTGTTGAGAAAATCGGACCAAGTGCCTTTTTTAGTGTGCAGTTTGACAATGTTACCATTCCAAAAAGTGTTTATGAAATTCATCCTAAATCATTTTTCTTTACAGGAACAGGAAATGGTTCACTGACTGTTTTCGGTTCTTCAAATGCTAACAATACACTTGGAGACGGAAGCAATCCGATATTCCTGGGTTCAAAATTTAACGGAGTTACTATCGGAGGACGCGTTGAACATATAGGTGATCATCTTTTCCATAACATGGATACATATAATTATTATGAATATAAGGAAGAGCGTGATGGGCAGAAAATTAATGTTAAGTATAATTATACATACAGTAACATCACTGGTAATCTTACAATAAAGAACACAGTTCTTACAATAGGTGTGTCTGCGTTTGAAAGCTGTGCTTTTAACGGAAGACTGCTGCTTGGTGAAATGATTCTGCAAGATAATCCGGAGTGGGATACGGATCCTGAACACAGATCAGTACATCTGACAACTGTCGGAGAATATGCTTTTAAAAACTGCAATTATTTTACTGGAGATCTGGTCATTCCTTATACAATTAAGTCAATGGGGGAAGGTTCATTCCATGGTTTTGCATCAAATTCTTC
>JAEDJV010000025.1 GCA_016296165.1 Oscillospiraceae bacterium | reverse complement strand
ATTACATTGATTATAACATAAAATACTGAAAAATAAAAGGTAAATTTTTATAAATCTATTTTTTGACAAATGATCTTTTTTATGATAATATTATAAAGTAATTTTTTCAGTGGGGTGAATTATGATGTATGCATCTGAGGTTTTTGAGAGAATAAAGAAAAATATGAAAAAGGTTATTTCCGGTAAGGATGAGGTAATAGACAAAGTGCTTATCTGTTTGTTATGCGAAGGTCATGTTCTTATTGAAGATATGCCGGGAACCGGAAAGACAACTGTTGCAAAGTCACTTGCTTCTTCAGTTGGAGTGGATTTTAAGAGAATACAGTTTACTCCGGATCTTCTTCCGTCAGAACTTACAGGATTAAAATATTTTAATCAGAAACAGGGAGATTTTGTATTCAGCAAAGGAATGGTTTTTACAAATATTCTTCTTGCTGACGAGATAAACAGAGCAACACCGAGGACACAGTCAAGTCTCCTCGAATGTATGGAGGAGCGTCAGGTAAGTGACCATGGAGTTACATATCAGCTTGACAGACCGTTCATGGTTATTGCAACTGAAAATCCGATTGAAACACAGGGAACATTTCCGCTTCCTGAAGCACAGCTTGACAGATTTTTTATGAAGATTTCAATGGGATATCCTTCATTTGAAAATGAAGTATCAATGTTAATATCACGTAAAAAAACTGATCCGCTTTCAGAACTTAAACCTGTTGTAAACGGGGATGAAATAAAAGCTGCACAGGATGAGATAAATGATATTTATATAGATACTGATCTTGTTTCATATATCGTAAGTATTGTAAATGCAACCCGAAGCAGCGGGGAGGTTAAAACAGGTGTAAGTCCAAGAGGAGCACTTGCTCTTCTTAAAGCATCCAGATGTTATGCTGCTGTAAACGGAAGGAATTTTGTTGTACCGGATGATATAAAGGCTGTTGCACAGGATGTTCTTTCACACAGAATCATTGTAAATAAACTGACCTCCGACAGAACCGGAACTGCAAGGGAAATAATAAGAAAAGCAGTATTAAGCGTGCCGGTACCGGCAGAAAAGGAATAAATTCATGGAGATGTTTTCAGTAATTCTTCTTTTCATCATTTTCATGGCAGCTATTATATCTATATACAGAAAAATAATATTTCGCGGAGTTGATTACAAATGTTTTTTCAGTACAGATCAGGCATTTGAGGGTGATGAGATAGAATTTACAGAGATAGTTACAAATAAGAAATTTTTTCCTGTGCCATGGTTAAAGTCAGAACTTTCCTTGCCAAAATACCTCGAATTTTCTGAACTTCAGTCATCAGTTACAGATCAGACAAGGTTTGTTACAAGTTTCTTCTCACTTCGCAGTTTCTGCCGGGTAAGAAGAACATGGAAAGTAAAATGTCTCAAGCGCGGGAATTTCAAAATAGAAAGCATTGTAATTTCTGCGTCCGACATCCTCGGTACTGTTAAGGAAAGTTTTTTTGCAGATACGGAAAGCTTCAGAACTTCCGTTTTAGTAATGCCGCGCTGTGATGATTATAGTATGATAATACAGGGAATGAGCAGTGAATCAGGAGATATATTTATGGATTTCGGACTCATATCAGATCCTTTTTTCTATAGTGGTGTGCGTGAATACATGATTACCGACAGTATGAAAAGTATTAACTGGTATGCAACAGCAAGGGAACAGAAACTGATGGTCAGCAAAAATGATTATACTTCTGACATCAGTATTACAGTTATTCTTAATATTCAGTCTTCTCCTTTCGACTCTTTGGGTGTTTCCTTTCCGGAACGCACAGAAAAATGCATAAGGTTATGTGCTGCAGTTATACGTGATTACTGCAGTCAGGGAAAAACAGTAAGACTTATATCCAATTATCAGCGTAACGGCCAGATACTTGATCTTAGATCTGCTGATATGATCTCACTTTTCAGGGTGCTTGCAGAGATAACATATGATATCGGAGAGAACTTTGACAGATTGCTTTCATGTGTTGTTCCGGAGATCAGTGATTCAGAAATAATTATCGTTTCTTCTTTTGAAACGGAGTTCTGTGAAGTAATAAAAGCAGAGAAAATAAATGCACATTTTCTTTATTCGTATATGGCAGGAGGGAGTTAATAATTATGAATTTTCTGTCACTTGTATGGATTGCACTTATGGTTTTTCCTTTGGTAACAGCAACACAGATAAATGAAATTCGCAGCGCGGAATCTCCGGGAAAAATATTTATTTATGCATTATTTTCGCTTGCATCACTTTGTACAGGTTATCTTACAGATTTAATTACGGACAGGATGAAACGAAAATCAGGAATGTCTGTGTATGTAATGATAATTATATCAGGACTTGCGGCAGCAGGTATATATTTTGCGACAGGGAAAAGCATGTTTTTCTTTTGTTTGCTTCTTTTTGTTATGTATCTGGCAGGAGTAAAGGCAGGAAAAATGCCGCTGACTGATTTAATCAGATCATCATATGTTGTCATTTCTTCATTTTTGTATTTTTTCACAGCTGTAAGTTTGAATAAATATATGAGTGCAGCAGTGTTTTCAGTTTGTTTTATGATTCCATATATATTTATGATTTTTCTGTGGTTTTTTCTCTGTAATTACAGTAATCTAAACAGAGTAATGTCATCAAGAAACTATGATGAAAGATATCTTCCTGCAGGAATAAGAAAATATAATGCAAAGACTGCAGCGGTCCTGTGCATAGCATTTGCATTTTTAGTTATGTTTTACAGACAGATGATGGCACTCATAAATATTTTTTTGAAACTGATAGTAAAAATTTTAAAACTATTTTTGAGCAGTGGAAATACACCTGAAGTGATCGAAGAGGAAATCACTGCAGAAGAAACAGCAATGCCTCCTTATCAGGTTACGCAGGCAAATGGTATGTCTGAAATACTTCAGATTATACTGATTGTGATACTTCTGTTGGCTGCAGCAGTTATTATTATTTATGCAGCAAGAAACGGCGTATTTACAAAATTGGCAAGAGGTTTTACGGCAGGAATACGAAAAATATTCGAAAACAGGAGATCAGGGGAAGTCAGAAGAGAAAACTGCGGTTTCCATGATGTTTATGAAAGCATAGCTGATGAAACAGACTTCTTTGAAAGCATTTCAGATAGAAGAAGAAAACAGTGGAAGGAAAAATACAAACGATACGCAGATATGCCTGACAGTACAGAAAAACTCAGATTCGGGTATGGTCTTGCAGCAGAATGGATAAAAATCAAAAATCCTTCTGTCAGCCCGTCTGATACTCCACTTGAGATATCAGATAAAATAAATATTCCGTCAATCTCTGAAGGTACTGAAACTTACTGCAAAGTAAGATACGGTAAATCTGAATGTGATAGCCTTAGTATAAGCAGAATTAGCGCTATGGTTGAGGAATGCAGAAAAAAATAAAAAACCATGTGTACAGAATATGCTGTACACATGGTTTTCTATTATAATCTCATCTTAAAATCATCGTATCCGAATTCTTTGAGTTTTTCAACTGTTCCGTCTTTTCTGCAGACAAGTATAGAGGGAAGTCCCATACCGTTAAATGTATTGTTCTTTACCATAGTATAAATAGCCATGTCTGAAAAAACGAGTCTTGATCCTGTCTCGAGGGGAGTATCAAAAGAATATTCGCCTATTGAATCACCGGAGAGACAGGTCTGAGAGCCAAGTCTGTATGAATATTTTTTTTCGCCAGGTTTTCCGGAGTTCATAAGAGGCGGTCTGTACGGCATTTCGAGGACATCCGGCATATGACATGCAGCAGAGGTATCAAGAATTGCAATATCCATATCATCCTTGCTGATAATATCCAGAACTTCTGTAACAAGATATCCGGCATTGAGTGCAACAGCCTCACCCGGTTCAAGAAATACTTCAAGTCCGTACTTATCCTGCATACGTTTTATGCACTTCTCAAGGCGGGGAATATCATAGTCATCACGTGTAATATGATGTCCGCCTCCGAAGTTTATCCACTCCATTTTATTAAGATACTTTCCGAATTTTTCTTCAAAAGCATCAAGTGTGGATTCGAGATCATCCGAGTTCTGTTCACACAGAGTATGAAAATGCAGTCCGCTTACTCCCTCGAGATCATCAGGTCTGAAGTTTTTGAGTGTGATACCAAGGCGTGATGTTGGGGAGCATGGATCATATATCTCGTGTCCCTCCTGAGTTGAATGTTCAGGATTGATACGCAGACCTATTTTTTTTCCTGCTTTTAAAACTCTGTCTCTGTAACGGTCAAGCTGGCTGAAGGAATTAAAAATAATATGTCCGCAGTAACTTACAATTTCATCGATCTCATCTTCGCGGTAACCGGCACAGAATACATGGTTTTCCTTTCCCATACATTCGTACCCAAGCTTTGCTTCATACAGTCCGCTGCAAGCTGTACCGCTTATATACTGTGATATAACAGGATACAGATGATAGCATGAAAAAGCCTTTTGTGCCAGCAGAATCTTACATCCGGTGCGTTTTTCAACACCGTTTAATATTTCAAGATTTTTTACAAGCTGTTTCTCATCTATAATATATGCAGGAGTTTTAACAGCTTCTATATCAAAATCAAGCTTCTTCATGGCTGTTGTCTACAGGTACAGGTGAGAAGTTTTCAATCCATGGGAGTCCCCATTTGCCGAGTTCTTCCATAAATGGATCCGGATCAAATTCTTCGATGTTGTAAACGCCTGGCTTCTTCCATTTGCCTGTCATAACCATCATAGCACCGATCATTGCCGGAACACCTGTTGTATAGGAGATTGCCTGGGAACCAACTTCCCTGTAACATTCCTGGTGATCACATACGTTATATACATAGTAGGAAACTTTTTTGCCGTCTTTTATACCATGACAGATACATCCGATATTTGTCTTGCCTACTGTTCTAGGACCCAGAGAAGCCGGATCAGGAAGAACTGCCTTGAGGAACTGGAGAGGAACTATCTCTTTTCCTTCGTACATGATCGGCTCAATAGATGTCATTCCAACGTTTTCAAGACATTTTAAGTGAGTAAGATAGCTCTGACCGAATGTCATAAAGAATCTTATTCTCTTTATTCCCGTGATATTGAGAGCGAGTGATTCAAGTTCTTCGTGATGGAGAAGGTACATGTCCTTTTCGCCAACCTGATCAAAGTTGTACACACGTTTGATTTCCATTGGCTCTGTTTCTATCCACTTACCGTTTTCAATATAGCTGCCCTTTGCTGAAACTTCACGGATATTTATTTCAGGGTTAAAGTTTGTAGCAAAAGGATAACCATGATCACCGCCGTTACAGTCGAGAATGTCTATATAGTGGATTTCATCAAAGTAGTGTTTAAGAGCATAGGCAGAAAATACACCAGTTACACCCGGATCAAAACCGCTTCCAAGAAGAGCTGTTATACCGGCTTTTTCGAATTTTTCTCTGTATGCCCACTGCCATTTGTATTCAAATTTTGCAGTATCAAGAGGTTCATAGTTTGCTGTGTCAACATAGTCAACCTTGCATTCGAGACATGCGTCCATGATAGTAAGATCCTGATACGGAAGTGCAACATTGATACAGATATCAGGCTTGTAGCTTTTCATGAGAGCTACGAGTTCATCAACATTATCTGCGTCAACCTGAGCAGTTGTGATTTTTGTCTTTCCACCGTCAAGTTTTTCCTTGAGAGCATCACATTTTGATTTTGTTCTGCTTGCTATGCATATTTCCTCAAAAACATCACTGTTCTGGCAGCATTTGTGAACAACTACACTTGCTACACCGCCTGCACCAATAATTAAAGCTCTACCCAATTTTTTAGTCCTCCTTGAATTTTTTATGTTAATATTAAAGAATTATTTGTATATCATAAGAAGTATCTCGCGAAGAAGTTTACATGCAAGAGCAGTAGAAGCACCACTCTGATCGTATATCGGACAAAGTTCATTCATATCGAGACCAACTATATTAAGACCTGAAACAATCTTTACAGCATTAATGAGTTCTCTGAAAGAAACACCGTCTGCTTCAGGTGTACCTGTTCCGCAGAATATCGAAGGATCCATTATATCAAGGTCAAGTGTGAAATAAACAGGTTTGCCCTTAAGTTTTTCTGCAATCTGTTCAAGAGTATCAAAGTTAAATCTGTTTGTGTAAACATGATCCTTGCCCCATCTGAATTCTTCTCTGTCTCCGCTTCTTATACCGAATTGAAAAATCTTTCCGTCACCGACAAGATCATGACATCTGTGCATTACGCAGGCATGCGACAGTTTAACACCAAGATAATCATCACGCAGATCTGCGTGGGCATCAAAATGTACTATGTGAAGATCAGGGTATTTTTTTACTACAGAACGAACTGCTCCAAGTGTAACAAGATGTTCTCCGCCGATCATAAAAGGAATTTTCCCGTCTTCAAGAACTTTGTCAGTGAATTTTTCTATGTCATTAAGTGCAAGCTCACTGCTTCCCATACAGAGTTCAAGATCACCTGCGTCAAATATTTTTGTGTCCAGAAGATCGCGGTCTGTATAAGGGCTGTATGTTTCTATTCCGAAACTTTCATTTCTTATCGCTGAACTTCCGAAACGTGTACCCGGTCTGTATGATGTTGTGCTGTCAAAAGGGGCGCCGAAGATAACAATTCTGCTTTCATCATATTCAGCGTCGCAGGCAATAAATGTACTGATGTTTTTGTTCAATCTTTATTTCCTCCCGTAATTATTTGTATGTTTCACGAAGTGTATTTCTTACGTTATTAGGTATGGCAAAACATCCTGTATGGAGTATTGTATTGTAGTACTGCGTAACAAGACCTAAACTATTCCACCAGTCTGCTTTAAGATCCGTTCTCGGATCATATTTTTTAGAGGCAAATCCAAACAGCCAGTGTCCTGAAGGGTAGGTTGGTATATGTGCCTGATAAACAAGAGCTGTGCTGAAGAATTCTTTTATCCTGCTGTGTGCACGTTTCATTGAATTTGCATATGAGTCGTAAAATGTGCTTTCGTGCTGATTGACAAGTATGCCGTCATCAGTCAGTGCTCTGAAACAGTTTCCGTAAAATTCTTTTGTGAACAGTCCTTCGCCGACACCAAAAGGATCAGTCGAGTCAACGATAATTAAATCATACTGGCTGTCAGGAGCGTTTCTTACGAATCTCATGCCGTCTTCATAATAGATGGTTACCCTTTTGTCATCGAGTGAGCAGGCTAGTTTAGGAAGAAACTCCTTGCATACACTGACAACCATTTCGTCTATCTCAACCATGTCTATCTTTTCAATATGATTATATCTGCACAGTTCTCTTACAGTACCGCCGTCGCCGCCGCCTACAACCAGAACTTTTTTTATGTCCGGATTTGTTGCAAGGGGAACGTGGGTTATCATCTCATGATAGATGTATTCATCCTTTTCAGTCACCATCAGATAACCGTCAAGTGTAAGTATGCGTCCGAATTCCTTTGATTCAAAAATATCTATTCTTTGAAATTCACTCTGATGAGTGCAGAGCTGTCTGTCAACCTTTATTGAAAACTGAACATCATCAGTATGGTTTTCTGTATACCAGAGATCCATTGAAAAATCACTCCTCTACAATCTGGAGATAATTTACCTCCATGTCCTGTGTTCCTGTAAGGAAACAGCCTTTTTCCTTTGCGTATGTTATATAAGTTATAATCTCGTCTGTAATTTTCTCACCCGGAGCGAGAATCGGAATTCCAGGCGGATAGCACATTACAAATTCACCGCATATCTTTCCGGAGCATTCTTCGAGTTTCTTTTTCTTTTTTCGGGTGAAAAATGCTTTTTTAGGTGTAAGGCTTACAATAGGATTAATGTATTCGTGGTCAAACATACCGGTTTTGTCTTTTGAATATCTGCGTCGTATCTCGGCTAGTGCAGAGATGAGACGTTCAATTTCAAGTGCACGGTCACCGGCAGAGATATAGGCAAGAATATTTCCGATATCACCGAATTCAATCTGAATATTGTATTCGTCACGAAGGATATCATAAACTTCAATTCCGGCAAGACCGGTATTCATTGTGTTTACTGAGAGCTTGGTTTTATCAAAATCGAAAAATGCATCATCATCAATCAGTTCGGAGCCGAAAGCATAGTAACCGCCGATACGGTTGATTTCACTTCTTGCATACTGTGCATATTTTGTGGCTTTGTCAAATATCTCATTTCCGTTAAGTGCGAGATTTTTTCTTGCAATATCAAGTGATGACATAAGAAGATATGAAGCACTTGTTGTCTGTGTAAGATTTATAACCTGTCTTACATATCCGGAATTAATGGCAGGACCGAGAAGGAGAATGGAACTCTGAGTAAGTGAACCGCCTGACTTGTGCATGCTTACAGAAGCCATATCAGCCCCTGCAGCCATTGCGTTAAGCGGCATGTTTTTTCCGAAATAGAAGTGGGTTCCATGAGCCTCATCTACGAGAGCGAGCATGCCGTATTTGTGTGCGAGATCTACAATTGATTTTAAGTCTGAGCACACACCATAGTAAGTCGGGTTGTTTATGAGAACCGCCTTGGCGTCGGGATTTTCTTTTATTGCTTTTTCCACGTCTTTTACTGACATGCCCAGAGGAATACCAAGTTCCTTATTTACACCGGGATTAACATAGATAGGTGTTGCACCATTTACAACAAGGGCGTTTATAGCGCTTCTGTGTACGTTACGGGGCATTATGATTTTGTCGCCTTCTGTAGTTGCAGACATAATCATAGCCTGTACAGATCCTGTTGTGCCGTTTACGATAAAAAAAGATGATGCCGCACCAAAAGCCTCAGCCGCAATTTCCTGTGCTTCCTTTATTACAGAAACAGGATGGCACAGATTGTCCAGAGGCTTCATTGAATTAACATCCGCTTTAAGACAGTTTATTCCGAGAAATTCGGTAAGTTCTTCGTTTCCGCGTCCGCCTTTGTGTCCAGGAACATCGAACGGAACAACTCTGTTCTGGCGGAAATTTTTCATTGCTTCATAAAGAGGTGCTTTGTTTTGTGAATGCTGCATTTTATTATCATACCCCGTTTCTGTTAGTAGATATTTGCACCGCTGAATATTTCTATCATTTCTCTTCTGAGACTGTTGGAAATATCCAGACGCTGCTTAGGAGGAAGCTCGTAGACATCAGTATTAAAAAGGTAATTCTGAAGCTGGAGTTCCTTTATGAGCATTTTTGTATGAAAAATATTTGACTGGTAAACATTGACGTCTATAGCGTCATAACGCTGCAGAGTAGCTTCGTTAATGTAATCCTGAATAGAAGTGATGTCATGATCGATAAAATATTTTTTACCATGAACATCTCTTGTAAATCCTCTGACGCGGTAGTCGATTGTTATTATGTCCGAGTCAAAGCTCTCGATAAGATAGTCAAGTGCATTAAGAGGAGAAATCTCTCCGCATGTTGAAACATCAATATCAACTCTGAAAGTAGAGATTGCATTGTCAGGATGTGACTCAGGAAATGTGTGAACTGTAAGATGACTTTTATCAAGATGAGCATGTACAGTTTCGTGATTCATATTCCCCTGATTGCATGATTTGTCTATGCTCTCCGGAGGTACTTCGCCTTCGGCTATAAGTATATTTACAGAAGCTCCCTGTGGCTCGTAGTCCTGCTTTGAAATATTAAGAATTGTCGCTCCTATTATGTCAGTTACGTCACAAAGGATTTTTGTAAGACGTTCCGAGTTATATTGTTCATCGATGTACTGGAGATAATCGTGCTGTTCACGTTCAGTCTTTGCATAACAGACATCGTATATATTGAAGCTAAGTGTTTTGGTAAGGTTATTAAATCCATACAGAGAAATTTTATTATCCAAAATAACTCACGACCTCTCATATATAATGTATCAATTTATTCTATCATAAAATGGGGCAAAAATCAATAAATTTTTCAATTTTAAATACGTAATTTTTTTGTAAAGACCGGGTGCAGTCTTTTTTTGGTTGCTTTTTATTTACCAATCGCTTATAATAGTATTATATGATTTTTTTATGAAAGGAATGGGAAAATGAAATATAATCCGGGATCGCTGTTTAAACGCCTGCTTCCGGTTTATGCCGGATTTCTTGCGGCCGTTTTTGTTATTTACTCAAAAAAGGGTCTGCATCTGATTAACGGAAATCCTGTAAGGACAATTGCAGGCATACTAATAATGCTGATTATGCTTGGACTTGTAATGTATCTGACGATATCGGCTGTGAAAAGGGAGCAGATCAACAGTCTGCCCGCTATTGAAACAACTGCGCCGAAATTGACTGAAACACAGAAACTGGATGGATTTGTGACATTTTTCAGATCTGCAGTAACACATAATCTTGGTCCGTTCGAAACAAAAAAGAAAGATTTTTTTGAGATGTGTGCAGGCATGAAACAGAAAAATGAAAATATACGCAGACTTCTCGCAGAATCATTTTCGCCTGATGATCTTACATACAGAACTTATATCAATACACTTGATGAAGTAATGCGTATTTTCAACAGCAATCTCAATGGCATAAAAAAACGGCTTGAGGTTTTCGACTATGCCGAATGGAACAGGGATAACAATGATGAACATGCCACAGCATACATATCTGAAATCAATAATCTGTATGAAAAGAATTATGTTGTCATTGACAATATGGACGATCTGATGCATGAACTGGTTCAGCTTGATGATATTTCTGAGGTTCCTCTCGATAAGATAAACAGACTTGTTGAGCAGACTCAGAATTATAAAAAAATAAAAGAGGAAGAGTGGTTATAGTATGAAAAACAAAGCCGGTATTATTATCTCCGCTATTGCAATATGTATTATAGGCGTAATTTTGTCTGTTGCATTGAGCGTCGGGGGAAACGACAAGGGTAATATCAATGAAAACCCTGGCAGAAATGATAACAACAATACTGACATTGAGAATATGACAGAAGAAGATGCATATTCACGACTGGAGAAATGTGCCTCAAAAGTAAAAGTAACAAACAATCAGGCAGGCAAGGGAATAGTTTCGTATGACGGAGTTTCTGCAAACGAAGAATTACCTGACATAGATTCATCCTATCCGCTTGTTGTTGAGCCAAAGGGAAAAGAGATCGTTGCTGAGATTTTCTGTTCTCCTGAAAAAGCAGGCAGCGGAACTGACGGGTGGATGAAGGAACTTGCAGAAGATTTTAATGAAAGCAATCAGCAGATAAATGGTCATTCAGCAGGTATCGCTGTGCGTTCCATAACATCAGGTACGCAGATTGACTATATTAAGTCAGGAGTTCATATACCAGATGCATTTACACCTTCCGCATCAATGTGGTCAGATATGCTGGAATTCAGCGGTACGGAGATAATAGAGATTTCCGAAAGAATGGTCGGAAATGTTGCAGGTGTTCTTGTGGATAAGGCTACATACAAATCACTTGAAGAACAATACGGTAAAGTTGACATCCTGACTATTATACAGGCTACTGAAGAGGGGAGTATTACTGCCGGATACACAAATCCGTTTACAAGTACATCCGGTCTTAACTTCCTTGCCTCTACTCTGTACAGCTATGATAAGTCCGATCCGTTAAGTTCATCAGCAGTTGAAGGTTTTAACAAATTTCAGAACAATGTTCCTTTTGTTGCATACAGTACTCTTCAGATGAGAGATGCTGCAGAAAACAATACATTTACAAGTTTTATTCTTGAGTATCAGGGATATTACAATAACCTCGAACTCAAAAACAATTATGAATTCCTGCCATACGGTATCAGACACGACAACCCGCTTTACGCTGTTGCAGGTATTTCAGATGATAAGCTTGAACTTATAAAAGCGTTTAACAGTTACTGTTCAACTGATGATGCGAAGAAACGTTCAACAAGTTATGGATTTAACCAGCTTGATGAATATACAGACAGTATCCCTAAGACAGATGGTATGACCTGGTCACAGATGCAGAAGATATGGAAGAAAAATAAAAATACTGCAAAGCCGATAGCAGCGGTATTTGTACTCGACACATCAGGCTCGATGTCAGGTGAACCAATGAACGCACTTAAGAGTTCACTTACAAACAGTATGAAATACATAAATTCCTCAAACTATATTGGTGTAGTAAGCTATTCGTCAAATGTAAATATTGACCTTTCTATAGGCATTTTTGATATCAATCAGCAGTCATATTTTCAGGGGGCGGTTGACCAGCTTAATGCTTCAGGAAGTACGGCAACTTATTCAGCATTAGCACAGGCGTCGTTAATGCTTGGTGAATTCATGAAAACAAATCCTAACGTTCAGCCGATGATCTTCCTTCTTAGTGACGGTGAACCTAATGAAGGAGCAAAGTTCAGTGATATTTCATCCGCAATAAAGAAACTTAGAGTGCCTGTCTATACTATAGGTTACAACGCCGACCTTGAAGAACTGAAAAAAGTATCCTCACTTAATGAGGCTGCAAGTATAGATGCAGACAGTGATGACGTTGTTTATCAGCTCAAAAATCTTTTCAATGCAAATCTCTGATGTGCAAAGGTGACAATGATGTATTCACAGTCAATGAAAAAAGCAGTATCATCTGCGCAAAGCTGCATAGATATGTGCTGTTCACAGCAGAATATAGCAGTAGTATCGGCACAGTATATTTCAGACCTGTCAGAATTTCTTGATATTCTTGATCCTTCAGGAATAGATTTTACGAAAAAAGGTTTCTTTTCCGGAATGAAAATTAAAAAATACTGGGAGATTTTCTCCAGATACTATACGTCAGTAACAACGCTTGTGCAGAAACTTAAGCAGAGTCGTATAGTTACAGAAAATACCCTTACAACACTCAGAAATGAGCAGGAAAGTTACCGGAGTAAACTTGAAGAATTTTTAAGTCTGGAGACAGAAGAGGCTGATTCAGAATATCTTGCACAAAAATCAATAGCGCTTAACCTTAATTCAGTGCTTGACAATACTGTTTCAGAGTATTCAGTACTTTCAGAACGTATAAAAAATATTACAGAGATAACCTCGGATGTATTTGAAAATGCAGTTCTGATTGCCAGAGTAAACTACCAGATAAATATAATTACCGACCGGATATCACTTCCGGTCGGTAATCCTGATGTTGATTCTTTTAAAAGAGGGTTTGAAAAGCTTAGTCATCTTTGCGTCTAATACTTTTCAATCTTAATTATCTTATTTCCCTTGCGTGTATATCCCCCTACGGAGACAAATGAAAATTTTCCGAAACCCCTAACGGACACCCTGTCATTTTCTTTAAGAAGATAGCTGCTGTTTTCAATACATCTTCCGTTTACAAATATCTTTTTCTGACGGAAGAGTTCAGAACAGCTGCTTCTTGAAATATGAAAAACTTTTGATATTACTCCGTCAATTCTCTCTGAGGAAACCTGAACTTCACACTCTGTTGTTTTGCTTTCGGTTTCTTCGGGGAGATTTTCTGTTACAGAACAAGTAACAACAGTATGTTTAACGCGGGTAATTTCTCTGCATATATATTCAGACATTTTTTCAGTACAGAAGAGATAAGCGGCATTTTCCTCAACGATAATATCGCCAAGCTCAGAACGCTTTATTCCAAGATTCATAAGGCTGCCGAGAAAGTCACGATGGGTAAGCTGTTCTGAGAATTTTTTTGACAGAGGTTCTATTTTGAGACATTTGATTGGAAACGGTTCTTCATAGCCCAGTTCATCAGGATTTCCGAAACGTATCATTATTCTGTCTGCGTTTTCTCTTCCTCCGTACAGAGTGTAGTTTTCAGCAGAGAGATGCTTTATTTCATAAAATTCAGAAAGTTCGGCCTCTGTAAGAAATGAAGTGAAGGTATAATGATTATTTTTCCACGCCATTTCTGCAAGGTCCTCAAATCTTCTTTTGGTTAGTTCATCTTTCATTGTTCTTTTATCTCCCAGTAGTATTTTCTGTTTGAAACAGGGAAGTCATCCATAACACCATGTTCAGGGTCATAGAAAGTTCCGTGATAATACAGTGACCAGTGCCAGCATCTTGGTGTTTCGAGACTTAAGATGCAGACTTCAGGTAAATCTTCTCTGAAGAATGCTTCCTTCCTGTTAGCATCATATATTACTCCGGCTTTATCAAGAACTTTCTTCATTTCCTTAAGTGTAGTTTCCCGTTCATTACCGAGAAACTCAATTATCTCATCGACAGTTTTACTGAGCAGCATGGCCAGTACTGTCTGACCACACTGAAGATCGGTTGGTTCGTGTATATATTTGATACTTTTCATTTTATCCTTTCAAAATATGCAAAAAGAGAGCTGTATTAAGAAAATACAGCTCTCTTTTCGGTAATCCAAAAAATTATAATCTTAATCTGTTGTTTCTTTGTCTTTTTTGTAAGAGTCCTTCCAGTCATCGAAGCGTTTCATTACTTCTTTGAAAGTATCCCTGGTTATATCAGGCATATCATCTTCCTTTAAACCAAGTGTCTTTGCAGCCTGTCCAAACCCCTTGATTACAGCATCACGCATAAGTTCGATCTTATCCGGATTATCACCGGCAAGAGCCATAGCCATATCCATGATTCTGGTCGAAACAGCATCGACAGAGTAAAAACCGCCGTCCGAAACAGATTCTTTCGCAGCTTCAATATCTTCCTGAGTGAAATTCAGCGAGATATTCTTCCTGATATCAGCTACTGAAAGAAAACCCGAATTACCCTGGGCTTCGAACATCTTCTGAATCATCGAAACAAAAGCCTGTGTTCTCTGTTCCTCGAGTTCCTCAACAGTTTTGGTGATAGACTCTTTTGAGTAAATTCCTGTATCTGTTGGTTTTACTTTGTCCTGTTTGCAAAACGAATCCATATTCTGAGTGGAAACGGCACTTTTTTGATTGCTGCCTGTTTCTTCGGAAATCTTCGGAGATGAAGACTTAACCTTTTTTACTTCAGACTTAGGAATGTAAGAATTAATCTTAGTCGTTTCGATTATTTCCATAGGATTTCCCTCCCCATAACTAATGCAGTCCTTTGCGTTAGTGTAAATATAAAAGATATATCATACATTATATATTTCGTCGAAAAAAGGGAAATTTAAATAGAGCATATTTAACAAATATAATAATAACATTTTTACTGATTTGTATAAATCATTTTTTGTGAGGAGGATTTGACTTGGTGTCAAGAATCGCACGTATTATCGGTTGATTTATATCAACGTAATTATTTGATTCAATAAGTTCCTTAACCTCAGATGGTTTTTTGTAAACATATTCAGGTTTAACATTGTTGAGAACCTGAAGTGTAATTGACTGTCTGCATTTTTCACAGTTACAGCACTTGAACATGGCAATCATATTGGTGAGCTTGGAATAGAGCACTTCTTCTGTTATGTTGATGTATTTTGGCTTGTCATCAATCACTGGTGCTGCGGGTACGGGAACTGCAGCAGCAGGGGATGGCTGAGTATTCTGGACAGAAAAAGACTTTGTTGCTCCTTGCTGTTGAACTGACGGATTTTCGGTATGATTTTCCCTGACCAGAGAACGGTCATCCATACTTCCCATTATTTTCTCACGAATTTTGAATGTTTCTGAAGATTCTTTACGCTGTTCTGTCAGCCCGTAATATTCGTTGTAAGTATTTGTAAGATATGATGGCATTATCTTGTTAAACATAAGTTCTTTGTTGATATTTTTTCTGGCTCTTCTGCTATTGGTCATATCATTTCCTCCATTATCTTAAAGAACCCCACGTTCAATCAATTCATTTGTAAGAGTTTTAAAATCCCTTATTGCCGCAACCCGGCGGCTGTATTCCGTAATATCACACTGAAGAGACTGCGCTTCTGAAATGGCCGGACTGTTTCTGATTACCGTTCTGAAAACCGGAGTACCAAGCTTACGTGCCACAAGCTGAGCAGTTCCCATTACTTCTTTATGTAATTTTGAGCGTTTGTTGTATCTGTTTACAAGAATGCCTCCTATTTCGAGTTTTGGATTGCAGGTTTGTCTTACATGATCTATTACATCATAAACTTTTGTGATTCCCTGAAGGCTGAAAATGTCAGGAAGCATAGGCATAATAACGTATTTGCTTGCTGCGAGTGCATTTACTGTCAGTACTCCCAGACTCGGAGGAGAGTCAATAAGAATATAGTCATAAAGATTTTTCACATCATTAAGCGCTTCTCTTAATAAAAACTCTCTGTTTTTTCCGGTATAATCCAGTTCAATTGAGCTTAAAAGAACATCAGCCGGAATGACGTCAGCTGTGTTGCATCTCTGGATGCAGTCAAGAGCATTCATATCTTTTTTTATAACATCACAGATAGTATGGACATCTTCTATCTCTGCCCCAAGACTAAAAGAAAGATTACCCTGGGGATCCATATCTATAGCGAGTACTCGTCTGCCTGTTTTGTTCAATGTTGCAGCAAGAGCGTTTACCGTAGTCGTTTTTCCAACCCCGCCCTTTTGGGTAATAACTGAAATAATTCTTGCCATCACTATACCTCATAATAATTAATACTTATAACTATTATAGCAAGTTTTCGGAACATTTTCAATATATTTACCCATTATTACTGAAAAATATTTTTAAAAATTTTTTATAACAAAAAAATTACTGTTCAGAGAAAAAAATAAGATTATCTTTGAAAATACCCCGTGTTTATTCAGAAAACACAGGGTATTTGTTTTTTTCTAACGAGGTTTAGTATTTCTTATTTGCAATAATTAAAGAATTTTCTCTTGCCTCTATAACAAACTCTCTTATATTCAGAAAAGCCTCAGCAAGAATGGGGTCAAAATCCTTACCACTGCCTTCGGCAATTATCTCAAAGCATTTTTTGTAAATCGACTGTTTTTTCATTACTTCGATCAATAATGCACATAAAAAGATTATAAAACAAAAACTTCCGGAGAATATATTGTAACTTGTTCTCCGGAAGTAATTTTTTTATTAAAGAAGGGAAATAATTTCGTCTCTTATTTCATCATATGCAGGGCCAATAAGACCAAAGTCTTTTTCTTTGTATGTCCATGCAGCACGACCGATTCCGTATTTGTTAAATACAGAGTTTATGTCGCGGTACCATCTGATAGAATCATGCGGATTAGCACGATCTATAACACCATATTCACCGCAGTAGAGGGTAACATCTCGTTCACTTGCAATCTGGATGGCTTCTTTAAACAGCTTTTCAAAGAAATCAGGACCGATTTCGTTAAACCCGAAGCTTTCGTCCATAAGGAATCCGGCTCTGTCACCGAGTATTTCGGCTGATTTTTCCTTGTACAGCTCAAAATCTGCCGGATAAGGAAGTCTCATGTCAAGCGGCATTGTTTCAATCCAGCAAGCACCCTGATGAGTGTAGATAAGAGGTTCATAACAGTGGAAAGTATATATGATGTTTTCGTCAGCAGGAGGATCAAGAAGCTTGATTGAAGTGATTGAGTTGTTTTCAACACCGCCAACTATAATGCGTACGTCCTTTGAGATGTTTCTGATTGTACGGATTGCTTTGTCGGCGATCTTGTTCCACTGAACAGCAACATTAGGGTCAACAACTTCGTTTAGAATTTCGAGTATAAGCATGTCTGAATACTTGCTGTATCTCTTTGCGAGATCATCCCAGATTCTGTAGAATCTTTCCTGGAGTTCAACGCTTTCGAAGAAGTTTGAGCCTTTCTGATCATCAAACACATAACCGGCAGTTTTGTGAAGATCCAGAACTATATTAAGACCGTATTTTTTACACCATTCAATGCAGTTTAAGATACATCTGTGTCCGGATTCAATTGGTGTTTCGTCATATGCTTGTATTACGTCATAATCAACAGGGAGACGGACGTGGTCAACTTTCCATGAAGCTATTCTTTTTATATCATCTTCAGTAATGAATGTATTGATATATCCAAGATCAAGTTCTCCCTGAGAGAGCCAGCCTCCAAGATTAATGCCTTTCTGAAAACCTTCAAGTTTTTTTATCATGTTTATCAACTCCTGATATTTAAAAATATTTTATTTGAATTACGATAGTATTATTATATAGTATTTATCAAAAAAAATATATCATTTATATGTGTATGAATATTAATTTATTAACATTTTTTTTAGGTTTATTAGAAATTTTGATAAAATTCAGCTAAGAAAAAAATAATTCCTTATTGAAAAACACGTTTTCTTAGTATATAATTATATAAGTAAAAATTTTTTCACGAGGTGATTGTATGGATGAAATTAACACAATGAATGATGACAACGCCACAAAAAAATCACTTTTTGAATATATGTATAATCAAAGGGAAGAAAATTTTGAACATGCTTCTTTTGAAAAGGAAGTTGCTTTTTATGAAAGCATATGTACAGGGGACATAGAAAAGGTTAAACTTCTGGCTACGCCACTGTGCAGCGGGGGGTACGGTATTCTCAGCAATGATCCCCTCAGAAACCTCAAGTATCATTTTGTAGTTTCTGTTGCAATGATAACAAGATTCTGCATAAACAGCGGAATGACACCTGAAGAAGCATATAACCTCAGCGATGTGTATATTATGAAGGCGGATGTCTGTAGTGAAGAAAAAGAGGTACATGAAATTCATGATCAGATGATAATGAGTTTCACCAAACGAATGAGGAGGGTTAAAAATTCAAAGATATATTCAAAGCAGGTGATAAAAGCTATAGATTATATAAGCGAACATCTTCACGATAAAATAAAAATGCAGGATGTTGTTGATTATCTTGGACTTAGCATACCATATTTTTCGAGACTGTTTAAGTCGGAAACCGGTGTTACCTTCAGTGAGTATGTCATGATAAAAAAGGTTGAGGTAGCAACCAATATGATAAGATTTTCAGGTGAAACCACACTTGAGATAAGCAATATCCTTAATTTTAGCACACAGAGTTATTTTATTAAAGTATTTAAAAAATATACTGGTATGACACCAAACGAGTACAAGCGAAGGTATAATTTTTTTGGTGAAAATTTTATAGAGAATGCTCAAAACAAAAACAGCAGCCCTTAACGGAACTGCCGTATTGTGATTTGTTATATTTATATCTTTGTATTTTTTTATTTGTATATGAAAATAGAATATTTGAATATTTTTTACAGAAACTCCGCCGTTTTTCGACGGAGTTCTTTTTTATTACAGGTCTGCTAATGACGTTCAGCAGGACCATTAAAGATTAATTGAATGAGATTACTGCTTGTTGAAAGTAACCCACTGGTAATAAGCAGTAAGAGGAGTTTTGCCATTGAAGTCCTTGAGCCATTCAGGAACTGTTTTTCCAGGCCATGCGTTCATCATAATCTTACCTGGAGTCTTAGGCATGTCACCCCACATTGTATGAACAGGATTGCCGTCTACATACCAGGTAATGTGATCAGGCTGCCAGTCAAATCCATATCTGTGGAATTCCTGAGATGAATCAAATCCAAGATCGTACATGAATTCGTGTCCGCCCTGACCATCCTTGTAGTAGTTGAGCTGAACTTTTGTAGTATCTTTGCCGAGAATTTCGATGTCGATTTCATCCCAAGGATTACCGTCTGAAGGACCTGTATAAGTAAAGAATGAAGAAACAACACCGTCATTCTTAATTGCCTTCATTGATGTTTCATAGTATCCGTAATGATAGAAATCATTAGTGCGGAATTCACCGCCGCCGTATCCAGGCTGCCAGTCACTCGTGTTTCCGTCATTTGCTCCGTACTTGGATGTGATAGAGAGTTCGAGCAGGTTATTCTTTATAACTGCATTCTGCTTGTACCAGTAACAGTCAAAAGGCTTGCCGTTTGTCCATCCGTCAGAAGCGAAGAAGTCACCTGCCTGACCGGCAGAGAAGTTTGAAACCATTGTTGCGTTTTTATTAAATTCAAGAACACCTGATGTGTTTCCAGGATTGCTTGGTCCGGACGGATTCTGTGAGCTTTCGCTCTTTGTATATGTTACCCACTGATAACGTGCGTTGAGTGGTGTGTTTCCGTTATAAGGAGCGAGCCATTCATCAACGGTACGTCCAGGCCATGCGTTCATCATTATCTTGCCAGGAGTATTAGGCATATCACCTGTCATTGTATGAACTGCCTTACCGTCAACATACCAGGTGATGTGATCAGGCTGCCAGTCGAAACCATATGTGTGGAAACCTTCTGAAGCGTCAAATCCAAGATCGTACATGAACTCGTGACCGCCCTGACCATTCTTATAGTAGTTGAGCTGAACCTTTGTAGTATCCTTACCGAGAATTTCGATGTCAATTTCATCCCATGGATTATCGTCGGAAGGACCTGTGTAAGTAAAGAATGATGAAACGATACCGTCATTCTTTATAGCCTGCATTGATGTTTCATAGTAACCGTAGCCAAAGAAATCATTTGTTCTGTATTCAGCGCCTGAATATCCCGGATCCCAGTCAGGGTTTTTGTCAGCAGCATTGCGTTCCTTGTCAACTGTGAGTGTAAGATAGCCGCCTTCAAGTGAAGTGTTTTCTTTGTACCACCAGCAGTCAAAAGGCTTGCCGTTTGTCCATCCGTCAGAGGCAATGAAGTTTGTTGACTTACCGTCTCTGAAGTCTTCGGACATCGTTGTACCACTCTTCATAGGAGTACCGAAATCCTTAATTGTACCTGGCTGTTCAGGCTGTCCAGGCTGTCCAGGCTGTTGAGCAGTTTCGGATTCATTAAATGTTACCCACTGATAATGTGCTGTAAGAGGAGTCTTTCCGTCATAAGCCTTGAGCCAGTCATCAACAGTTCTTCCCGGCCATGTATTCATCATGATTTTACCTGGTGTTGAAGGAATATTCTGTGTAGCTTCATAAACCTTCTTACCGTCAACATACCATGTTATTTTGTCTGGCTGCCAGTCAAAGCCATATGTATGGTAACCTTCAGAAGCATCAAATCCGAGATCATACATATACTCATGACCGCCCTGACCATTAGTATAGTAGTTGAGCTGTACTTTAGTAGTATCCTTACCGAGAATTTCGATGTCAATTTCATCCCATGGATTGTCTTCGGAAGGACCTGTGTAAGTAAAGAACGAAGAAACAACGCCGTCATTCTTTATAGCCTGCATTGATGTTTCGTAATAGCCGTAACCGTAGTTCTTCTTTGTTCTGTATTCAGCTCCTGAGTAAGCAGGGTCCCAGTCAGGATTCTTGTCATCAGCGCTGCGTTCCTTGTCAATAGTAAGTTCAAGACATCCGTTTGCAAGGGATGTGTTTTCAGCATACCACCAGCAGTCGAAAGGTTTGCCGTTTGTCCATCCTTCTGAAGCGATAAAGAAGTCTGACTTTCCGTCTCTGAAGTCTTCAACCATTGTAGCATTTGCATTCATAGGTGTACCAAAATCCTCGAATGAAGAACTACCTGTATTTCCGGAAAGAACAGCTTCCTTAAGAGTGATCACATCAAGAATATTTACCTTTCCGTCACCATTTACATCTGTGTTTGAAGCATATCCTGTTTTTCCGAGAAAATAATCTGTGAGAGATACTACGTCCCCGGAGTTGATCTTTGAGTCATTGTTAATGTCTCCTCCTGCAAGAGCTGCAACTGTACCTATTGACCCGGCAGCAACCATACCTACGAGAAGGATTGATAAAGCTTTTTTATGAAACTTTGTCATTGATAAACCTCCTTATTAAATAAAAACGAATAAAAAATAATATCGGTGGGAAACTGATTATTTTTTATGCTGTTGTCTTGATATTATTGTATATTTTAACGGAAATATTTTATATCTCTATTTTGCTGAAAATAATAATATTTTAACCTTATCACAATCGCAGCCTGGTTTAAATTTGTATGTTTACATGGTGTACATGTGGATTTTCTCCACCAAAAATGCAAAATGTGGGTTGTTTATGATTTTTAACTATGTTAGAATTGAAGTATAATCAGAGAGAATGTCATAAAAATTTGTGCATTTTTAAAAAAAATACAAATTTGGTTTGAATTTGTTTATATTTACGATATAGTACAAATTTCAAATTAACGGTTAATAAATTGCATGGTTTTTTTTGATATTCCTGCGGTTGTTATGATTCAAATCGTGAATACAGATATATAAAAAAATAAAAAAATAAAAAAATTCTATTTTCATATTAATTGCGATTTGATGGTGCCTGAATAAGACAGGATGACCGGATTAAATTTTTAAATGGGAGGATAAAGTATGAATGTAAAAAAATTCAGTGCGGCGGTTACAGCCTTGGTGATGTCAGCTTGTACATTCGGAATTTTTCCTGATAATCCACTTTCAAATATCAGTGCGGATTCCGTAAACTATGTTGAAAACGGCTTCGACGCAGAATACGAAGGCTGGTGTAACGTTGGCGTGAACACAAAACTTACAGCTGACGAGCAGAACCCGCATGAAGGAACAAGAAGCATGCTTG
>JAEDJV010000157.1 GCA_016296165.1 Oscillospiraceae bacterium | reverse complement strand
ACAAGGTAACAGAAAAGATTAACCTTCTCGAATTTGGCGGAACAACAGGTATGATATCTGATAAGGTAAAGTCAGACAGTTCATATCCGATTATTCTTGCGGTTAGTGTTCTTGTTCCTACTATTTTATTAGGTGCTTTTACTGGTATTCTTGCTATAAAGGACGCTTCATTAAAAAAAGATATAAGTGAAATGAATGCTTATCTTGAAGATCCTCAGACGAAGGCGGATCTGGATAAACGCTTGAAGAGACTTGAACTTCAGACACAAGTTATGGAATATCAGAGAACGGCTACGCTGGCAAGTGATGCACTTAAAACAAGACCATACATAGAAAGTGCTGTTTACAACAAAGTTGAAGAAATTGTTAGTGTTACTGTAGAACAGGTTAAGGCAGGCGTTCCTGACTTAAAATATGATTCCAAAAACACAGTAGGTAACAATTTTACAATAAATAAGTTTGACTATGAAAACGGTGTTGTTACATTTGAGTATAGTATGCCTTATGGTACAGAACCAGCTCCGTTGTTCCCGGCTGCTTTTGTTGAAAATCTTCAGAAAGAAGAGATGTTTTCCGCAGTTCAGTATAATGGTTATACTGTTGGTGATGCACAGGTAACGAGTTTTGTGGGAAGCACACCGGAATCAGCAGCTGTAATTGTTGATCAGAAAGAGGAAAAGACTGTTTCTTCTTCCATCACAATTTCAATTAAGAGTCCGGTAAACGGTTTTGATGAATTAGCTTCATCAGAAACTGTTGAAGAAGCAGAAACTGGAACGGAGGAGTAATATATGAAATTAAGCTATAGAGAAAAGATAGGAGTTATTGTTCTGCTGGTTGTATGTATAATAATTATTTTTGTAGCATGGCCAATAAAACTCCTTAGAGCTAACATTGAAACACATGAAGCACAAAAGGCAGATATTCAGGTTAAATACGATAACACGAAACACCTTATCGAACAGATTCCGAAGATCGAAGCAAATATTACCAAGGTATATAACGAATCAAAGGGAATCTATGAGATTTTTACTGTATCAAGAGAAAATTTTGAAGTTGATAAGTACATTGAAGAGGTAATTAACAAGGCTCCTTACAAAGATACAAAAAATACACTTATGGTTATGGGCGATTTTAGTATCGAAAACAAGTCAGTTTCTGAGATTCCGTTCTACTACTACACACCTTCAGTTATTACATATCCTATACTTGAGGCTGCAGATACAAATGGTGATCTTCTCAAAACTGAGGATGAGGTGCTGTATAATAAGGTTTTAAATGCAGTGCATATGAAAGCACTTGAGAATCAGAAGGTAGAGCTCCATACAACTACGATTGGTATGAAGTTTACCAAAGAGTCATTACTTAAGCTTGAAGATGAACTTAAGGCAAGTAATACAGGTTTAAGAATTACGGCAGTTACTATTGATGACTATAATTTTGGTGCATTGTCTGAGATACCTGATGATTCCGGATATTCAACCGG
This sequence comes from Oscillospiraceae bacterium, assembly GCA_016296165.1. GTDB lineage: Bacteria > Bacillota > Clostridia > Oscillospirales > Ruminococcaceae > HUN007. Next base: position 4,008 of record JAEDJV010000157.1, on the reverse strand, counting down.
TACTGTTTCATTCTCGTTCTACACAATGCAGCAAATTGAGGAACCAAAGTTTGAAAATTGATTTTAGCATTTTAATCAAGGGAGATTGTCTTTAGCGGTCTCCCTAAAAATGTAAAATATATTAGAAAGGAATGGTATGCTGATGAAAAAGTTAGGCAAGGAAACAAAGCGTAAGATATACCGAGGTTCTGTCCTGTTTACGGTGCTTGTTGTGATGGTAGTTATGCTTATACTTACGATAGCTACTATCAGTCTGGCTGGTGAAGCAAGCCGGAGAGCCTATTCAAATTATTTTGATCATCAGACAACAAGTACTGCACGTTCTGTTGTAGATTCCGTTATTGAAGCGTTGAAAGAAGATAAAAATAAGGATCTGGCTGTGGCGATTCTTAATAATGTTGAAGCGGCCGGCGAAAAGGGTATTCCTGTAGATATTTCATATGGTCCGGAAAATAGCAAAAATCTTGGTGACGGTCTTGGAACAGTGAGCAGTCTTGTTTTTACATATGTCGGTAAGGATCAGGCGCCTGAAAAAACTGGTGACAAATGTTATTACATAACAGGATCAAAAAAGGATATTATCAAGGTAACAGCTACTGTTGTACAGGGTGGTGTAACTAACACATATTCACAGTATGTAATCGGAGATACTCTAAAAAATATCAGATCAAGTTCAGGAGGAGGACTGATAGCTCTTGGTGGGTATTCAGGTAGTGGGTCTCCGCAGCTTCATGCGATGTCGCCGGCTTACATTGGCATAGCTGATGATTTTGATATTTATGATAACAATAAAAATTCAAAGCTTGTAAATTTTACTGATGATACTAAGATGAATTCTGCAGTAATTAATTCATCGTTTGTGCTCAAAACTAATCCTTTTGTTTATCTTACAAAAGGAGATGGAATTTCTATTATGGGTAATTTTGAACAGTATAATACTCTCAAGTTGGATACGAACTATACACCTCAGGCAACGGATTCCCTGAAAGATTATCCATATATATATGTAAAGGGTGCATATAAACTTTGTGGTGAGATAAAAGCCGGCTCAGATTCAAATCCGGTTAATATTTACTGCGGAAGATTTTTATATGGTGAAAGCGGTAAGATTACCGATTCAAACGCAAATATTTATTGTTACAATACCTTCGATACTCTTTCAAGATCAAATATGTATGATACATCTGATGTCGCAAATTATGCAAAGTCATCGTGGAGTCAGCTTGGAAACAGCGCTACTGACAGCAAGTTAATTGACTGGGTAAGAGGAGCAGCAATACCAGACAAATTTAAAACCGGAAATTTCTGTACCAGTGGCAATCTCTATATGCTTGGAAAAGTTGATGTTAGTGGTGATGTTTATGTTGGCGGGGATCTTTATATTGACGGGTTTACAAAAGATCCTATAATAGGTGGAAAAATTTATGTAAATGGCAAAGTTAGAGTAAAAGACACAGTAGGGTTGGATGCAGGATACAAAGGTAGGTTTGATAAATTAAACGGTAAAATTTGCTGCAACGGTGATATAAAGTATTATTCTACAGATGCGAGTGGAGTTGATGTGGATGGAGAAGATGTTGACAAACTATTCCAGAACCCTGCGGCCCCTGTCGAAAATAAAGATAATAAATTTGTTGTATATGATGTAAGTAAAATGACTCTTTCTCCGGTGATTACAGCATTTACCAAGGGGGATTTGAAAGATCTGTCTGAGGTTGTTGTTACGACAGAGGGTGTAAAGAAATCTATGTATGATGAAAAAGGCGGCTATAAGGATGCCATTAATAAGTCTGAGGGTCTGATCACCGGAACAGGGTATTATGTTTATAAGGGTGGCACTTCAGGAGTAATAAGTGCTACTATCGACGGTACAGCAGCTGCTGATGGTGTTATAAAGGCTGATACAGTAACATTACCTGGTGGAAAAACATATGGTTATAAGGCGAAGATTACAGAATCGTGCATGCTTACTGGCAACTTTGAGAATATCAATTTCTATGTTGAACCGAGTGGTACAGATAAATTATGGATTAACCTCCATAATGTAGTTTTTTCAGGCTGTAATTTTGTTATTGATGACTCAAAGGCAGAGATAATTTTCTATCTTCCAACTGATAGCAGTCAAATAAATGAAGGTACTGGTAGTGCTGGTGTATTAAAAAAATATGAAGATCATATTTCAGCTGCAAGCACAGATTATACAGGGTATGATAACTATGTACACTTTAAGACTAATACTATTGTTATGTCTAAGGAATATCTTGGACGCTTCTTAAGTGAGAGTTCAATTAATCTTAAAAAATATCCTCTTAAAGATGGGGATTCCAGTAATGACTGGATGCTTCCTGCTATATCTATATGTGCTGCTGATAAGGCAAACGTGCTGTATAGAACAAGTGATGGTATGTTTACTTTTACAGGTGATGTATGTATTCCAGGAGGGACAGTCGATGTAAATAAGGGTGGATTCACGGAAGGTAGTGGAATATCTAATGCTGGACTCAATTTCAAATACCCTGAGACTCTACAATACGAGGACTTACCGATTACCAAGCCTGTTGGATGCTTTGGTTCAATAATTGCAGGGTCGTTCCAGAAACTCAGCAATGAATTTGATACATATTATATTGATAATCCTGCTGATGATGAGCCTGTAAAAGTCGGAGATGGCGGTTATGCATGGACACCTATTCCGGGATATGCAAACTTTTAATTAGGAGGGAATGGTTTTGAAGAATAGAGTATTTAATCTGAAAAAGAAGAAACCTCTTAAGGGTATGACACTTCTTGAAGTGATAATAGCCATGCTTATTATGGTTATACTTGCATCCATACTGATAGAAAGTTGTGTATGTATAATAGGAAACATAAGAGTAGCTAAAAATGTAAACCATAAGGTTAATGTGCAAACTCATGATGTTGAATACAGAAGTGTTAAAGAGGCAGCTTATGAGGAGAATGATGTGATTAATCTGAAATATGGCGACAAGGAAGGCAGTATAAAAGTTGACCGATATAAAGCATTGGATATTCCTGAAGATGATAAGGAGCATATCAAGGGAGTTATGGATGCTGACAATCTGAAATATTTTAAGCTTGCTAAGAGCTAAGAGGGTAATATTATGGTTAGAAAAAAAAATAAGCAACTTAAAGGTTTCACTCTCATCGAACTGATAGTAGTAATAGCGACTTTTGGCATTATATTAGCTGCTGTTCTGTCTATGATTCAGCCGGTGACAAATATATTTAAGAAAACAGAACGATTTGCATCTGCTGAAGCTGTTTCCGATAATACAAGGCGTGTTATTGAGGACAGACTCAGATATGCCAATCGTATGCTGGTGACTGTCGGACACAAAGAAGAAGTTAGTGAAGCGGCTGAACAGGCTTATATTACTGAAAAAGTAGAAAAACTCAGAAAAGAGTTTATGTTTGGAGATCCAAAAAGATTGTCGTATTATCAGGATAAGGTATATGTTTTGAAGATAGATAATCCTGAAAAGTTTACTGATATACCAAGTGATCAGAATTGTGGCCGTATCAGACTCTGGGTTTATGAAAAAGACAACAAAACACCTACCGGAGAATCTAAAGAATGGGTAATTGATAAGGGGCTTTACAATGAATATGGTTTTTCACTTTCAGCCGGTATAAATTATAATTATGAGACAAAAACAGTTGCAGGAAGACCGTATTATCCTATCGTCGAAAAACAACTCGATGAAAGTAAACCGCTGGGATATGCTGACATGGCAGGTATAGTATCATCACCGTCAAACTTCTGTTTTGAACTTGATATATATGAAAAGTATACAGACATCAGAGTTCCTGAGAAAAAAGGTACTTACACGCTCTGCCGAACTGATGCAAAAAACAAGGTTACCAATAAGGTGGCAGTAGCTCTTACCAATATAGTATCAGAAGCGACATATAAAGAAGAAAAGATAACATATCTCGATGCTGAATCCAAGGAAGTAACCAAGGATGTAAGAAGATATATGTCACCTG
>JAEDJV010000156.1 GCA_016296165.1 Oscillospiraceae bacterium | reverse complement strand
GGTTGCAGAACTCATTGAACTCTCGCACGAAACATATACATCTGTTCTGAAGTACAATGATGAAAATTCACTTAGCTGTGCGATAACAATGGCATATTTTACTGCACCGGCTTATTACACAGTAATAAGAGAACTCCCTTCCGGCAAAGGTTTTGCTGATATAGCACTTATACCAAGAGCTGACTCCGGAAACAAACCGGCAATGATTATTGAACTTAAGTGGGATAAAAATTCAGATACCGCAATTAAACAGATAAAGGAAAACCGCTACGCAGGAAAACTTAAAGGATACGCTAACGAAATACTGCTCGTCGGCATAAATTATGACAAGGACACCAAAAAACATGAATGTGTTATTGAGAGTATGAACGGAATATAAAATATTAGAAAAAATGCATCCCTCCTGTATTCCGGAAGGATGCATTTTTCTATTGTTATTCACTTACAATTCTGTAATAAGTACGTGATGTCATTGCGTAAACAATACCGTAAAGTACAGCAAAAACTGCAAAGCACAGAATAGTACACCTGATAAATAGTGGTGTATCAGTAAGTCCAAGGGCAAGAAGTATTTTCCGTACCATCGGGAAGGCAAATATTATATGAATTCCTGCGAGACACAAAGGAAGGAAAAATACAGTCAGCACCTGGGAATTAATTGACCTCTTTATCTCAATGCGGTTCATCCCCACTTTCTGGAGTATCTCAAATCTTCCCCTGTCATCCATTCCTTCGGAAATCTGCTTGTAGTAGATTATAATTACGGTTGCCGAAGCAAACATAAGCCCAAGGAATATACCTATGAAGAAAAGACCGCCTGTAAGTTCATACGCACTTCTTCTGGTTGCAATGTAATTATCTGAAAGCATATATTTGTCCTGCGAAGTATCAAATTCAAGAATCCTGTCATAAAGAGCAAGCTGTCTTTCCTCGCTGGCATCTGTACTGAAATTTATGCATGTATTTATCACACTCGCGTTGTCTCCGTACGCATTTTTCTGTATATCACAAAGTTTTTCCAGTACTGTATCATCGCTTACAACAAGATAAATTGTTTCTGCAACATTTTTTTCAGCAGCTCCGTTTCGTATTATTTCTTTAATCTCACCTTTTATGCTGAACTTCAGGTCCCCGATGCTGAGGCTGTTTTCTTTTATTTTTCCTCTGTTACAGAAAATATAAACCTCATTCCCTGCAGGTGAAACGTCAAAACCGGTCATTTTTCTGTAATCTTCTGCAGTAAATGCAGAAATTATACATATCTTTGAAAAATCATCAAAGTTCTTATCAAAAATAACCCTTATGCTGTTTTCCTCCCTGATACCCGAGAAAGTGAGTGAATTATACTTCTGGAGATTTTTTATCTCCACCTCTTCCTCTGCTGCAAAATCTCTTATTGTTTCTTCAAGACGTTCAATCGAACTGTCTGCATATATTACAAAGTCATCCGAACAATTGTTCTTTGCAATCGCCTCCACTCCGAAAAGGAGTGAAACCGTTGTTGAAATAACAACCAGCACCATAGTGGAGAGAATGCATATATTTGAAAGTCCCACCGCATTCTGCTTCATACGGTAAATCATTCCCGAAACACTGATAAAACGGTTCGTCTTATAGTAATACCCTTTGTTTTTCTTGAGGATTTTCAGAAGTGCTATGCTTCCGGCGGTAAAAAGCATATATGTACCGGCAATAACGAGAAGTACAGCTTCAAAGAACATTGTGATTGCCGCAACCGCATTTTCAACTGAAAGTGCGAGCCAGTAACCTGCACCAAGAAACAGGATTCCGAGAACTGCAATTATCCATCTTGCCTTAGGCTCACGTTCACCCGAATGATCACTTTTGAGAAGCTCTATCGTCTTTGTCCTGTATATTATTCTGACCGAATTAATAAAGATACACACAAACAGAACTGTAAAAAATACAGCAGTGCTTATGATTGCCTCCGTTGAAAAATGATATTTCGGAACGGTTGAAACACCTATTATCTTTGCAAGAAGCATATACATAAACTTTTCAAGGAGAAATGATATCCCCAGTCCTCCGCCGGTTCCGACCGCTGCACAGAACAGATTTTCATATGCACTAATCAGTGAAATATGCTTCTTCTCCATTCCGAGAATATTGAAAAGTCCGAACTCCTTCTTTCTCTTCTTCATCAGAAAACTGTTTGTATAGAACAGAAAAATGAACGAAAAAACAGCCATTACTCCATTTCCAAATCCAAGAACTTCTGAAACGGAGCTGCTTATTGAAGCTACATCATCATTTACAGATAGTGATTTCATTATGCTGAACATGGAAACTGTAAAGATACATGTTATAATATACGGAATATAGACACGTGCATTTTTCTTTATATTGCTTAGTGCTATCTTAGGATACATTGAGGATTTCATTTTTCTTCACCTCCCCGTGCAAGAAGAGTAAGAGTATCAGAAATTTTCCGGTACATTTCCTCATTTGTACTGTTTCCTCTGTAAAGCTGGTGAAATACTTCGCCGTCACGTATAAAAAGCACTCTCCCCGCATTGCTTGCCGCCTTTACCGAATGGGTAACCATGAGTATCGTCTGCCCCGAAGCGTTGAGTTCCGAAAATATTTTCAGGAGGCTGTCTGCAGACTTTGAATCAAGCGCACCTGTAGGTTCGTCGGCAAGGATAAGTTCCGGATCTGTTATAACGGCTCTTGCAACCGCAGCTCTCTGTTTCTGACCACCGGATACTTCATAAGGAAATTTGTCCAGAAGTTTCTCTATACCCAGCATCTTTGCAAGTGGTTCAAGCTTTTCCTCCATCTCCCTGTATCCCTTCCCCGAAAGAACAAGAGGCAGAAAAATATTGTCCCTGAGTGAAAATGTATCCAACAGATTAAAGTCCTGAAATACAAAGCCAAGATTATTTCTTCTGAAAGCTGAAAGCTCCTTCTCCTTAATCCTGGCAAGACTTTTTCCTCCTAAGATCACCTCACCTTTAGTCGGCTTGTCAAGTGCAGCAAGTATATTCAGAAGAGTTGTCTTGCCCGAACCTGACTCACCCATTATGGCAACATATTCTCCGTCCTCAACTGAAAAGGAAACATTTGAAAGAGCCTTTACCTGATTTCCTCCGAAACGTGTTGTGTAGATTTTTTCTATATTTTTTACTTCAAGCATTTGTTTGTCCTCCTTATTTATTCTGTGTCCCTATTATACCACGAAAGCCGGATGTCACAACATCTTTTTGTGTGACAATCCGGCTCTTTAATGTGACATTTTTGTAAGGTTATTCTGTAATAACAGTTTCTTTGCCTGAAACAATATAAAATGTACTTCCCTTACCCGCTTCTGATTCCGCACGAATATCAAGTCCGAGCTTATCGGCGGCCATCCTGCACAGATACAGACCCAGTCCGGTCGATTTCTTTCCTTCTCTTCCGTTATATCCGGTAAATCCCTTTTCGAAAATACGCGGAATATCCTCAGCAGCCATACCTATTCCGGTATCACTTATGCTGATTATCCCCTCACTGCATTCAATGGTTACGGTTCCGGCATTAGTGTACTTGACAGCATTCGAAAGGAGCTGTTCAATAATAAGAACAAACCACTTCTCGTCCGTTATTATCTCCGTTTCACCAAGGTTACAAACAAGAGAAATGCGTTTTCTTACAAACAAAGGAGCATACTTTCTTATCGCCGCCCTTATCAGTTCATCAGCACGGTATGAACGGATAACGAGGTCGTTTGTGCTGCTGTCAAGCCTGAAATACTGAAGCACCATGTCTGTATACTGTTCTATACGAAAAAGCTCTGACTGAAGCAGACGGTTTTCATCGGTATCCTCAGACTGAAGAATCATGTTCATAGCAGCTATCGGGGTTTTTATCTGATGAACCCATGTTGTGTAAAAATCAATACTTTCTGTCCTTTGATTCTGAAATTCATTTTCTATTTCAGAGTAGTGCTCAGCCAGAGCAGAAATTATCTTCGTGTAGTCAGAACTTAGGGTATCTGCCGTTTCCGGTAGTTCATGCACCAATACTGATACATTTTTACTGATATTCTGAAGCTTTACGTGCATTCTGTAAAACTTTATAAATCTTATGAAAAATACAGCTGTACATAAAGCAAAGCTAAGCATAGCCGCATACAGTACGGCATCAATATCTGAACTGTACAGATAAAATACCGCTGCAAAAATCAGTACAGAGGAAAGAAACAAAAATACTTCAGCACGCAGTTGCCGGATAAATCCCGGTATTAGCCCAAATACATTTCTCATTCTATTATATACCCTGCCCCGACCTTAGTCTTTATAAAATCCTTCAGTCCTGCCTGTTCAAGTTTTTTTCTCAGACGTGTAACATTTACCGTAAGGGTATTTTCCTCAACATAGCAGTCCATCTGCCACAGCTTTGTCATTAGAGTATCCCTGCTTACCGTCTTTCCCTTGTTCTCCATAAGAGTTTTCAGTATGAGAAAATCATTTTTAGTAAGCTCAGTTTTATTCCCCTGATATGTAACCGTTGCATCGCCAAGATTCAGAACTGCGCCGTTATGCTCGAGAAAAGATATCCTGCTGCCCATATCATATGTTCTTCTCATAAGTGCATTTATCTTTGCTGTGAGGACTGTGAGATCAAAAGGCTTGGTGATAAAATCATCGCCACCCATATTCATCGCCATTACTATGTTCATATTATCACCTGCCGACGAAACAAATATCACTGGCACATCAGAGATTTTCCTGATCTCAGCGCACCAGTGATAACCGTTATAAAAAGGCAGCATAATATCCATAAGCACAAGGTGCGGATCATATGAAGCAAACTCGGAAATAACATTCTGAAAGTTAGTTACGCAGGATGCTTCATTTCCCCAGCACTCTATCTGCTTTTTCATAGTTTCAGCAATTGTCGGATCGTCCTCAACTATGAAAATCCTGTACATTACTTAACCGCTTCTTTAAGCGCCTCTGCCTTGTCTGTCTTTTCCCATGCAACGCCGAGATCTTCACGTCCCATATGTCCGTATGCGGCAAGCTTTCTGTACTGTGGCTTTCTGAGGTTTAGAGTTTCAATAATAGCAGCAGGTCTTAAGTCAAACACCTTGCTTATAGCTTCTGATATCTTTTCTTCTGAAACCTTACCTGTTCCGAATGTGTCAACAAGAACAGATACAGGCTTTGCAACACCGATTGCGTATGCAAGCTGAACTTCACACTTGTCCGCAAGACCTGCAGCAACTACGTTCTTTGCAACATAACGTGCAGCGTAGGCAGCTGAACGGTCAACCTTCGTCGGGTCTTTTCCTGAGAAAGCCCCGCCGCCATGTCTTGAATATCCGCCGTAAGTATCTACGATAATCTTTCTTCCTGTAAGACCGCAGTCTCCCTGAGGACCGCCTATAACGAATCTTCCGGTAGGATTGATATAATACTTTGTATTTTCATCAAGAAGTTCTGCAGGAATAACTTCCTTTATAACTACATCCATAATGTCTTTTCTGATATCTTCAAGTGATACAGCTGAAGAGTGCTGTGTTGAAATTACAAC
>JAEDJV010000155.1 GCA_016296165.1 Oscillospiraceae bacterium | reverse complement strand
AACAAATGTTGAAAAGAAAAGTACTACAGAAATTATTTCTGCAAAGTAACCCGAAGTTGTCAGCACATTCCCGCTGATATACCTTAACTTTCCGTATTTTTTCAGTTTGTGATTAATAAGGAGAGAAAATACGGATACAACAGCAATAAGAATATAAACAGTCAGAAGGCAAAGCTTTAAGGTATAGTTCTGAACCGGAATATAATCAACAGAAACACTCCTTAATCCGGTTTTTCCGTCCGGCAATTCTATATTTCCTAAAATTACTGTACTGTCTCCTACTGTTATCTGATATACTCCGTTACCTGTATTTTCTATCTTTCCAAGCATTTTGTCATTAACCGCACTCAGCAGGGAGACATATTTCAGCATTCCTTTATGTACCGAACGTGACATAGTATAATTCTTATCTGTATTCGCTGGCTGCGGATTTTCGTTTGAATATTTTTCAGAGGATAATTTGCCAAAAACAAATTCAGGTGTATTGTTAAGGAACCAGTTGCCTGAAGGCTGATTTACAAGTACCGCCAGACCTGTTTTGGATTCGGGATCAATAATCATATTTGCCTGACCGGCTGTTGTCGCCCCGCTGTGACCAAACGTCCTTACTCCGTACTCGGTAAACCAGAAACCATGTGCATTTATCGGGATATCAGATTCACCGTAAAATGATGTTCCCGAAAGCATTATCCTCTGTGTCTCAGGATTTTTAAAAAGCGGAGCATCGTCATCAACCAGAGCCTGTGCATAAATCATAAGGTCGCTAAGTGTACCGGTAACTGCCCCTGCCGGATAAATCTCTACATAATTAAGGCATTGACCGATATCATTCAATTCAAATAATATATTGCTGTATGCCCTTGTTTTTTTACGCTGTTCATATACAAATTCGTTGTCACTGTGCGTCGGATTAACTGCCGTATGATTCATTTCCAGCACATCAAGAATATTTTTATGTACATATTCGCAGTAATCCATTCCACTGATACATTCGACAATGTATCCGGCTAATGCTGCTCCGTAATTGGAATATGCCTGAATTTCTCCCGGTTTAAATACCTGAACCGGCTCAGCATTCTGTAATGAATCCTTCAGAGAAAGAACATTATTTTCATCTGATGTAAATATCGGAACCGTACTTTCCTGCCAGCCTCCTGTATGATTCATAAGGTTAAGCATGGTAATCGGCTCATCGTATGAAAGATGATTAAAAAACCCTTTTGGAAGATACTCGCGAATGTCTTTTTCAAGATCAATCTTTCCCTTTTCCCAGAGCTGCATTACACTTATCCAGGTAAAAGTTTTTGAAATACTTCCCCATTCATATACGGAATTTTCGTCTGCAGGAATATGGTTTTTAATATCTGTTTCTCCGAAATATCCTGTATATAGTATTTCACCTTCCTGAAAAACACCAACTGCTGCTGATGCAAATGACGGTTCATCGCCGGAAAACTCCATATTACTGTAATCTCTTAATTCACTTTCGATAAAACTTATGCTTTTTCCTGACGGAAGCACTACTTCCGTATTCTCCTCAGCATATGCACAGGCTACAGAAACCGATGATATCATGAAAGCAGCACAGAACATTGCAGTAAAATTCTTCAGTATTTTTTTCATGTATCCGTCCTCCTCAAAGTTCCCTGTCTCCGTATTCAAGTATTGTGCAGATGTACTTATAGATAAACATCAGCAAACCAACAGCTGAAAATACTATGCCGGCAATTATTCCGTCAGCTGCAGATACCAGATTTAAAAATATAGCTGAAATAACTGTAATTATCGCTCCTGCCGGTATAACTCCGGTTGCAAGTAAAATTACCAATATTATCAGCACAAAAGCCAGCAATACCATTCTGATTTCTTTTTTATCCGGTGTTCGAATTGATATTGTTGAACCAGCTGATTCCGGATTCTTAAAATAGGATCTGATCATTGATCCAAGAAAACCCAGTCCAAATGAAAATGCTGAAAAAAATACAAGATTAAACAAACTTATTTCTGAAAGCATACCACCGGAAGAATCAGAAATATGCTTAATTATATCAAAATTCTTTCCCATTAATACTGAATACAGCTTTACCCTGAATGAAATCAGCATTACAATATACGTTATTATCCCTGATATCAGATATATCAGTGTACTAAATATAAATCTTGTATTTACAAGTTCCGTTCGTTTTACCGGAAAAACACAGTACATTCTTTGCGAATGATATTTCATTTCATTTTTAAATAAAGCAGAAGTTATAATCAGCATGGGTATCGCCATGCCAAGACATCCGTATAGTGGAGTAACTAAAAATACAATTAAATACACTGCAAAAACACTTGCGAGTATAAATCCCTTTCCCCCGCCCTTCATTGTGATAAGGTCTGCGTGTATTATATTTCTGATTTTCTCCATGGTCTCCTCCTTACAATTCACGAACAATTATTTTTTTCGCAGTTACTTTACTGAAAATTATACATACTCCAAACACTATAATATTAAGTACAATCATAAAAAGTAATGCACCAGGTATTGTTTCAGGCAGTGAAAAAATACTATCTGACAGTTTAAAGAAAAGAAGACCTGAAAAAAACAATACCATAAGTGTTATCATTATTATTTTGAATTCTTTTTCCCTTCCGAAAATCTGTCCCATCATTTCTATGTATAAAAAAAAGATACAGAACACCGCAAATACTATAGCTAATATTTCAAAACACAGAGGATAATTCGGCTTTTCAAAATTATCTTCCACAAACATCATAAAGCCTTGTGTTGTATCTGGAAAAATCCTGTATAGTTTAATAAAAAAACTCAAAACTGATACAATAATACTTATCATCTCAGACACAAAAAAACATGCAAAAAAATATATGAATCTGGCAATAGTTATATTTTTTCTGTCTGCTGGAAGTATCCCATACAGTTTTCCGAAATCATTTTTAGTTTCCAGTACTTGTATCGGAAACACCATGCTCATTGAAGTAAATATAACAAAAGAGGACACAATCGGACCAAACATCAAGGCTAAAATACTAAACATAAATGACGCGATTATGTAAAAAATGAGCCCAATCGGTTTTGCACAAATATAATCCATATGGACGAGCTTAAGAATTTCCCGCATATTTAGCCTCCTTTGCTATGTAAACAAGTATCTCATCAATGCTTGCTTTTTCAGCTTCAATACTATCAGGAAGACAACTTAAAACATCAGTTTCAATCAATGCATCAAATCCGTTTTTATATGCATGGAAACCAATTAACTTATCCTTTATCTTTTCAGGAATATCATTTTCATCACCTTTAATAACAGCATATTTTTCAGCAAGTTCATCCTTTTCACCGGTAAACCAGACGCTGCCGTTATGAAGAACAGTTATATAGTCTGCTATGCGCTCAACGTCAGCTGTAATATGAGTTGAAAAAAGCACTCCCCTGTTTTCATCAGTAATATACTCAGCAAGAATATCAAGAAGTTCATCTCTTGCAACCGGGTCAAGTCCGCTGGTAGGTTCATCAAGAATGATGAGTTCAGCATTGTGGGAGAGAGCCACTGCAATCATAAACTTCATCTTCATGCCTTTTGAGAAATCCCCTACAGATTTATTTTCAGGAAGTTCAAATTCTTTAAGGTATTTTGAAAACTGCTCACTGTTCCACTCTCTGTAAAACGGACTGATCTGGCTTTCAATCTGTCTTACATTCAGATGTTCAGCAAAATAAAGCTGATCAAAAACAACGCCAAGACGTTCCTTGATTTCAACTGAATCTTTTATACTGTCGAGGCCAAAAACGCTTATTTTACCGCTGTCGATATTTGCCATATTAAGTATCGAACGGATTGTTGTTGTCTTTCCCGAACCGTTCTGTCCTACAAATCCCATAATATATCCTTTGGGGATTGAAAAGCTTATATTTTTCAGTGCAAAATCATTATAGCTTTTGCAGAGTCCGCTGATTTCAAGAATGTTCTCCATGCTATTCCTCCATAAATTTTCTGAGTGCGTCTACTATTTCTTCATCTGAAAGTCCGGCATTACGGCCATTTGTAACAGCTTTTTCAAGACCGTCTTCCATTTCGTAAAGCATACGTTCACGCATAAGTTCATTGTCTCTTGCTGCAGCAAAGTATCCCTTGCCGGCCACAGAAACGATAAATCCCTCTTCTGCAAGATCATTGTATGCTCTTGTTGTTGTGATGACACTGATTTTAAGATCCTTTGCCAGCTGCCGAACAGAAGGAAGCTGTTCATTTTCAGCAATCTTACCCTCAAGTATCTGTGTTTTCATCTGCTGCTCAATCTGTTCGTATATAGGCAGCTCTGATTTGTTTTTGATTATTATTTTCATGAAAATCTCCTTAACGATATACTGTATATATCTTTATATATACAGTATATCAATAAAAAAATCATTTGTCAACACTTTTTTTGAAAACATAATTCTGCTGGCTGTTAAGGTTAAATGGTAAAAAAAAGACCGATCCCTGCATTAATGTAAGGATCGGTTTTGTATTATATGATTTTTGCGGGAAGAAGTAAAGTGCAGTTAAAACTGCATATACTCTTAATTCAGAAAATAATCAAATTTGATCGGCAATATCCCTGAGATTTCCTTTCTCAAATTCCGATTTACGTACCCTTCTCAATTTCTCCGGAATAATCAATTATTCCTCCAAATTCGACAACGTTTGTATAACCCAGTTCCGCCAGTTTTTTTGAAGCCTGCTTACTTCTGTTTCCGCTTCGGCAATACACGTATATTGTCTGATTCTTATCCGGCAACTGTTCAATCTCTTCTGTTCCTATTGTTTCATTTGGAATATTGACCGCACCCGGAATATGTCCTTCTTCAAACTCATCTGTCCTTCTGACATCCAGAATAATGTAGTCTGAATCATTTTCCATAAGTTCCAGACCTTCCTGCATTGAAATTTGCCGAAAGTCCGGCTGTTTCTCAGTATTTTTCATAGAATCCTCTCTTTCACATCCGGTAAACATAATAAGAATGATTATAAAAATCATAAATACTTTTCTCACAGCAACCCTCCGTCTATTTTTCAAAAAATTCGAAATATCCCGAAAACAATCATTCCACAAAGGAGAAACAGAATACTATCAGGTAGCTGCCACCGTCATTAGTAATGACACCTTTGACAGAGAGATTACTTGTTAACCAATTTTATCCTTCATCTCCTGATACTTAACTTCAATGCATATATGCTTAATAATATTTTACGTATCGTGGAATATAATTAAGCTGTATGATTCTTAGTTTCAGCAAGCTTTTCAACTTCCTCTAAAGAAAGACTGGTAGCTTTGGCAATGTCACTGTAAGTACCTAATCCCATTTGAATAAGATTTAATGCAATTTCGATTTGCTTATTTTTCAGTATTCTCTTGTTGTTTTCTTCAATAGCTTTGCACATAGTATCAACTCCTTCCGGTGTTTCTTTAAGTTTCCTTGTTTTATCTGCAAGCGGTTTTGTAAGCATATTCTATCGGACGATATCCTCTGATAATCTGAAGATTTTTCTCCCGTTCTAATCTTTCCTCTTCAG
>JAEDJV010000024.1 GCA_016296165.1 Oscillospiraceae bacterium | reverse complement strand
GAAATCTTTGAATATATTGCTCCTAACTATAATATTACTACTGAAGAATGGAATCTAAATTCTGTGTTAAATGCAGACTTGTCAAAATCATTAACCGATTCGGCTTCGTCCACAAGCCTGAGCTCTGCTGTGGTTTTTTCTATTTCAGCAAATATTTCTTCCTTTGTCTGACCTCGCCTGTCCAGTGTGATGGAAAACGGTTTGTACGGAAGACCGCAGTCGGAAAGTACTGAGCGAAGTCTTATGTTTTCGCTCAGCTGAAGGGTAGTCATGAATCCTGTTCCGAACTTCCCGACTGTAGTGCCGTCATCTGATTTTGATGAAACCTGATTTATGATGGAAAGTACGTCAGAAACTCTGAATGGTCTCCCATTGTGTGAAAAAGACAGATAGTTTTCAGTAAGCAGTATTTTTACACTTACCGGGATATCGGCATATGCGGCATCTCTGCTGTTCTGGAGCAGCTCACTTCCCCATCTTCTTGCCCTTGAGAGATCCGAGGAGTTTCTCAGGAGTGTTGCATACTGGAGAATTTTGTTCGCAACACCTGTCTGATATACTGAACCGATACTGCGGTCAATGACCGCAGCATAATTTTTTCCCGAAGTCATGGTTCATTCACCTTCGTAACATTAATTTCAAATTCTTCCCAGTGGGTAGAAAGGAGTTCTTCGAACTCTTCCATAGGAATGTCGAGCTCTTCGGCTATTTCGTCCGGATTGCAATATGAAATTTCCTCAAAATATACATCATAGACCATCTTGATAAGGTCGCCTGCAGTCTTGTGGACTTCTCCACCGTCACGTGCGATTTCCTCCTTGATTAATTCCATAACGTAACCGTAGTTTTCACCATACTCTTCTTCGAGATCCTCCCTCATGAGTGCTTTTGCTTTTCTGAACAATTCCATATTCATGTTAAAATTCCTCCTTAAGTAAAATCATTCTGAAGGGAACTTCTGTTCCCTCTTTGAATTTTATTATACAGGGAACCAGTGCCCTTACAGGGGGAAAAACTTTTATGAAAAAATTTTTTGTCTGTACTCAGATCTCAGCGTCGTATAACAATCTGATTTTTGATTATCTTATAAAAAATAAATATAAATTCACGAATATGTGTTGACAAAATGGTGAATATATACTATAATAAACATATGTTATCGGATAAGGAGGTCAAAGTGATTATGGGAAAAATAAATATCATAACAATCGGAAGAGAATATGCCAGCGGTGGAAGGGCTGTTGGGAAGCTTATTTCTGAGAAATTGGGAATACCGTTTTATAACAAAGAAATTCTTCATATGGCTGCAGAAAAGCTTGAAATGTCAGCAGATGATGTAAAGTTTGCAGACGAAACAGCAGCAAGCAGTCTTTTATACAGTATGTCGCTTATGAGCAATCTTAGTGCAGCTACTGCACTTCCTCTTAATGACAGGATATTTATAGAGGAGAGAGAAGTAATAAAAACTCTTGCTCAGCAGGGTCCATGTGTTATAGTCGGAAGATGTGCTGACAGCATTCTCAAAGAGATACGTGATGATGTGTTTAATGTATTTATATATGCTGACTCCGAATCGCGTGCCAGGAGAGCAGTTGAAGAATACGGCGAAAAACCGGAAAATGTTTATACTTCTCTCAGAAAACATGATAAAAAGAGATCAACCTACTATAACCTCAATACAGGACAGAAGTGGGGAGCTAAGGATAATTACGACTTGTGTCTGAATAGCGCAAAGATTGGAATAGATATGTGTGCAGAGGCGATTATTAAACTTGCCAGCGAACTCTAAGCTGATTCTGACTAAAATATAATAAAAAAGCAAAAAACCAGATCCGTATGTTCATTTTCGGATTTGGTTTTTTGCTGGAAAAATCCGTCTCTTTTCAGGAAACGGATTTTTTACTTGTTTATCAGTTTTTAGCTTTTGATTTTGCACGCATCTGGTTAGAGAGAATTCTCTTTCTGATACGGATGTTCTTAGGTGTGATTTCGAGAAGCTCGTCATCAGCGAGAAATTCCAGACTTTCCTCAAGACTGAGTTTTCTTGGCGGAATAAGTCTGAGTGCGTCGTCGCTTCCGCTTGCACGTGTGTTTGAAAGATGTTTTTTCTTGCAGACATTAACTACGAGGTCTTCAGCCTTTGGAGAAACGCCAACGATCATACCTTCATAAACCGGAGTGCCGGCACCAATGAAGAGTGAACCTCTTTCCTGTGCGTTGTAAAGACCGTACGTTACAGCTTCACCTGTTTCAAATGAGATGAGTGAGCCGGTCTTTCTTCTAGGAATATCGCCCTTGTAAGGTTCATATCCGTTAAATACGCTGCTCATGATACCTTCGCCCTTTGTGTCGGTAAGAAATTCACTCTTGTAGCCAAAGAGTCCGCGGGCAGGAACTGAGAATTCAAGACGCATTCTGCTTCCCTGAGGATGCATTGTAAGCATCTCTGCCTTTCGTGTGCCCATCTTTTCCATTACAGAACCAACGCAGTCTTCCGGTACATCGACAACGAGGAGTTCCATTGGTTCACATTTCTGACCGTCTATTTCCTTATAGAGAACTCTTGGAGTTGAAACGGAGAGTTCATAGCCTTCACGACGCATGTTTTCAATGAGAATTGAAAGGTGCATTTCGCCTCGGCCGCAAACTGAGAATGAATCTGTGTTATCTGTTTCTGTAACTCTGAGTGAAACGTCTTTAAGGAGTTCCTTGAAGAGTCTCTCACGGAGCTGACGTGATGTTACAAATTTACCTTCCTTACCTGCAAACGGACTGTCATTTACAGCAAATGTCATTTCTACGGTTGGTTCGCTTATCTTGGCAACCGGGAGTGCCTGAAACTCTGACTGAGCGTCACATACAGTATCGCCGATAGTGATGTTTTCTATACCGCTTATCCATACGATATCGCCTACGGTAGCTTCCTGCACAGGTACTCTCTGAAGTTCCTGAATCTGAAGTACACTGACAACTTTTGAATTATAAGGTTTCTTTGAGTCAAAACAGTCACCGATTGTAACGTTCTGACCAACCTTTACAGAGCCGCTCTTGATACGTCCGATACCGATACGACCCACATATTCGTTGTAGTCGATTGAAGAAATGAGCATCTGAAGAGGTGAAGTTTCATCGCCTTCAGGTGCAGATATATAATTAATAATAGTATCAAAAAGCGGTGTGAGGTCTTTGCCCGGTTCATACTGGCTGAGGGAAGCTGTGCCGCTTCTTCCGGAACAGAAGAGGATAGGGCTCTCAAGCTGTTCGTCGTTAGCGTCAAGGTCAATGAGAAGTTCAAGTACTTCATCGCCTATTTCGTCAAGTCTTGCATCCGGCTTGTCTATCTTGTTTACAACGATAATAATCTTGTGCCCCATTTCGAGAGCTTTTGAGAGAACAAAACGTGTCTGAGGCATAGGACCTTCTGCAGCGTCTACAAGGAGGAGAACGCCGTCTACCATATTTAGTACACGTTCAACCTCACCGCCGAAGTCAGCATGTCCAGGTGTATCGATAATATTAATCTTTGTTCCGTTGTAGCATACTGATGTGTTCTTTGCGAGGATAGTGATACCACGTTCTTTTTCCAGATCGTTGCTGTCCATTACTCTTTCTGAAACAGACTGGTTTTCTCTGAATGCACCGCCCTGTTTGAGCATCTCGTCAACGAGTGTTGTTTTGCCGTGGTCAACGTGGGCAATAATAGCGATATTTCTTAAGTCGTTTCTTACCATAAATAAATCCTCCTGAATAAATGACGATTTGGTATGCTTGACTAAAAAACAAACAGTTTCTTAGTGAAGGTTGCTATAAAAATTAATTTGATTTTGAAAGTAATGATTATATTGCTAAAAAAAATGTGCATAAAAAATTTCCTACATTAAAAAATGTAGGAAATCATTGGTGGGAGAGGATGGATTCGAACCATCGAAGCTAGAAGCAACAGATTTACAGTCTGCCCCCTTTGGCCACTCGGGAACTCTCCCATATTATGTTTGAAGCTGGTGAACGGACTTGAACCCCTGACCTGCTGATTACAAATCAGCTGCTCTACCAACTGAGCTACACCAGCACAGCTTTAAAGAACTAATCTTCAAATTGACTCTGACAAACAAAACAAACAACCTAAACCGAAAGCTGGTGAACGGACTTGAACCCCTGACCTGCTGATTACAAATCAGCTGCTCTACCAACTGAGCTACACCAGCATTCAATCGAGGCGACAGGAGTCGAACCTGCGGCATCTTGGTCCCAAACCAAGCACTCTACCAAACTGAGTTACGCCTCGTTGTTTTTCGTGTCTCATCTGACAGCTTCTTTATTATACACTAAAGTAAATCGTTTGTCAACACTTTTTTTAAAAAAAAATTATTTTTTTTTGATTTTATTTTTTTCTCTTTATTAATGGGTTGAAACGCACATAAAACTTGAAAAAATATATTAAATAATTTATAATATAACTATAGAATCAGACGCGCATAAAGTCGTAAATATATTATTCCCGGATTTTTAGCAGATTATTTTAAGGAGGATTTTAAAAAAATGAAAATTTCAAAGTATTTTTCTTCAGCTGTTTCAGTTGCAGCTGCGTTTGGTGTGTTTGGTACAACGGTGAGTGCACTTTATGATCCGGATAAAAACGGAAAAACAGATGAAAAAGATTTTAAACATCTGACAGATACACTTCATGGAATAAATAGCACTTCAGCTGAAGATGATGTGAACGGAGACGGAAAACTCAATATACTGGATATGATAGAACTGAAAAATGCACTTATTGAAAAAGAAGAAACAGGTGAAGTTATCAGCCGAACATTCAGGGCCGTTGATGAAAATGTTAAACTCACCGGAAGAACGTATGATGATTCTGATGTTACCTGGCTGGTACATAGCGGATCAGCAGCTGAGTTTGACCTTACTGCCTCAGAGGCAACAGTAGTCCTCGCCGGCGATTCAGCAATTAAAGCGGAAGAAAGATATCGTCCGCGATATGCAGTTTATGTTGATGACAAACTAATAGAAGATTCACTTATGGATACCCCTGAGAAGGAAATTGTACTGCTGAAAGAAAAATCACAGAAAACAGTACGGGTTAAGATAATTCATCTTTCTGAAGCCAATAACGGTGCCATAGGCGTAAAAACTATTAAAACCATGTCGTCTTCAAAATCCCCGATTGTCCCTGTGCCACCAAAAAAACTCAGTATAGAATTTATAGGTGATTCTATAACCTGTGCATATGGCGTCGAAGGTAAATCCAGCTCAGATCCGTTTATGACTTCAACAGAAAACTTTATGAAGTCATATGCATACCTGACTGCTCAGAAACTTGATGCAGACTATAGTGCGGTTTCGTACAGCGGACATGGTATAATCTCAGGATATTCATCAGGAAATGAAAAGGAGACAGGAAGTCTTGTACCTGATTACTATACTGACGTAGCAAAACTTTCTGATTATGCAAAGCCGTGGGATTTTAAAAATCATCACAATGATGTGATAGTAG
The DNA here is from genome assembly GCA_016296165.1 of Oscillospiraceae bacterium. Taxonomy (GTDB): domain Bacteria; phylum Bacillota; class Clostridia; order Oscillospirales; family Ruminococcaceae; genus HUN007. Next base: position 17,139 of record JAEDJV010000024.1, on the reverse strand, counting down.
TTAATCTTGGAACAAATGATGATACGTATGTAAGAAATGATCCTGAAACGCGTCTGCCGGAGTTTGAAAAGGGTTATATTGATTTTCTTAAAGTGATAAGAGAAAATAATCCTGATGCATATATTATATGTACAGTAGGAACAATGGGATGTGAAGAAATATATCCGGCGATAGAAAACGCCGTTATGAAATTCAGAGAGTCAGTTGATGAAAAAATAATGTGCTATCTGTCAGCAGTTCAGAATCCGGCAAATGGTTATGGAGCCGACTGGCATCCTTCAGCTGTTACACAACAGATGAGTGCTTATGTACTTGCTGATAAAATATGCGGAGTACTTGGCATGGAGTCAGACAAGATAGGTCTTGATGCAGCTGAAGACGGAAAATATGGCATACAGATAAATGAAGAAGCCGGAGCAGGTGCTTCTGATTATCTGGGATACGACAAAAGTTACTGGGTTAATATGGTCTGCGGCGGAAAGGAAAAGTCTGACGTAAGAGCATATATTTCAGGGATACCTCTTACCGCCGGAACATACAGACTTAAGTTTGAAATTGTTGCAGGAAAGGATACAGATATTCCTGTGTCTGTCATGAACGACGGAGGCAGTGAAGAAAAATATTTTGAAAGGACAGTGTCAGCCGGAACGGAGAAAGTACAGTTTGAAGAAACATTTGTTATGAAAAAGGCTGATGACAAGTGCATGCTGACATTTGATGTGGGCGGAATGGACTATTACAATATTACATTATCAAATGTTTCGCTTGTAAAGATAAGTTCGTAATAAATTTTTGATACATTACAGAGTTTACGAAATTCATTTTAATGACATGTACAGAATGATATAAAACTAACCAGCCAGATACTTTTTTGAAAGGTATCTAGCTGGTTTTGTATCATGATTTTCTGAAATTTCTTTTGTTTTTACTAAACTAAGTTCAAAATATATCATGCTGACAGTTATTATTACTTATCATAATCTGATGGTCTTGCAAATGCCGAATACTGTTTTGAATTATCCTCAATAACACTTCTGAATTTATCTGAATGAACAATTGATGTGATATCTTTTGCAAACTGCGAATCGGCGTCTTCGCTTCTTACAGCTATAACGTTATAATAACCTTCTGCAAGTTTTTCATTGTAAACCGCCTCATCAAGCTTTAATCCTGCCCCAATAGCATAATTGCCATTTATTATTGCAAATCCTACGCTGTCGAGAATACCCGGCAAAACTTCAGCGTTTACTTCTTTGAATTTGAAATTTTTAGGATTTTCGGATATATCATCAATTTTAGCTTTTGAGGCGTCAATATCCGGATCAAGTTATATTATAGCAATGAATATGAGTTTTGTCCAATACATTAAATTTATTGCGGATAATAGGTGTAACCTATACAACAGGCTTGCATAAAAATAACACTATAGTATAGCGTTATAAAAAATCAGCTTGATGATATGTAAAATCATGACAATTCGTTCTGCGCAGAATTATTCTGGCTGTGAATATCAGATTAATAATTTATGCAGCACAGAGTTATAGCTTTAATCTATTACTAATAATCAGTTTAATGTATTTGACAAAATAATAAACACATGGTATAATGCATACATAAGCTAAAACATATCAAATACATAGGAATAATAAGAAATACATTTAATAATTATATTACGGAGGAAAATCAAATGAAAACTTACAAAAAAATAACTGATCTTATCGGTAATACGCCACTTCTTGAACTCTCAAATATCGAAGAAGATGAAAGTTTGCAGGCAACTGTTCTGGCAAAACTTGAATATTTTAATCCTGCCGGTTCTGTTAAGGACAGAATTGCAAAAGCAATGATTGACGATGCTGAGGCAAAGGGGCTTCTGAAAAAGGGAAGTGTTATTATTGAACCGACAAGCGGTAATACAGGTATTGGTCTTGCGTCTGTTGCAGCGTCAAGGGGATATAGAATAATTATTGCTATGCCTGAAACAATGAGCATTGAGAGAAGAAATCTTATGAAGGCATACGGTGCAGAACTTGTATTGACAGAAGGTTCAAAAGGGATGAAGGGTGCGATTGCAAAGGCGGAAGAGCTTGCCAAAGAGATTCCGAATAGTTTTATTCCGTCACAGTTTACTAATCCGGCGAATCCGGCTGCACATGAAAAAACAACTGGTGTTGAAATATGGAATGATACAGACGGAAAAGTTGATATTTTTGTTGCAGGCGTCGGAACAGGCGGTACTGTCAGCGGAACAGGTTCTTATCTTAAATCAAAGAACCCTGATATTAAAGTAGTGGCAGTTGAACCTAAAAGTTCTCCTGTACTTTCGGAAGGCGTTGCAGGAGCTCATAAGATACAGGGTATCGGTGCAGGGTTTGTACCTGAAACTTTGAATACAGATATTTATGATGAGGTAATAACTGTTGCAAACGAAGACGCTTTTGAAACCGGAAAAAAGATAGCAAGAACCGAAGGTGTGCTTGTTGGTATTTCATCAGGGGCGGCAGTATGGGCTGCTGTTGAACTTGCAAAGCGTCCTGAGAATAAGGGAAAGACTATTGTTGTACTTCTTCCTGATACCGGAGAAAGATATCTTTCTACACCAATGTTTGAATAATAATCTGAAAAGGAGCTGTTTTTACAATGACAAGAATGGATATGATATGTTGCAACTGTGATGATTTAAAATCAGAAGTTTATAAGAACAGCATTTTTATAGCAATATAGCTGACATATAAGAGGTGCTATATTTTATAATAAGGATGCAGATAATTTTCTGTGTCCTTATTTTATTTAAGGAGTAAGATTATGGTTGAAAATCGGGAAAGTATAACTGCTAAGCTTTGTGCATTTGTAAGAGCGTGGCATTCGAATTATGTAAGAGAAAAGGTTTTTGATGATTACCTTGCATATGATTTTATGGTTCATCTTCGGGCGCTGCTATGGCAGCTGTTATTAAGTTCGCAGAAACCATTGAAAGCGGAAATATCGTTACCGTATTTCCCGACAGAGGAGACAGATACTTCAGTACAGGACTCTATAAATGATGAGGTATAGGACAAAACTATAACTAAATATTGTATTAAAATATTGGACATACAGCATGAATTATGTTATCATTAAATTATCTAAGAAAGGAATGGAGATAGTTATGCCGGAATTATCAGTTAGAACAGCGAATTTTACAGATTCTGTTATAAGAAGAATGACAAGAATTTCAAACCAATACGGTGCAGTAAATCTTTCACAGGGATTTCCTGACTTTGAACCTCCAGGGGAAATACTGAACCGACTTGCTGAAGTCACAAGAGAGGATTTTCATCAGTATTCAATAACATGGGGAGCTCAGAATTTTCGTGAAGCACTGGCAAAAAAATACGAACATTTTTCAGGAAGAAAAGTAGATCCGAATGGCGAAATAGTCGTTACCTGCGGGAGTACGGAAGCGATGATGGCAGCCATGATGAGTGTTACTAATCCCGGGGATAAAGTAATAGTTTTTTCACCGTTTTATGAAAATTATGGTGCTGATACTATTCTTTCCGGTGCAGATCCGATATATGTTCCGCTTATTCCACCTGCATTTAATTTTGATGCTGATGTACTTGAAGACGCATTCAGACAAAAGCCAAAAGCTATAATAGTCTGCAATCCATCCAATCCTTGCGGAAAAGTATTTACCAGAAAAGAACTGGAAATTATAGCGGATCTTGCAAAAAAATATGATACATTTGTTATTACAGATGAGGTTTATGAACATATTTTATATGCACCGAATGTCCATACATATATTGCAGCACTTCCTGGAATGTGGGAAAGAACAATTCAGTGCGGCTCGCTTTCAAAGACATATTCAATAACAGGCTGGCGCCTTGGATATGTAATAGCCTCACCGGATATTATTAATACTGTAAAAAAAGTACATGATTTTCTTACTGTGGGTGCGGCTGCACCATTGCAGGAAGCAGCGGTTACAGGTTTGAATTTTGGGGATGATTATTACATAGATTTACAGAAAAAATATACTGAAAAACGCGATTTGTTTCTTAAAGGTCTTGATGACATAAAAATCCCGCATACTGTTCCGGAGGGGGCATATTACATTTTACTTGATATTTCAGAATTTGGTTATGAAAGTGATGTTGAATTCTGTGAAGTTCTTGCGAGGGATGCAGGTGTCGGAGCAGTACCGGGTTCAAGCTTTTTCAGAGAAAATGAAAACAGATATATCAGACTGCATTTTGCCAAAAAGAATGAAACTCTTAATGAAGCTCTTAACAGATTATCAGATATAAGAAAGAAAATAATATCAAGGAAGTGAACTTATGACATTACAGCAGATTAATTTTGCTATCACTATAAGTGATGTAGGTTCGATGAATAAAGCGGCTGAGCAGTTATATGTTGCCCAGCCTTCTCTTACGGCCTCAATAAAGGAGCTTGAAAAGGAAATAGGAATAACTATTTTTAATCGTGGCGCAAGAGGTATTACCCTTACTGCAGACGGTTCTGAGTTTATTTCATATGCAAGACAGCTTTATCATCAGTACGAAAACCTGTATGAAAAATATATCGGAGGCGGATTAAAGAAAAAATTCGGAGTTTCATCGCAGCATTACTCATTTGCGGTGCAGGCTTTTGTGGAAATGGTTAAGACGTTTAATACTTATGAGTATGAATTCGCCATTCGTGAAACAAAAACCTCTGAGGTAATAAATGATGTAAGTTCACTTAAAAGCGAGATAGGTATAATTTATCTCAGTAATTTTAACCGACAGGTTATAACGAAAATGCTTGATTCAAATCATCTTGAATTTCATCATCTTATTGACTGTGATATTTTTGCATACCTATGGAAAGGACATCCGCTTGCTGACAAAAAAACTGTAAGTATAGATGAACTGAAAAAATACCCGTGTCTGACTTTTGAACAGGGCGATAAAAGTTCGTTTTATTTCGCTGAAGAAATAATTGATACAAGTGAATTTTCAAGAGTTATTAAGGCATCAGACAGAAGCACAATGCTTAATCTTATGAGAGGACTTGACGGCTATACTTTCTGTTCCGGAATAATATGTGATGAACTTAATGGTTTTGACTATGTGGCCATACCTATTGAAGATGCCACTGATATAATGGAAATAGGTTATATCACAAGAAAAAATACGATAATAAGTGATGTCGGAAAAAAATATATAGAAAAATTAAAATCATATCTGGGGATTGTCTGAGAAATGGCTGTGTCAGAGTGAATGCAAAAAGAATTTTGCGTTCAATCCGATTTTGCTGAAAAGGCATATACTTATAACTGTAGTGTTATATTAATAATCTATTACCCGTTATCATTAAAGCATATTAGACAGATAGGAATAGTCGTGTTATAATATATACAGAACAGCAGAGAGGCTGAAAAGTAAAAATGGAGGTAATAGAAAATGAGTAATATGGTTAAAAAGAATCCTGATAATAAATACTGGGATGAGGCGCTTGAAACAATGCCTCGTGAAGAACTTGAAAAGAAACAGCTTGAAGATCTGAAGGAGATAGTAAAATTTGCGTATGATAACGCACCATACTATAAGCGTTCTTTTGATGAAGCAGGAGTAAAACCTGAAGATATTAAAACACTTGCAGATATTCAGAAATTTCCGTTCATTAATAAGACAACACAGCGTGACACACAGGGGGTAGGTTCATTTTTAGGTGAACTTGCAGCAGTTCCGGAAGAAGATGTTGTGTTTATTTCGACATCATCAGGTTCAACTGGTGTTCCGACAATGAGTCCGTTTACAAAGAAGGACTTTGATGAATTTCAGGATACGGAAAGCCGCTGGTTCTGGCAGATTGGAATGAGACCGAACGACAGATATGTTCATGCACTTAACTTCTCACTTTATGTCGGCGGACCTGATGTAATCGGTGCACAGAATCTGGGTGCGTTATGTATCTGGGGCGGCACACTTCCGAGTGAAAGACTTCTCTTTATACTTAAAACATATCAGCCGACTATAATCTGGACAAGCCCTTCATACGCTTGGCAGCTTGGTGAAAAGGCAAAGAAGGCCGGCATTGATCCTAAGAAGGATCTTTCAATCAGGAAGATTATTGTTGCCGGTGAACTTGGCGGTTCAATCGGAGCAACAAGAAAGGCTATTGAAGATCTCTGGGGTGCGGAAGTTTATGACTTCTACGGACTTTCAGATATATTCGGTGCATGTGCAGCACACTGCGAATATCACGACGGACTTCACATTGCAGAAAACCACATTCTTGTTGAAACAGTAGATATTCATACTGGTGAGATTCTCCCTCCTGGTGAGGTGGGTGAGCTTGTATTCACAACACTCCGCAAGCATGCAAGACCACTCATTCGTTTCAGAACAGGTGATATCGGACGTATTGACCAGACTCCATGCAAATGCGGCAGAACACATGGCAGAATTTACATCAATGGCAGAAAGGACGACATGTTCATTGTTTCAGCTGTTAATGTATTCCCAAGTGATATCGAAGCAGTTATCCGTAACCTTGACGGCATAACAGGTGAATATCTCATCCGCGTATTTGAAAAGGACTTCACATGCAAATATTCAGTTGAAATAGAAAAGAACGCTGACAACAAGGCTTCTGATGAAGAAGTTGCTCAGAGAGTTTCCGATGCTCTTAAGGCAAGAATTGGCGTTAAACCTGCAAATGTGGTTGTTCATCCTGACGGAGGACTCGATACGCGTTCAGAGCATAAGTCAAGAAGAATAATTGACGAGAGAAAGCTCGACTATAATATATGAATATGGTAAATGACCTTTTCGTTCCATGCATTATTACATGGAATGAAAAGGTCATTTTATGTACGGAGATATGAAAGAAATATCATGGGCTGGAAGATGAGGTCAGGAATTGTTTATTTATCTTAAACTATGACGTATAATTTTTTTCTATTGCTGATAATAAAATTCATATATTGGACAGCATAAGCAAAGAATGATAAAATATATACATACTAAACAGATAGGAATGATATAAATGATTGCGTTTGAAAATGTAAGTGTGAAATTCAGACAAAACAAGAAAGTCGTTGAGGCTGTAAATAATGTATCTTTTCAGATTGATTACGGAGATGTATTTGGAATAGTGGGAGGAAGCGGAGCAGGTAAAAGTACACTTCTGCGTACGATAAATCAGCTCCAGACTGTATCAGAAGGAAATGTTGCTGTTGACGGAAGGACAATAAATAATCTTAAGGGTTCAGATTTAAAAACGTTAAGGCAGAATATAGGAATGATATTTCAGCATTTTAATCTTGCTAAAAATAAAACAGTATATCAGAACATTGAATTTGTTCTTAAGGTTGCCGGCTGGCCGAAAAATAAAATAAAGGAAAGAATAACGGAATTACTTGAATTTGTTAAGCTTAGTGACAAAGCAGATACATATCCGTCAAAGCTTTCCGGCGGACAGAAACAGCGTGTTTCAATTGCAAGGGCACTTGCAAACAATACAAAGATTCTTTTTGGGGTTCTTATACCTGAAGCTATGCCTTCAATAATAAAAAATATAACAGTTACAGCAATATCGGTACTTGGATTTTCTGCAATGGCCGGGCTTGTCGGTGGCGGTGGTTTAGGAGATCTTGCTTACAGGTATGGATATCAGCGTTTTCAGACAGACATCATGGTAGTATGTGTTTTTTTACTCGTTTTAATCGTTCAGATTATACAGCTTACAGGAGATGCTATTGCTGTAAAGTTTGATAAAAAACATTAGGAATATTTTTAAAAAATCAGGAAAAGAGGGGGAGATCGGGTTATGAAAAATATACTTTGCTTTGGTGATTCAAATACATACGGACTCATACCAGGAACAAATATGAGATATCCTTTTGGAGTTCGCTGGACAAGTATTTTAAGCAGGGAACTGGGATTTGAGGATTATCATATTGCTGAAGAAGGGTTGTGCGGAAGAACAACCATATTTGATGATCCGCTTCGTGAAGGAAGGTGTGGGGTAAAACTTCTGCCTGCAATTCTTGAGACGCATGCCCCTTTGGATTATACGATTATCATGCTGGGTACTAATGACTGCAAAACAATATACAATTCATCAGCGGAAATAATCGGAAAAGGCATTGAGCGGCTTATCAGACAGGTTAAGACATATTCAGCCAAAAGTGAAATTCTGATTATTTCACCTATTCATCTTGGTCAGGAAATATGGAAGTATGATAAAGAATTTTCGGATAGATCCATAGAGATTTCAAAAGGTCTTTCGTCTGTTTATCGGGAGATAAGCATAAAAGAAAAAGTTCACTTTCTGGATGCATCTGAGTTTGCCGGTCCAGGTGATGCAGATAGAGAACACCTTGATGAAAACGGACATAAGGCGCTGGCGAATGAAGTTTTGAAGAAAATAATTTCGTAAATTCTGAAAAATTATTAAAAGGCTTTGAAAGACTTATTCTTTCAGATAAGTCCATAATTGTTTTCACAATAGGTCTTGACAGAGCTGAAAAAAGGTGTTATAATTAAGCCTATAAAACTGATAGGTTTAATATATTCTTTGAAGGAGAATAAAAAATGCAGGTATATCTTGATAATGCAGCAACAACAAAAATGAGCAAATCAGCGATCAATGCTATGTTGCCATATATGGACGGTATTTATGGTAATCCGTCAAGTCTTCATTCGGCTGGTCAGAAAGCCAGCGAGGCACTTGTAGGGGCACGTGAACGCATTGCCAGACTCCTTGGGTGTGAGGCGAGAGAAATCACTTTCACCTCCGGAGGCAGTGAAGCGGATAATCAGGCAATTATTTCTGCTGCACGTATAGGCGGGAAAAAAGGAAAGAAGCATATTATATCCACAACCTTTGAACACCATGCTGTCCTGCATACCCTAAACCGACTGGAAAAGGAGGGGTTTGAGATCACTCTGCTGGATGTTCATGAGAATGGTATCGTTCTGCCCGGACAGGTAGCGGAGGCAATTCGTGAAGATACATGTCTGGTTACGATTATGTATGCCAATAACGAAATCGGTACAATACAGCCAGTCAGAGAGATCGGCGCTGTTTGCCGGGAGAGAGGAGTGCTCTTTCATACTGATGCTGTGCAGGCGGCAGGCCATCTTCCTATCAATGTGAGAGAGCAGAATATAGATATGCTGTCGTTATCGGCACACAAATTTCATGGCCCAAAAGGAATCGGTGTTCTGTATGCTAAGAAAGGTATTTTACTTTCTAATTTAATCGAGGGCGGCGCGCAGGAACGGGGCAAACGGGCTGGAACCGAAAATATCCCTGCGATTATGGGAATGACGGCAGCCCTTGAAGAAGCGTACAGCCATATCAATGAAAATACAGAAAAAATAACCGCTTTGCGGGACAGGCTGATTGCCGGTATATCCGAAATTCCGCATTCTATCCTCAATGGTGATGCAAAAAAGAGACTTCCCGGCAATGTGAATTTCTGTTTTGAAGGTATCGAGGGCGAATCATTGCTGTTACTCCTTGATGGTAAAGGTGTATTTGCCTCTTCCGGTTCAGCATGTACTTCAGGCTCACTTGAACCTAGTCATGTGCTTCTTGCTATTGGCAGAGTACATGATATTGCTCATGGTTCTTTGAGGCTCTCTCTGAGTGATGAGAATACTGAGGAAGAGATCGATTATACGATAGAGACGGTAAAAAATGTTGTGGAATATCTGCGAGGTATGTCTCCTGTCTGGCGAGATCTCATAAACGGTAAAAAGGAATTTATTATTAAGTGAGGTTCAGTTTATGGCTTTATATAGTGAAAAAGTAATGGATCATTTCATAAATCCCCGTAACGTGGGCGTGATTGAAGATGCAGACGGCATTGGTGAAGTTGGCAATGCAAGATGCGGCGATATTATGAAGATATATCTCAAAATTGACAATGACATTATCACAGACGTAAAATTTGAGACCTTCGGCTGTGGCTCTGCTATTGCTTCAAGCTCAATGGCAACCGAACTTATAAAGGGTAAGCCTGTTTCTGATGCATTAAGCCTTACCAATAAAGCAGTTGTAGATGCACTTGACGGTCTGCCGGCACATAAACTTCATTGTTCCGTTCTCGCGGAAGAAGCAATCAAGTCAGCGCTAAAGGATTATTATGACAAAAATAATATTGAATATGACCATAGCCTTTTTCCTGACTGCGAGAACTGCAGTCATGGATGCGGGGAGTAAGGCGTAACAATACGGGAGACCGCTGGTTATATCGGGGGTCCCTCTGGGTTTAGCTGCAAATTATAAAAATAAGGATGCAGGAAAAATGACATATAAGCATGTCAAAAATTCTGCATCCTTGTTTTTTTATATTTTTCGGAGTCTTATCAGATTAAAATTTTCCGCCAAGCGCCCGGTACACAGTAAGTGCAAGCATGGCGATCATAGTTGCCGCCATAAGCGGTGACGAAAGATAGGTTATGAGTTTTTTTCCCCCGGATATCTCCTTGTTTTTTGGTTCAAGTATGAAACTCTCTTTGTGTTCGATTATTTCTGCTATCATTAGTATGAGCCATGTTATGAGAAATGCTATCATGAAAAATCCTATCAGCATCATGATTATCATTACTAACGGATTACTCATGAGCATTTCCGGATTTGCAGTAATTTCATTTTTACTGTCGATTCCAAGCTGGCCTATGAGCAGCATAGTAGCCGCACCAATTGAGTTTATGATAAAGTGTACAATCATAGACGGAATTACTGATTTTGTTTTTTCATACAGGAAACATGAGAATATTCCCATTACTGAAGCAAAAAGAAACTGTGAGTAGTTTGCGTGCCATAAACCAAAGGTGATTCCGCAGATTATAATCATGCTCCATGTACCGTAATTTCTTACATTACGGTATATAGTTCCCCTGAAAAACAGTTCCTCAAATATCGGAGCGAATATCGGAACAGATATTATTGTGGTAAATGTTCCGAGTGCAGAGTTGTCGTATGAGAATTCAGCTTCCTGAAGTTTAACTCCTGTTATAAGTTCGAGTATCGCAAAGAGAATTGAAGAAATATACGCAGCTGCATAAGTTGCGCCTATAGATAAAAAGATCCATTTCACAGTCCATCCTGGAGGGGTCTGCGGCTTTTTGAAACATTCCATGAGTCGCTGGTCTTTGTATTTTTTACTTATTTTTCTGAAAAGAATAAATAAAAGTGAAAATCCAACCGGATATAGAATTATATAAAATGCAAGTACAAAGATGTTTTCAAACAGATCGGAATATTTGTCCCTGACAAACAGTCCTATAGCATTAGGCAGTATCAGGCTTGCGGAAAAATATATAATCCAGAATCCTATGAGCAGTATGGCGTTTATTCCTGCATCACGCCTGATTTCTTTCTTTAAATCCGGATTTGTATTCAGTTCTGTGTTCATTATAGTCCCTTCCCTTTGTTTTTCTCAAAAGCTTCTTTAAGCTGTCCTGTACGGATTTTGATGCATTTTCTTGTTATGCGGCTGTCCGATACACAATCGAATGCGTGTGGTGTGCCTTTAGTATTGTAAAGAAGTACATTTACACCGTCGTTTTTAAGTTTCTCTGCAAAATTTATTCCCTCGTCGTGCAGACAGTCAAATTCAGCTGTTTCTATATAAGTGTCCGGCATTCCCTTAAGGGAGTCTGCTTCCATAAGAGATGCATATTGTATGTTTTTATGGTTTTTACCGAGAGGCAGGTAGAGCTTCCACATCAGTCTTGCAATACCGCTGTCTAAAACCGGCGTGTTGTAATATTTTTTCATTGAGTATGTTTCACATCGCTTGTCAACTGCCGGATACAGAAGCATCTGAAAACACGGCATAGGTGCGTGTCTGTCCCGCGACATCATTGAAACTGCAGCTGCAAGACCACCGCCGGCACTGTCTCCTCCTACGGCTATTCTGCATGGATCAATTCCGATATTAATGGCATTTTTTACAGTCCATACATATGCCTTGTAGCATTCTTCTGCAGGAGTAGGGAAAATTACTCCGGGAATGACAGAATAATCCACCATAATTACTTTACATTGTGCAGCCAGAGAGTATGATTTGACCATGTTGTAATGGTACGGAGCGGCTTTCATAACCATCCCGCCGCCATGATAGTAAACAAGGCATGGTGCATCTGCGGGCAGGGTATATGGTTCATATATGATAAGGTTTATTTTACTGCCTTTGTATCCGTTGATTGTTTTTTTCCGTACCCGCAGAAGTTTTGTGGAATGTTCTCTTTCTGCAAGTTTACTTAGGAAAAAGTTCAGCAGCGGATAAACTGAAAGATCAGACGGAAGTTTTAACAGTGAGAGTCTCTTTAGATCCGGATGGAGAGGATATGAATTTGATGACATGATTTTACCTCCTTGTAATCTATTAAATAATAGTTATATTATACAATAAAAATGATAAATAATCAAAAATTTTTCAGGAAATATATTTTTAGTAAACTACAAATCGGTTTGATATCTGCTGTTAGCCGGGTCCGTACGCAGTAAGCACAGATGCAGAATTAAAACAAAAACAGCACTGCCTGTATGCAAAACAAGCAGTGCTGAATGCAGATTATTTAAGTTCTGGTATTTTCTTCGAAACGTACTGGAGCACTTTTGTCAGATCGGCTAATTCAACAGAACCGTTTCTGTCAACGTCCGCAGCTTTAAGAGCATTTCCTTCAAGGATAGTTTCCTTAAGGATATGGAGAGATATCATTGAAAGGTCAGTCATATCAACATATCCGCTGTTGTCTGCATCTCCCAGAATGATTTTTTCCTCTTCAGCTATTGCTGAAGGTATTATTGTGTATTCCCAGTTGTAAACCTTGTTTGAAGGCAGACAGTATTGTGAAAGTGTTCCCGGACCGCATGTTGCAGTACCTGTTCCCATAGAACCGTAGTTTATGTTGAGAATAGTTTCTTTGCGGGGTGTAAGTTCATAAACATGGTTTGCGGAATTAAGGTCGTCAGGAGTAAAGTGAAGGGCTTCTGCTTCAACAGAGCCGGAAGCTTCGATAAGGAGTTCAGCACCGGCAGATTTGTTCTTTACCGATATCCATCTTACGTCTGTGAGATTTCCGGAGTCATCTGCTTTTATGTAAGGATAGAACATTCCTGAAACGGTATTGTTCCATATTCCTTTTCTGCCGCATGAGTTTCTGTCGTTATATGTTTCATAAGGACCATTTCCGTACCAGGTAACGTCTTCAAATCCATCCGGCAGAATCATTGCAGAACCTATCCTCAGGAAATTGCCCATACCGGATTTTGTGGCATCTACACTTATAGAAACTTTTACTTCTCCGTTTCCGTTTACCGTGTAGATTGTCTTCTGTACAGTATTTCCTGCGTCAGGGAATCTTAGGGTAACCGTTATAACTTTTTGAGCATTTCCGTTTTCTGAAATGCTGATATCTTCAACTTTTACATTTCCGTCGGCTTTCTGCCAGTTTTTGTCGAAGAGTTTATAGTTGCCTGAGTTATTATCATTTTCTGTATATCCCCTCCAGAAATTCGGTGAAGGACCGTTTTCGATGAGAGTTTTGCCTTCGAATGAATATGACTGCATTGCACCGGTTGATTTGTTCAGAAGGAATTCGAAGTTTTCACCTTTTACAGAATATGCGTCGCCGTTGTCTTTGACTGTTACGTTACTGCCGTTTACCTGCTCTCTTGTTTTTGGAGCAGCCTTGTTTACAGCAAACTGTGCATATGAAACTTCGCTTCCTGCCGGAACCATTTCGGTGTCATTTTTTGTGGTTACAGATATGTCAATCCAGAATTCATCTGAATCCTTCCTGTCTGCAGGGAGTGTGTACGGAACAGATATGCTTCCGTACGAAAGTGGAGCAAGTTCTGTATTGGAAGTACCCTCGTCACAGACTTCGCCGTTTCTTAAGAGGGTCCATTTTACGTTGCATTCGTTAAGATTTGTAAAGTTGTTTTCGTTATATACATTTATCTTTCCGTTGCTTATTTCGGTTGAATCAGCAAAGAACCAGAAACTTTGATACTGGTATTTTACTTCTGCAATTTCCGGCTGAGGTGATCTGTCAGGAGATACTATGCCGTTTGCACAGAAACTGTTGTCATTTGGTCTGTCTCCCCAGTCGCCGCCGTAAGCAAAATAATGACCTTTGCTTTCGTCAGCATAAAGATTGGTGTATGCATCCGGTTCGGCGAAATAATCCCATGCACCTCCTGAAAGAATGTCATCTGTGCTGTAATCCAGCCACAGGAGAACAGAAGGGTCATTTGGTCCTATAGCAGGTGAGGATGAACGCTGGTTGTTTATTTCTTCAACTGAAAGTGCTCTTGTATAGATACGTGCGATGGAGGTCTGGCCATCAAATTTTCTTCCTGTCTGACTGTCGAAACCTACGCCTACCGGTGAGCTTCCTGCAGTAATGCTGTCAGTTACAGAACCGGTTTTAAGAACCTTGCCGTCAATTATTATGGCCATGCTCCCCTTGTCATAAGCGCCGACTACCTGATGCCAGTTTCCTGTCCAGTCGGAAGGAAAATTACATGAGATGGATTTCCATCCTCCGTCGTATATGAAAAATTCAAGACCACTGCCGGAACTGCGTGTTTTAAGTGCAACCTGAGTGTCGCCCTTTGAAAGGAGAACACTGTTCTGGCCGGTAGATGCAGGTTTTACTATTGCTTCAAATGTAAATGATTTTCCTGTACCTGCTAAAGCCTGATTGTATTTTGCGGAATTATCCATTACAGTATATCCGTCTGTTGCTATACCACCGTTAAGTGAGCCGTCTCCTGCACCGGATGTTATAGTTCCTGAGCATTTTCCACGTACTCCGGTTTCGTCAGTTATGATATTGCTCTTAGGAAGTGTATCAAGGCTTACTGCTCTTGACTGGTCAGCCCAGTCCCAGATGAAACCACCCATCATGTTTCCGGCGCTTCTTATAACATCCCAGTATTCTTTCAGACCGCCTACAGAGTTACCCATTGCATGTGCATATTCACACATTACATAAGGTATTTTTCCGTTTCCGGCTTTGGTTTTGATACCATTCTGGCTCGGATACATCTGGCTGCACATGTCTACACCCATCTGGTCACCCATGCCTTCGCTGTGTACCGGTCTTGTTGCGTCATTTTTCTTGAAAAACCAGATCATGTCGCGGAACATACCGTTTGACGTATTCGCATCGCCTGTGTAGACCATTTCATTTCCTATAGACCAGGCAACTATGGCAGGATTGTTTTTAAGACGTTCGAATGTTGTTTTTGTTCTGTCCATGCCAAGTTCATAGAAAAGGCCTTTTGCGTCATTGTTGCTCATGAGGGCATGAGATTCCATATTTGTCTCAGCCATCATATACATGCCGTATTTGTTGCACAGCCAGTACAGATAGGAATCATTGCTGTAGTGTGATGTTCTTATCGCGTTTATATTGTTGTTTTTCATAAGGCGTATGTCTTCTTCCATGCATGACTGTGGAACAGCTTTGCCGTTGAAAGGATCTGTATCGTGTCTGTTTACGCCTTTGAGTAAAAGCCTTTTTCCGTTTATGGTTATAGGATCCCAGCTTTTTGTTGTTACCTTGTAAGCCCAGTCAACCTGAGTTGAAGTAAAGTTTATTTCTCTGAATCCAAGCTGTGATGAAACAGTTTCTACTTCTTTGCCCTGTCCGTCGATAAGTGTGAGTACAAGAGCATAGAGATTAGGGTTTTCAGCTGACCAGAGTTTTGGAGAGGTTACAGATATATCTGAACTGAATGCTGAAGATTTTCCTGAACTTACAGAGTCCACCGGAATGGTTGCTGACGGAACCAGATTGTTTCCGCTTTCATCGAGGATGTCTGCTCTGATGCTCCATCCTGACTGATCTGCTGTAGAGTTGTTTTTTATATCTGCAGAAATACTCAGTGTTGCATTATTAAAATTCGAATCAAGGTCTGTTTTTACAGTATAGTCCGCAATCTTTACAAGTGGTTCGCTTGTAAGGAATACATCGCGGAAAATACCGCCGTCATAAATCATATCCTGTCCTTCAAACCACGTACCGTCGCAGAATTTGTGAACTTTTACTGCAAGAGTGTTTTCGCCTGATGTGAGATAGTCAGTTATATCGAAATGGTGAGGGCTGAAGGAATCTTCGCTGTATCCTACTTCCTTTCCGTTTACGTACACATAGTATGCAGATTCAACACCCTCAAAATGTATATACACTCTTCTGTTGTCCTGCGTCATCTGAGGAGAGGCGGTAAATGTTTTTCTGTAGAGACCTACAGGATTATAATTTACCGGAGCTTCAGGTACGTTTACTACAGCGTCGTATTTGCTTTGCCATGGCATGATGACATTTGCATAGATTGGAAAGTCAAATCCCTGACAGGTCCAGCTGCCAGGCATCGAAACAGTTTTCCATCCCGGATTTGATGATGTGCTGTAGTCAGGATTCATAAATCCCGATTTCATGTAAGGCTGAGCTGCCTCCTGATTCTGGACAACTGTAAGCTGCCAGTCCTGTCCTTCTCCTGTGAGCATCTGCATATATGATGAATTTTCACGTGCATTGTAGTCCCATACGGCATTGGCTGCAGAAGCGACATCCTGATACGGAATAATCGTAAGTGAAGCTTCTTCACGATTGATTGCAAATACATCTTCGCCTGTTACGTTGTTTCCGTTTGCATCAGTATAATCTTTTCCAGTCCATTCATTGTGAGTAAACTTTGCTTTGTTTACATCTGAACGTATGCATGGACTGAGACCTTCCGATGATGTTCCGGCGGCATTAAGTGTTGTATTACCTAATGGTGAGGAATATGCTGTAAGGCTTAGCGCGAGCAGCGTTGCCAGTATTTTTTTCTCTTTTTTCATATTAACCATCCTTTCTGTAATGGTTTGTAAATTACACATATCATACTTGTATATTTTACAAATATGCACAATACTAACTCCAATAATTAAATTATAGTAATGTTTTTGTGCAAAGTCAATACATTTGAAGAAATGTGGTGACAAAAAAAGAGAAACTGATTTGTGCAAAAAAACAGTTTCTTTATTTTTTATATAAAACAAAAAACCACTAATCTGAAATTAGTGGTTTTTAAGTGACCCGTACGAGAATTGAACTCATGATTCCGCCGTGAAAGGGCAGCGTCTTA
>JAEDJV010000154.1 GCA_016296165.1 Oscillospiraceae bacterium | reverse complement strand
TATATTTTTTTGGCCAGTAAAATATAATTTTGGTGTAGTAAAAATGATGAAATTAGAAAATAAGGAAAATTTTTAGGAGACTATTATTGAAAAAAAGTCAATAGAATGGTATAATAATCTGTAGCGATTTATTTAATTTACGAAAAGAGGGATTTTTTATGGATTTAGATTTAAAAAAAGTGTTTGAGAGAATTTCGGAGATAGTGGATGTCGTTTACATAACTAATATTGAATCAGATACATATGTCTCCCTTAAGGATAATGAACGTTTCAGAGAGATATTCGGCACTACAGGTTCCTACAGGAAGATGATGAACATCTTTATGGAAAATACCGCTGGAAAGGCGATAACTGACAGTAAACAGTACAGTGTGTTTTTACAGGAATCAGGCAGCTTCAAAGACAGATTTTCCAAGAATGTCAAGATGCGTATTGGAGAGAATGAATTTTTTTATCATATGTCCAACTACTGTCTGGATGACAAGAACTCTGCTCTGCTGATAACAGAGACTGACGAATCCGAATATATTCTTGAAACACATGGTGATGAAAAGGCGAATGTAATCAGAAGTGCATATTTATTTTCAATGGTAGTGGATCTGGTTTCAGACAAATGTTCAAGTATGGATATGTCAGAAACGAGTGATAATCCTCTGAATGAACTTGATATAGCATTTTCACAGTGGCGTACAATCATTCTTAACATGATACATCCTGATTTCCATGAGAAATTTACTTCACATACAGAGCCAGAGTATCTTAAATCCTGCCTTAAGGATAATATAACCACTTCGTTTGAATGCCTTATGGCAAATCTTGACGGTGAATTTATCTGGGTTAAACTTATTTTCAACCGCGTTGATACAGGAAATAGTGAAGATTTTACTCTTCTCTTTATTGTCGAGAACATTCATGACAGTCACATGCGTATAATTAATGAACTCAGAAAGTATGAGGAAAAAGCAAACTGTGATTCTCTTACCGCACTCTATAATCATGGACGAATAGAATCAGAGCTCTCATCCGCACTTTCAAAATGCAGATCAGAAGGAAAACCAATATCCCTGATTATGTTTGACATAGACCATTTTAAGAGAGTAAATGATATTTTTGGGCATGCAGCAGGTGACTATGTTCTTAAAACTCTGTCAAAGACAGCTGATGAATATCTTTCTTCATGCGGGTGCGTACTCGGAAGATGGGGCGGAGAGGAATTTCTCGGTGTCTGCGCAGGTGTAAATGAAGATGACATGTACAGCACTGCTGAGGAACTCAGAAAGAAAATTGAAGCCCTCGAATTTGAGACAGTCGGCCATATAACAAGCAGTTTCGGCGTGATAAGTGTGAAGGAAAATGAAACTGCTGCTGAGGCATTTGAACGAATCGACAAGGCCTTGTACGATGCAAAGCATGGCGGACGTAACAGGGTAGTGATAGGATAATAAAATGATTATCAAAGTGGCAGTTGTAAAAGTGGTGAGTCCTGCCATTCCGGAACATTTCCGGATAAAGTGGAAGTGAGGGTTGCTCTAAAGAGCAGCCCTTTTCATTTCTTTCACTCCGATTTTGTACAGTATATTATGAAGAATAGGAAAAATACCCATTGACAAAACTAAAAAAATGTAATACAATGTATTACAGAAGGGAGTGTTTAATATGACAGTATCACTTAGACTTAATGATTCAGACTCTCAGCTAATAAAAGCTTATGCTGAAATGAACGGTATATCTGTATCTGAATTACTTAGAAAATCTGTACTTGAACGTATTGAGGACGAGTTCGACTTAAAGGCATATGAAAAAGCTATGGAGGAATACAGAGACAATCCTGTTACCTATAGTCTTGAAGATGTGATGAAGGAGTTAGAGCTGTCCTGATGAAATATACAGTTGAATTTACGGATAAGGCAAAGAAGCAGCTCTCTAAACTTGATAAAGCTACTGCTAAACTGATTACATCATGGTTATTGAAAAATCTTCAGAATTGTGAAAATCCAAGGCAGCATGGAAAAGGTCTTACCTCGAACCGTTCAGGACAGTGGCGGTATCGTATCGGAGATTACAGGCTAATTGCCGAAATACAGGACAGTAAAGTAATTATCCTTATACTTGAAATTGGACACAGACGAGATATCTATACTTGTACCTGATAAATAAAAAAATGAATGAACTACATTCAAATTGGATAACTGTTGTTCTGCCGGTTTTTCATTATTTTCATTCAGAATTATAGCATGCAGTAAAAGATTTTTCAATAACAGAAAAACCAGGTATCCTGAACGGAGGAAATAACATATATTAGAATAAAAAAATATCTCAGAAAACTATTGACATGATAAGTATAAAGTGTTATTATATTAAAAAGGTAGAGGTGCAGTCGAGATAAGTAATGTCCGTGAGGAAAACCATTCCGTACGGAACGGGCATGAAAGGTGAGACTGCCGAAGAGTGTGTTCTGGTAAGATGCATTCTGGGTACATGCCGAACAGGTATGTAACTGTCATCATTCAGTGTGATGGAGAGCTACCGGTACGCAGGGAAGATATATTTTATGCGTATCAGTATTTTTCTTATTATATTGACTGATGAACCGGTGCAAAAATTACATTTTTGTTTCCGGTTTTTTTATTTAGAAAATTTTTTTTGGAGGTTATTTTTCTATGAAACAGTACAATGTAGGTATCATCGGTGCAACAGGTATGGTTGGTCAGAGATTCGCAACACTTCTTGAGAATCACCCATGGTTTAATGTAAAGCTTCTCGCAGCTTCACCTCGTTCAAAGGGTAAGACATACGAAGAAGCAGCAGGCAGCAGATGGGCTATGACAACTCCTATGCCGGAATCAATGAAAAACATGGTTCTCTATGATGCAACAGCTGATATAAATGAAATCGCTTCACAGGTTGACTTTGTATTCTGTGCGGTTGATATGAAGAAGGACGAAATCAAGGCTCTTGAAGAAGCTTATGCAAAGGCTGAATGCCCTGTAGTTTCAAACAACAGTGCTCACAGATTTACAGATGATGTTCCAATGGTAGTTCCTGAAATCAATCCTGATCATATTGAAATAATCAAGTCACAGAGAGAAAGACTTGGTACAAAGAAGGGCTTTATTGCTGTTAAGTCAAACTGCTCAATTCAGAGTTATGTTCCTGCTCTTCATCCGTTAAGAAAGTTTGGTATCAAAAATGTACTCGCATGTACATATCAGGCTATCTCAGGTGCAGGCAAGACTTTTGAGACATGGCCGGAGATGGTTGATAACCTTATTCCATATATCGGCGGCGAAGAAGAAAAGTCTGAACAGGAACCACTCAAGGTATGGGGTACAATCGAAAACGGAAAGATTGTTAAGGCTCAGACACCTAACATCACAACACAGTGTCTGCGTGTTCCGGTTTCAAACGGTCACACAGCTGCTGTATTTGTAACATTTGAAAACAAGCCAACTAAGGAAGAAATTCTTCAGTGCTGGAAGGAATTCGCAGGCGTACCTCAGGAACTTGAACTTCCGCATGCACCAAAGCAGTTCCTTAACTACTTTGAAGAAAATGATCGTCCGCAGGCTAAGCTTGACAGAGACATGGAAGGCGGTATGGCAGTTTCAATCGGCCGCTTAAGAGAAGATACACAGTATGACTACAAGTTTGTATGTCTTTCACACAATACATTAAGAGGTGCTGCAGGCGGTGCTGTACTTCTTGCTGAATTACTTGCAGCAAAGGGTTACTTTGACTAATCTTTTTTAAGGAGAGGATTTTATTATGAAGAACACAATATTTACCGGCGCCGGAGTTGCTATTGTAACTCCGATGAATGAAGATGGTTCAATTAATTTTGAACAGTTTGGAAAGAACATTGATTATCAGATAGAAAACGGAACAGACGCAATTATCGTATGCGGAACAACAGGTGAATCATCAACAATGACAGATGAGGAACATCTCGAATGTATCAGATTCTGTGTTGAGAGAACAGCTAAGAGAGTTCCGGTTATCGCTGGTACAGGAAGCAATGATACAAAGTATGCTATCGAACTGTCACAGAAGGCTGAGGAACTCGGCGCTGACGGACTCCTTATCGTTACTCCTTACTATAACAAGTCATCACAGAGAGGTCTTGTTGCTCACTTCACAGCAATCGCTGATGCGGTAAACATTCCGATTATCCTTTACAACATTCCTGGCAGAACAGGTGTAAATATAGCAATTGACACATACAAGAAGCTTGGACAGCATAAGAATATCGTTGCTGTTAAGGAAGCAAGCGGCAATATAAGCTACGTAGCAAAGCTCATTGCAGAATGCGGAGATCTTCTTGATGTTTACAGCGGAAACGATGATCAGATAGTTCCTCTTATGGCTCTTGGCGGAAAGGGTGTTATTTCAGTTCTTTCAAATGTAATGCCTAAGGAAACACACATGATTGCTCAGTACTGCCTTGACAATAACTGTGCAGAAGCTGCAAAGCTCCAGGCTAAGCTCCTTAAGTTCATAAATAACCTGTTTATAGAGGTTAATCCGATTCCGGTTAAGGAAGCAATGAATATTATGGGATGGAACTGCGGTATCTGTCGTATGCCTCTCTATCCTATGGCTGAAGAGAATATCAAGATCATGAAGGATTCAATGATTGAACTCGGTCTTGTAAAGTAAAAAGATTCTGAAAGGAATGAAAAAATGACTGATATAGTTATCAGCGGTGCAAACGGCCGTATGGGTAAGATGATTTACTCATGTATTTCCGAGAGAGAAGACTGCAGAGTAGTCGGCGGAATAGACATTTTTACTGAAAGCTATGCTGATTTTCCGATAGTTGCCAAGCCGTCAGAACTTACAGTAAAGGCAGATGTAATAATAGATTTTTCAAATCCTGCACTTCTTGACAGTCTTCTTGAATACAGCCTTATGACAGGTACTCCTGTAGTATTTGCTACAACTGGTTATTCAGACGAACAGATTGCAAAGATAAAGGATGCTTCAAAGCAGATTCCTGTATTTTTCTCATGGAACATGTCAATGGGAATCAACCTTCTTGTTGAACTTTCAAAAAAAGCTGCAGCTTTCTTAGGCGAGCAGTATGATATCGAGATCATTGAGAAACATCACAACCAGAAGCTTGATGCACCAAGCGGAACGGCACTTATGCTTGCTAACGGAATTAATGAAACATTTGATAATACCAAGCAGTATGTGTATGACAGACATTCACAGCGTAAGAAACGTGAAAAGAAAGAAATCGGCATACACGCTGTAAGAGGCGGCACCATTGTCGGTGAACACGAAATAATTTTCGCAGGCAAGGACGAGGTGATTACGCTTTCGCATAGCGCATCATCAAGGACGGTCTTTGCTGTGGGATCTATCAATGCTGCTGTATTTATCAAAGGCAAACCGGCAGGTATGTATGATATGTCTGATGTTCTAAAAGAAATCTAATAAAAAAACAATGCGTTCGGAAGTTTTCCGGACGCATTGTTTTTTATAGATATTCTCTGATATCATCACCGAGATTTTCTTCGATCTTGATAAGTTTTTTCGCCAGATCCTTTGATTTTTCATCTGCACCTTCGTACTGGTTAAG
>JAEDJV010000153.1 GCA_016296165.1 Oscillospiraceae bacterium | reverse complement strand
CCTAAAAAATCTGTAGAAGGTCTTCCTGTAATAGAGTGTGCTGAATTTGGACGAAACATAGTTACATATGGTGAATCGAACCTCGAAAACAGGATATGCATAGGTTCTGTTTTCCATATGTATCATGAAGAAAATACAACTGTGGGTCTTGATTTGAATTCTCTCGCTTCTCATACATTCGTAACAGGAAGTACCGGTGCAGGAAAGAGTAATACAATCTACAAGATACTTAGCGAAGCACGCAGAAAACGTGTTAAGTTTATGGTTATTGAACCAGCTAAAGGTGAGTATAAAAATGTTTTTGGTATGAACAAGGATGTTTCTGTATACGGAACGAATCCTGGTTTAACTCCGCTGCTTAAACTGAATCCGTTTAGCTTTCCTGACGGTATTCATATCCTTGAACATCTTGACAGACTTATCGAAATATTCAATGTTTGCTGGCCTATGTATGCGGCAATGCCTGCGGTACTGAAGAATGCAATTGAAAAATCATATGAAGACTGCGGATGGGATTTAAAGAGATCAAGGAATAAATTCAGCCGGTATATGTATCCGACATTTGCTGATGTATCTGAAAACATTAAGTACATAATCGAAAACAGTGAATATGATACTGAAAACAAAGGTGCTTATAAAGGTTCACTCCAGACAAGACTTAATTCTCTTTCGAACGGAATTAACGGTTTAATCTTCAGCAATGCTGAAATATCATGTGATGAACTTTTTGAAAACAATGTTATTATTGATTTGAGCAGAACCGGTTCATCAGAAACCAAGTCACTTATTATGGGGATTCTTGTTCTTAAGCTGCAGGAATACAGAATGTCTTCCGGAAAAATGAACAATGAACTTGAGCATATTACAGTACTTGAAGAGGCACATAATCTTCTTAAAAAGACATCTTCAGACTTCTCATCAGAGAGTGGCAATCTTGCAGGCAAGAGCGTTGAAATGATTTCAAATGCTATTGCTGAGATGAGGACATATGGTGAAGGCTTTATAATTGCAGATCAGGCACCGGCTTTACTGGATATGTCATCAATCAGGAATACAAATACTAAAATTATCATGAGACTGCCGGACAAGTCTGACAGGGAACTGGTAGGCAAGTCAGCTAATCTCAATGATGATCAGATAATTGAAATTGCTAAATTTCCTAAAGGAGTTGCTGCAGTCTATCAGAATGAATGGATTCAGCCTGTTCTTTGCAAGGTAGACAAGTATGATTTGAAGACTATTCCGTATTCTTATGAGCCTGATCCGGATTCTGATGAATTTGACGAGGACGATGAACTTCAGAAAAAGCTGATGAAATTTATATCTGAACAGAAACCGTCATATTCAATCGAAGATATCGAAGAATTGAAGAATTCTGTACTGAAATCTTCTTTAAGTGCACGTGTAAAGACAGATTTCTATGAAATTATTAATGAAGGTCGTTCACTTGATACTCTCATGAAACTTGCATATGACTTTTTCAATGCCGACAAAGCTGTAAAGAACGCAGAAAGCTGTGATGAAATTGACAGCTGGATCGAAACAGTTATAAAGAACCTCAATCCGTCAGTAAAACATATGACAAGTGAACAAATCAGCAGTATTATGGCTCTTATAGTCAACGAAAAAGCCTCAAGGGATGCGGCTTATAATGATTTGCTTTGCAGGTTTACTGAGATATATGTTGAGAAAGGGGGCATATTCTGATGAATGAATTCAAACATACTGACAATCAGGAGTTGAATAAGCCGAAAGCAGAAGGTTTTAAAAATATTAAGCCTGAGAATGGGATGACGAAGGATAAGGCGAAAGAAAAATTTGAAAACAGATTCGACTCTAAAGATTCAGATAATGAAAATATTAAAAACATTGACGGACATACTCACTATTATGATGACAATGGTAATGAATATAGAGTCGATAATGAGTTAAAGCCAAACTCGAAGTATGAAATAAATGGTTATAAATATCAAACAGATAATGAAGGTAGAATAATTTCTGCTGAAGGAAAACTTCATCTGAAGACAAGAACTGAAAAGTTATCAATAAAAGATAATATTCACGATATTGGTAAGGGAGACGAAAAGAAAACTGATGACAGAGGTCATTTAATTGGAGATCGTTTTGACGGTTCGAATGGAATGGAAAATATGGTTGTACAGGATGCTAAAATAAATCGGGTAGATTATAACAAATTTGAAGGTGAACTTGCCAAACAGATTGAAGGAGGCAAGGATGTTCGAGTCAATATTAAGCCCGTATATGATGGTGACTCAGGACGTCCAACGGAAATTGTTGTTATTTATAGTATTGATGGAGTAAAAAGTCAAAGGACTTTTCAAAATAAATCAGATTAAGTCGGAGGTAAAAGATGGACGAAAAATTTTTTCAGAATATATTTGATACTATTCAGGATTTCCTTCCGGATAATTGGTGTAGGATAGCGTTTTATGCGGGCTATACAGAAGGAAGTTATACCATGAAGTTTTACGTTGATAGCGGATGCGGATATGATGATTGTTTTAATATTTGTAGTGATTCTGAATTAATAAAATTATTCAAATCAGTTGATAAAATATTATCTGCAGAAAGAAAAAAACTTGATGGAAAGTATATGTGGACTGTGTTTAGTATGTTTATATCATCGTCAGGCGATTTTAATACAAAATTTGACTATGTCGATATTTCAGAAAACTTTATTGATTACGAAAATCATTGGAAAGAAATTTATTTAAAATAACATAACGCCGCCGCATACCCGATTACATATTTCCATTTTGGGTATGCGGCATTTTGTTGACTGAATTCCATAATTATGCTAATATATAAATAACAGAAATCGTGAGAGAATCAAATAAGCAAATGTACGCAGGGGAGTATCAGCTATTACAATGGCATTTTACAGGAAATCATACAGGGTGAAGAGGGAGGAAACAAGATGGATTTAAAGGATCGTGCAAAAAAGTTAAAAATGGATATACCTGCGATTTTTTTGGCGTTAAAAGATAAAGATACGCCAGTACCTGCAAAAATATTCGGAGGTATTACGATAGTATATGCACTTTCTCCTATTGATTTAATCCCTGATTTTATTCCTGTTTTAGGATATCTTGATGATGTTATCCTGTTGCCATTGCTGATAGGATTGACAATAAAATTTATTCCTGAAAATGTTATCGAAAGAAACAGACTGAAAGCTGAAGGAATGTGGGAAAATGGAAAACCTAAAAAGTGGTATTATGCTATCCCTGTTTTATTGTTCTGGATTATCATAATTCTGTTAATCATAAAAATATTGTTATCAGCTTAATTTTCAGTAAATCTGTTTGAATACATTGAGCAGACAGTATATGTACGGACTTCAATAGAATATTCAGAGGGTGTGTAATGATTATATTGCATCAAATAGGGAAACCATTATCTTACATAAACTCGCTGAGGACAGTTATAATGAAAACATAGCTTTGTGCTGCTACTGCGATGACGAGAAGATTTGTCACAGGAGTATAGTCGGTGGTATACTGAAGGGTATGAAGGCAAATATTGATTGTTCAGGTGAATATCTTGAATACTATAAAATCTTCATTTCAAAATCACATTCTAGTCCCCGTAATAAATGAAATAACTGCAATTGTGTCACATTTTAATGAAATACCAGATTTTTCTGCATTGAACTAATTTTTGAAATGTGTTATAATGTAGTCAGAAGATAAATTGGTTTCTGTCGAAATATGGAATAAATACATATTGTGGATAGTAAAAATTGTAAACTTCTCTAATTGACATTTATTCTCTTTTACTGTAAAATATAGCCATATCAACTTCTTGTTTACAGGAAGAATAAATTCAGAAAAGAGATTAACACTATGTCAGAGAACAGTAAAATTTACGACATCACATTCAAAAGAATGTTCCGCTTATCCGGCAGGATGCTGATTAAGTTTGTAAACAAGGTATTTGAGAAGAACTTTCCGCTTGATTCGGAAGTAAGGTTTCTGGATCCAAACAGTGAAGACGAAGAAAATGCGATACTCGAAAAGGATATTTACTTTGAGATATGCGGAGAGAGATTTCAGATAGAGGCACAGTCATACTGGGACGATATGATGTTCCGGCTTTTTGAATATGCTGTGAGCAACCCGGGAGACGGATACGAGAAAACTGATGATTGTCATGCTGAATACCGTATGCCTAAGCAGGCTGTTGTATTTCTGAAGGGAAAAAACAGAAAACACGATAAGCTGTACATAAAACTAATACTTCCGGACGATCAGGAAGTGGAGTATTCAGTCAATGCAGTAAGGGCACTCAGCTACACACCGCGGGAACTTGTGGAAAACGACCTTGAGATACTTCTGCCGTTTCAGATTATCAGGATGTATAACAGGGTTAGTGGATATAAAAGCTACACGGAAAAAAAGAAAGAAAAGTTTCTGAGTGATTTTAAGAAGATGTGCAAAGATATCAGATACACCATGGATTCACTGCTGATAGATGAGAGGATTACAAACGATGAGTATCACGAAATGCTAAATATTACCTGCTCGCTGGAAGAGCGTATTTACAGTAATATTGATGATATAAGCAAAAAAGGAGTTGATTCTATGCTGAACGAAAAAGTAATGCTCAGGGATGACAGAATCAGGGCAGAGGCAGTTGCGAAAACGCAGGAAGAAGACAAAAGAAAATTTGCAGAGATGATGATTATGGATGAAGAGCCGGCAGAGAAAATTGAACGATACACAGGATTCAACTTATCCGTTCTTAAACCGCTTGCACAGAAACTCGGGAAAACGCTTGTTATTTAAAGAATTTTAGGCCTTTCGTCGTTTATAGTGGGTAGACCATCATAGCCACTTGAAAAAATCTGTATAATGGGGTATCATTTAAAGTATCAATAAATACAGGAAGGTACACTATTATGTTTGACAATGCAACACTCTTTACAGCAGCAAAACAGTAGCTGACAAATTTCATGTAATTAAACACGCTAATGAAGCAGTTGATAAAGTACGCAAAAAAGAGAGTAAGTACAAGTCAGAGCTTAAAGGAAGCGAATATCTCTGGCTGAAAAACGAAGACAATCTTACAGACAAACAAATCGAATGGAAACAGGAAATCCTTAAGTCCACAAAGCATTTAAAGACTGCAAGAGCATATGCTATCAGAGTAGAACTGCAGGATATTTATGAGCAGTGCACAGATAGACAAAGTGCAGAACCAAGACTAAAAAAGCTCTGTTCCTGGATGATGCATTCACGCCTTGATGACATTAAAGACTTCTGCAAACTCGTTAAAAGTCATTGGACTGAAATACTAAACTACTTTGATTACAGATATACAAATGCTATTCTTGAAGGCGTAAACAACATAATACAGAATGTTAAGTGCAGAGCTCGTGGATTTAGAAATATAGAATATTTCAAAACGATGATATATCTGAACTGCGGAAAGCTTGATATTGACTCAGCTGTTAATAATGCTATTAAAACATTCGCTTTGGTATAACTGAGCTTTTATGTCGCGAAAGCCACTTGATAATGAGAAGTCAGTATGATAGGCTGGTAGCCAGGCAGCACAGCCTTTAGGCGATGCCTGCCTCGGCGGACAGAATATCATGCTGACAGAGGCTCATTGTCAAGTGG
>JAEDJV010000152.1 GCA_016296165.1 Oscillospiraceae bacterium | reverse complement strand
TATAATCATCGAAACTGAAATCAATTGTGGGTATAGTCTGAGAATATATACCTGCAATCGTTAAGTATAATAGAAGAATAACTGTGCTGAGTGAGCATGCAAAAACTGAAAATATATACTTACCCTTTGTTCTACTGATATTTCTCTTTGTGTACATCCGTATAAATCCTGAACATTTTCTGTTCAGACGTGTCTTTCTTCTCTTTTCTTTCTTTCTTCTCTTTATTATATCACCATATTTTGAAGCTTCCGCTATGGTTTTCTTTCTTGACATCCATAACGCAGATGTATATGTTGAAATGAAAACACTGATTATACACAAAACTATCCCTGTAAATATAAATATTTTGCTCACACTAAAATGTATATACGGAACCCCGGCCTCTGATAACATATTAAAAATAATTTTTGCCGAAAGATATGCTATTCCTGAACCTATAGGTACAGCTGTTACGTTGTAAAACAATGCTTCAAAAACCGTAAGAGCTGTAAGCTGTTTTTTTGAAGCACCAAGTGTTTTCAAAGTAATAAATTTTCTTGTTCTCTCAACAACCGATATTTCCATTGCATTGTCCACAGTCATTCTGGAAATAAGCCATATTAAGAACATAAATGAAAATATTATTGCTGCACCAACAATGAGCATCATTGGCTCTATTAAAGCTTTTAGTTCATACAAAAGCAGAGTACCATTAAAATTTCCCTTCTGCAGATCCACCCTTTTTATATTCAGTCCGCAGTCATTCATTATTTTTTCTATTGATTTATCAAAATCTTCACTTGGCTTTACCCTGAGATACAACTGGTTATCTCCTGTGGCTGCAAGACTGTCTTCACTTGCCTTTACAATCTCATCAATAAGATTGCTTTTTATTCCTGTTTCAAAAACGGCATGTGACTCATAATTATAAGATAAAAAGCCTTCAACAGTAAACTTCTCACTATAGGATTCATATCTTTTTCCATTCAGTACAGGTGTAAATTTTAAATCAACCACATCATCAACTGAGTATCCCTTATCTTTAAAATTTGTCGGAAGATATATCCCCCTGCTGCCTTTTACTATATGAAAATCAACATTGACATCCAGTTTTTTTTCTCCGTATCCGCATTTCTGAGTAATGCTGCTCAGGTTAACTATTCTGCCGTTTCCAAACTCCAGTTCAATATAATCATCATCTGCACATTTTAGTGTTGAAGACGAAGTCATAAGTACAGACTCTGTAAGTATATGATCCTCATATTTTTTTACCGCTTTTTTCAGAGTACCGGTTTCATTATAGAATTCGGATAAGTCAACTTCCCATGTACCACTCTCATTAATTTCAAAATCTTTCATTGTTACAAGTACAGTACTAAGTGCATCCAGACTAAAACACATTATAAAAACCGCAAGTACAATACTGATAAATGTCAGCGCTGTACGAAATTTCTGCCTGCCCAGATATTTTAGCGACAGTGAGATTAAAAATTTCATGACAGACCGCCTCCCTGTGACAGGATACCATCATTCATTACATAAACAGAATCCGCCTGGGATGCGACGCTGAGATCATGAGTGATAAGTACAAGTGCCTGATTATATTTTTTTACCGAATTTTTCAGTATTGCAATCACGTCACGACTTGTTTTGTTATCAAGATTTCCTGTAGGTTCGTCAGCAAAGATTATATCCGGCTTATGTATAAGCGCCCTTACAAAAGCAACTCTCTGCTGCTGACCTCCTGAAAGTTCATGAGGAAAACTGTTTCTTTTATATTTAAGTCCTGAAAGTTCAAGCAGCTCCTCAAGAAAATCATTATCCACTTTTGCATTGTCAAGATTAAGCGGAAGAACTATATTTTCAACAACGTTTAAAACAGGAATAAGGTTATATGTCTGAAAGATAAATCCGGTTCTTTTTCTCCTGTATGCAGCAAGATCATTATCCTTCATTGTTAAAAGATCTGTATCACCAACCATTATTCTTCCTGAATCAGGTTTGTCAAGTGAACCTAATACATTAAGAAGTGTTGATTTTCCGCTTCCGCTTTCGCCGGTTACGGATACAAACTCACCTTTCCTTATCTTCAGACTGACATCGTTAAGAGCAGTTACCTCCTCCTCTCCTTTACCATATTTTTTGATCAGATTTTCTGCTGAAATTATTATTTCGTTTTCCATAAAACGACCTCCCTTCTCTATGGTTTTAATTATACATCTCCAATCTTACATGAAAGTTACAATCAGCATTATTTTTTTCCGTATTTCAGAAATACTACTTCAAACCTGGTTCCTTTTTCTTCCGAAGAATAAACAAATATATCTCCGTTATGAGCTTTAATTATTTTCTCGGCAATTGACATGCCAATACCTGTACTTTTCATTCCTGCATCATTGCTTTTTTTATTAAAACGATTAAATAATTCTGAGATTTCTGACTGTGGTATTCCCTTACCATTGTCTGAAAGTGTTACTACTGCACTCAACGGTGTTTCGGAAAGTGAAATTTTTAACTCTGTACATTCTGAATGATCCGCTGCATTTTTCATAAGATTTACAAATGCTTCAGAAAGCCAGACTGTATCAAAACTGAAAAATACATCCCTGTCATATTCTTTTATAAGTTTAATATTTTTTTCTTCAAGAACAGGCTGTATTTTCTGAACGGATTTTTCACACATATTTCTGAGATTTTCTTCTTTCATTTCATATACAATTGCGTCTGCATTTAATTTTGCGAGTCGTAAAGCTGAGAAAATAAGCGCTTCCATATCATCTATGCTGTCGTTTATTTCATCTGAAAGCTGAATCGCCTTCTCTTCAGTCAGACCATCCATACTGTCGAGTATGTCATTATTAAGCCTTATTACAGCAAGAGAATTTTTCAGCTGATGAGAAAAATCAGAAAGAAATTCCCTCAGAAAATCACGTTCTGCAGTAAGTTTGTCATTAAGGTATTTCATCCTGACACTCATACATGATACAGAATCAGCAAGCCTTCCCATACAGCTCAGATGATCTTCATATTTTTCTCTGACCGGTCCGCCGCATTCAGTTAATGCTGTACACTCCTCCTTTAGTCTTTCCATATCTGAATATATTTTAATAAGAGGAATCAGTGATGATATATAGCCGGCAGTACATAAGATCAGCGTCAATAAAAATATGTAACAAAAAATCCTTCTCCTCGTCTGATAAAAAAAATCAAGATACATTGGAGATGTATCTCTTGAAAATCCAATTTCTTCAGTAATTGTTTCTCCCGCCAGAATAAATTCTTCATCAGGAAAAGAAACAAAGTCATTATCGCCTCCGGCCGCTGCAAGGACATAAGGAATATGGTTTTCAGTTATTTTCCATGCACAAAAATGTGAGAAAAAGCAGTTTGCAGCAAAGGATAGAATAAGAAGAACAATATAAAAAAGGGTCAGTCTCCCCGGGGATTTATTGTTTATAAATTTGTCTGCTGTGTCCATTTGTAGCCCATTCCTCTCCTTGTTACTATCTTTCCGTTCTTCAGTTTTTCACGCAGTCTGCTTATTGTAACAGAAAGGGTATTGTCATTTACAAAATTCCCTTTTGAATCCCACAGATATGCAAGTATCTGATCACGCGTAACAAACTGTTCTTTATTTAACATAAGATAATCAAGCAGACTTTTTTCGAGTGACGTAAGATTACTGCTCTCTTCCGCTTCTGCATAACATCTCCTGTAAACTGCATTTACCCGCATTTTCAGCTCATTAAGTCTGAACGGCTTTGTAATATAATCATCTGCCCCGCAGTCAAATCCTTTAATTATATCTTTTTCATCATCACACGAAGTCAGAAAAATAACCGGTATGCGTGACGACGCCATACGGATCTTTCTGCAAAAATCCATCCCGGTTCCGTCAGGCAGCATCACATCAAGTATAATCATATTAACGCCCTGATATTTCTCAAGTGCCTGTTCAACGCTGAACGCCGAATCAGTATCATAACCTTCAGCATTAAGAGACATAACAAGACTGCTGTTTAATTTTGTATCGTCCTCAACCACAAGTATTTTTTTGTATTGCACGATTGTTCACCTCGGATAATATGTTTTTTCTATTTTATAGTATAAGATATTTCAGTCAATATTTCAATATGTAAAACATTTTCAATTTTGATATAAAATAAAATGCCATAGTCTGTATTTTAAAACAGACTATGGCTTAAATTTATCCTATGGATAATTATTTGTTACGCTTCAATAAACATTTTTTTCATAGCGACAAGATCTTCTGTATCTACAGCTCCGTCGCGATTTATATCGGCGCCCGGACATTCAGATTCAGGAATCACACCTATTAATATTTTTATAAGAGTAATGAGATCAAGAGATGTAATCGATCCGTCACTGGTCAGGTCGGCAGCCTCCAAAACAGGATCCTGTTCCTGAAAACCTGTGTCGAAAACATATGAAGATTCTTCAATTATAAATTTCTGAATCTTATCATCCATCGTTATGTCCTGAAGTTCATTTACGGTTAAAGTGAGCTCCGGATTACATGGCTTTTTCATTTTGAATTTTAAATCCGCAGCATGTCCGGACCGGATAATTCCTTCCCCGTTTACAAGTGCAATCTTTATTGTTCCTTTTTCTGCTTCAAATATTTCACACAGGCTTCCTTCGATATCACCCGACATTTCTCCGCTTTCGAATTCAAGTTCTGAAGTGTCATATTTTATTGTAAACATTCCGTTTGTGACAGATGAATATTCCATGTACAGGGAAAGATGTACATTAAGATAATCCGGATCTTCAGATTCACTTCCTGAGAGAAATGCATTAACATCTGATTTCCCCTCTGAAATAACGATATCATCTGAAGGCACTTCCTTGTCACTTCCGTTTTCACCGATTGTAACAAGTTCATCTACTGTTAATTCACAAAGACTATAAGCCTTTTCTTCACCGTCTGTAAAATTGTAAAAAATCAGATCTGCGATGTATTCGGATACAGTAATTTCTTTGTCAGATGCAAATGCTATTGTAATTTTACCCGGAGTCTGCGTATTTACTGCATAAAGGACTGACTCAACAGCCGGATTGAGTACGACTTCCTTAAGGTCAAGTTTTTTGAAGTCATAATCAATTGTCAGCATTCCGTTTGAAGCGAAGATATCATTGTCTGTATGGATTCTTACTGATTCCGTTAAACCTGATTCTGCAGAAACATAAGTTTCATTTAAAACTACGGGGCTGTAAGCATGGCAGCCAATAAAAGAAAGTGCTGTGATAATGGATATAATTTTTTTCATTTATGTATTCTCCTTCGCTGCATTTATTCTGTTTCTGTCATACCGGCAGCTTTTCTGAGGAGTTTAACAGCATCTGCAGTATCTACTGATCCGTCTTTATTGATATCAGCTTTCTTTAACGCTTCTTCTTTAAGAGTAACTGAACCCACAAGATGCTGAAGAAGACATCTTACATCTGAAGTAGAAAGCTTTCCGTCTCCGTTAAGATCATATTCAGAAGTATCTGTTACAGTTGTGGTAGTCATTGCTGTTACTGTTGTTTCAGGTGGTGTAGTAACATTTTCAGGAGGTGTTGTAACAGAAGGTTCAGTTGTAACAGAAACAGGCGGAGTCGTTGTGACTGCTGTTGTGGTAACTTCAGGTTCAGCAGACTGTGAAGCAGATTTAACGCTGATTTCTGCGAAACCATATCTTGTCTTGTTTGAATCTTTATATATACGGATAGTTGAGACCCCTCTG
>JAEDJV010000151.1 GCA_016296165.1 Oscillospiraceae bacterium | reverse complement strand
AATGTTATAACTTATAGATGACTGTTCACTGTTCTTTTCTGACAGGAAAGCCGAAGAATTTGAAAACATGCCTCATGAACTTCCAGGACATGAACTTAAAGGGGATACGGACGGAAACGGAAGAATAAATTCAGCAGATCTGGTGAAACTTATACGATATCTTACAGACTCGGATCATGACGCGTTTGAACATAAAAATGCTGATATGAATGAAGACGGGAAAACTGATGTTTTGGATTTGGTTTTACTTAAAGAACTATTGTTAAGTCAGTAGAAATTAAAATTATATTTTTTCAAAAACCTCAGAGAAATATTTCTACTGAGGTTTTTATTTTTTTAATTGTCAACTTTGTTTTATACTTCTAGTTGACAATTATCGATTCATATGGTATAATAGGAAACATGAAAGGATGAATATCATGGAATCGAAGAAAGAAAATAAAGTACTTATGATGTGTTTGTGCAGTCTGTTTACAGCACTGATTGCAGTCGGAGCGTTTCTGAAGATACCAATCCCTCTTGTACCGATTACTCTTCAGGGACTTTTTACAATTCTGGCAGCTCTGCTCCTTGGAGCAAAATGGGGAACACTTAGTGTTTTACTGTACATTGTTATCGGGCTTTTAGGAGTTCCGATTTTTACGCAGGGTGGTGGAATAAGCTATATTTTTATTCCAACATTCGGATATCTTCTTGGCTATATCCTGGGGACGTTTATTAATGCAAAGATCGTTCATAAAACCGATACCCCTTCTTATTTAAGAATATTTGCAGCTAATTTTACCGGGGTTCTTGCTGTGTACACAGTAGGGGTACCATATTTCTTTATGGCTTCAGAACTATGGGGAAACGGTACGACTATGAAAATTCTGTTTCTAAACTGTTTTCTATTCACCATCCCGGGAGACATTCTGAAATGCTTTATCGGAACACTTCTGGGAAAACGTCTCATTCCGCTTACAGCAAAATACAGAAACTAAATATAATAAATATTGCCTTGTACACCCGAAAAATTCTTTAACGGCTGTACAAGGCAATATTTATAATATATTTTACTGTAAGATTTATTTTTCGTACTTTGCAAGCAGGTTTTCAATATTTTTATGGAAAATCATCTCACGTTCTTCATCCGTAAGAGGAAGTTTGCTGAAACGTTCAAGTTCCGTTGGTATATCCCACATCGGAAAGTCTGTTCCGAAAAATACATGATCTGCACCGAAAACATCGATCATTATTCTGGCTTCTTCAGGCGACATGGAATATAATGAACTTGACGAATCAACATAAACATTCTTTGTTTTATATACGCGTGCTGCCTCATCCCATTCAGACCATCCGCCAAAATGTGATGCGATAACGTCGAGATCCGGAAACATCTCCGCTATTTTTGCCATTCTTGAAGGGCTGGACCATTCTGTTCTGAAATCACCTGTGTGAAAGAGAATAGGCATTTTACCTGCTGCTGCTTTATAGATCCGCATTGCTTTTTCACTGTCTATTTCAAATCTCTGAAAATCTGGATGAAGTTTTATTCCTTTTAAACCAAGTTCTTCAGCTCGTTTTATTTCCGTTTCCGGATCTTCAAAATCGGGATGCATAGCACAGAATCCTATGAGCTTATCGCTGTGCTCATGTACACATTTTGCAAGGAAATTATTGATTCCTGTAACCTGATCAGCTGCTGTTGCTACAGATAGAATAAGAAATTTATCAACACCCGCCTTAGCACCCTCGGTTAGTATTGTCTCAAGTCTGCCGTCATATGACATGGCAAGGTCGTAAAAATCTCTTACACTGGCAACAGCTTTGTCAGCTATCTTGTCCGGGAAAATATGAACGTGTGAGTCAATTATCATTTAAAATCGCTTCCTGTATATATTTTTTTAGTGAATATTTGCCGGAAAATTCATAAAAATATTCACTTTCGCCTATATATTATACACCTCTGATATAACGAATGTCAAATAAAAATTTTTGTCATAAAAAAGCAGAGAAAGTGGCTGTTCGCTTGATAATTATGTTTGAAAATGTTATAATTGTATCAAATAATGAAGTTGTCATTAACATGTTATATATGAAAGGAACGGGGATTATGACAAATACATATCAGACTACACACATTGTACCATCAAGGAGTTATCCTACATATCAGTTTCATGCACAGACGACATCATCTGAGCCGGCAACGGATGTTTTTCTTATCTGCATACTTGAAACATTACGATGGCTTAGAAATCGCCTTTCGGATTTTAAGGAACTTCCTGATGTGCTTGTTACTCCTGAACCTGAGGATTACAAAAATTTTACTGAAAAGAGACTAACTTCATTTTCAATGAATCTTGGATGCAGTATTGAATCAGTTTATCTTGAAAATGACGGAATCTGGACTCTTACGGTTTCAGAAAACGATATGGGAGCGAATATCGGTTCAGAGCAGGAGAGAAAACCTGTTCAGGGCAGAAGCTTTATTACGGATATTTCGTTCAGAAAATATCCGGATTATGTTGAGGCTGGAGTGAGGACAGTTTGTTCAGAACCTGTTGGCTCGGATGCCGGATGTGAAGTTTTCCGCCCGACTCTTGTAAAGAAACTTTCAGAAAATCCTCTGGTATGTTTCAGAAATCAATATAATATTGACGGAAAACCGGTAATAGTATCATGCAGAAATGAAGCTGAGATATTTTGTGACGCAGTTTTGTCCAGGGATTGTGATATGCCGTTTGTAATAGTATGCGAACCGGAAAAAATCAAGAAAGTAAAAAATGCTGCTGATGTGTTTGAAAACGCAAAATCTTCGCTGGTTTCGTCTATGTCATCGGTTCCAGCCGGTGGTTTGTCAGAAAAATTTACTTCTAAAACTGATTTTACTTCAGATTTTTCGGTTACAATGGTAAAGAAAAAGGACGAAAAGAAGAAAAAAGATGATGAACGAAAATATATTCCGCTGGATATTTCACAGCCAAAACAGAACATCAGAAGGTCAGAAATAAAAGATCAGTATGAGTATATCGAACAGAGAACCATTAATTATGAAACTCTTGCTGACAGTCTGAAGGGATTTGGACTTGTGGCATATATTTCAGAAAAATGTCTGAGTATAATAAACAACAAACTCAGGCTTGGGTTTGATGCCGGTGATGTGATTGTCATGATGCATGGTATTATTTCCGAAACTGTAAAATTTAACACTTTCAAAGATGATCCTGATGTATTAAGGAAGAGACTGAAAAAAGAAGTAAGAATGATGCTCAAAGGTGCAGTTTTCAGCTATGGAAATACTGTTTTTGGTACCGATGCACGAATACTCGGAATGTCCAGAAAAGAACAGGAAAACATGACTCTTGAAGACCGGATAAGTTTTCTTGAGAATCAGAAAAATGCACTTGAACAGAAAATCAGGGAACTGCAGAACAATGATAACGGTATGCGTATGAATGCCGAAGAACTCCGTATTGCTACCAAAAAACTTGAATTAGAAATACGTGAAAGGGAAAGAGCTGAAGCAGCTGCCAGAAAGGCAGAGGAGGAACTGGACAAAATTTCAGAGTCATACAGAAAATCATCTTCGGTTATATCATTCTATAAAAAGAAAGCAGAGGATGCCGGGCGTTTTCCGGATGATGTCGAAGATGTATGCAGCTGGGCCGAGAAGACACTTTCAGAAGGTATAGTAATTACATCAAGAGCGAGAAGTGAACTTAAAAAATATTCCGGTGCGCTGGATATTGCTGATCTCTGTGACGGACTATATTATCTCAATGCATATGCAGCATACCGACTCGGAAAGATTTCTGAAGATGAACTTAACCTGTATGCTGAATCCTGTATCTGGGAGGTAACCAGCTGTGGAAAAGGTGCTCTCCGCACATGTGCCAGTGACTATACTGTAACACATGAGGGAATAAAATACACACTTGATCTTCACATAAAAAACGGTGTAAGTTCACAGGTGCTGATAAGAATATATTTCTGCTGGTCTGATGAAGCTGGTAAGGTAATTATAGGTTCCATGCCGGGACATCTTGGAACATCAAAACAGAGTACATAATTATTGTAAAACAGTTCTGTATATTTTTCCTGAGATTGGTGTCAGACTATGAATAAACAGTTCCTTAAGAATACTTTTCTTTTGGAACTGTTTTTAGTTTACAAGTGTGGTTATTTATGATACTATAAATAAAACATCTATTAATAAATCACATTTGAGTTAGGAGTGAAAAAATGGTTTACGATGAAGGATACGAGTTTTACAAATTTATCGAGACTCTGGCAGATGATTATGTTCCGTTAAGCAGAATCCTGAAAAATGAAGGAATGAGTTACGAACAGGCTGCAGCGGAGTTGTGTAAGTTCAGGTCTGATGTCTTTTCACTTATGGAAAAGTATCATATAAACACAGGCAATGTACTTGCAGCCGGACTTGATATATGTGAACTAATTGAAAATGGTGAAGTTAGTGACGAGATGATTTATTTGTTTTCAGCATTTGTTACCGACCTTGGTGTGCTTTTTGATTTGCACCCTGAGGTTAGAAATGAACATCAGGATCTGATGTGCTGGTTTGAACAGAGGAAAAACACAGCTGAATTGTTTGAAGAGATTAACAGGTATTTCCTGTTTTCAGGGAAGATAAAAAATATATCAGAATTAGTATACACGAATTTATGCAAGGAAAATATTCAGAACGAACAGGCACTGCTTTTCGGTATTTCACGAAAGGAAAAGTTTCTCTCAAACGGAGACTGCTATGATATTTTTATGGAGAACACCGGTGAACTTGTAAGGTTGGTAAATGCCTATGAGGAACTTTCAGAGATAAAACCGTATGTATATTTTGCTGTGCTTACAAGGAAACATAAGATGATGCTTGAAAGAGCCGGATATACTCCTAATATTTCAGCAGTATTTAAGAAACAGGAATACAAGACTGATTCTGATAACGGAAAGAATTTCAGAACCTATGACGAGTATATCGACCTGTATTGCAGAATAAGGGAGTATTTCCTTGCTGATCCGTCAGTAAATACTGAATTTTCAGATTTTTGCTTTTCAGAATTCAGCAACCTTAGTGAATGGTATTATAGTGAAAGGAAGGATACGTCAGAGTTTGTTGTTCCTATGAGCCTGACTGTCAGAATCAGTT
Organism: Oscillospiraceae bacterium; assembly: GCA_016296165.1. Taxonomy (GTDB): domain Bacteria; phylum Bacillota; class Clostridia; order Oscillospirales; family Ruminococcaceae; genus HUN007. The sequence continues at coordinate 606 of JAEDJV010000151.1, read as the reverse complement.
CTTTTATGTCTGAACCTTTTCCAGATATAGCTGACAGGGAATATTGTACCGAAGGTTACAGAGAATTCAGAAAAAAATATCCGACACTGGTTCTTGCATATAAAAAAGAGCTTACTAAAAATCCGGATATCGTAAATGAGTTTACAGAAGCGTATTATGACGGGAAAAGTACCGTCATGTCGGCAGCGAAGCTTTTCGATTCAGTAAATGCAGAAAAATTATGTGATGATACCGGTATGGCTATGGCATATGCAGAATACTATCTTGGTGTGGCCGCGGAGATATGTCTGCGAAATGAAATGAGTCGGTGTTTTGAATTTACAAGGTGATATGGTGCATTATTAAATATTAAAAAAATCCGGACTTACTGATTAACAGCGATGTCCGGATTTTGATTTGAATTTTAAAGAACAAGTGTTTTGCCAAGAGACTGAGCAAGTGGTTTCAGTACAGACAGATTCAGACCAGTATATTGTTCAATTTTCTCAGCCGGCTCTCCGTTCATAATCATCATCTCAGCAAATTTTCTTTTTTCTTCAGCCTGAGTTTCTGCCCTAATCCTGTCATCCCAGAGAATGATTTTTTCGTTTAACATAGAATCAGCTC
>JAEDJV010000023.1 GCA_016296165.1 Oscillospiraceae bacterium | reverse complement strand
TAATTTCATCATTTTTACTACACCAAAATTATATTTTACTGGCCAAAAAAATATAATTTTGCAATAATTTATCCCGATAATATTATACTCCTTTTATCAATTAATTTCGGGACAGTTTTTTTGCTTATTGATATAGAAACGAAAATATGCTATAATCAATATAGCAAACATACGATACGAAAGGACAAAATGTCACAATGAAGACAATGAGTACATCTGATTTTTTTTATGATCTTCCGGAGGAGCTTATCGCGCAGACTCCTGTAGAACCCCGCAATCACTCAAGACTAATGGTTCTGTCAAAGGAAAACGATTCGATAAATCACGAACACTTCTTCAATCTGACAGAACATCTGAAAGAAGGCGACCTCCTTGTTCTGAATGATTCGCGTGTTCTTCCGGCACGTCTTTACGGTGAAAAAATCGGAACAGGTTCTGCTATTGAGTTTCTGTTGCTTGAACAAAAAGGAGACAAACTCTGGGAGATAATATGCCGGCCTGGAAAAAAAGCCAGAGAAGGAGCCGAATTTTCTTTTGGAAACGGGAGACTGAAGGCCAGAGTAACTGAGGTAAAGGAAGACGGAAACAGAGTAGTTCAGTTCGAATGCGAAGGAAATATATTTACCGCGCTTGAAGAAATCGGTCAGATGCCGCTGCCTCCGTACATAACGGCCAAACTTGAAGACAAGGAAAGATATCAGACAGTCTACTCAAGAGAATTAGGCTCGGCTGCCGCACCGACTGCAGGACTTCATTTTACGAAAGAGATGCTGGATGAAATCAAGGCTAAGGGGGTTAATATCGCATATGTAACTCTCCATGTCGGACTCGGAACATTCAGACCTGTAAAGGTTGATAACGTCCTTGAACATAAAATGCACTCGGAGCACTATCACCTTCCTGCTGAAACTGCAGAACTCATTAATAAAACAAAAGCGGCAGGCGGAAGAGTTATTTCTGTAGGTACGACCTCATGCAGAACAGTTGAGAGCGTCGCTTCATTTAACAATGGGATTATAAAAGAGGCTGACGGATATACGGATATTTTCATTTATCCGGGATATGAATTCAAGGTACTTGACGGACTTATCACAAACTTTCACCTCCCTGAGAGCACACTTATCATGCTTGTTTCTGCATTTTACGGATACGACAAAACCATGACCGCATACAAAAAAGCTGTTGAGGAAAGATACAGATTCTTCAGTTTCGGTGATGCAATGTTAATTCTATAATTTTTTGAAAAGGATTTTTTTATGTATACACTTATAAAAAAGAACTCAAAAGCGAGAAGAGGACAGTTTGAGACAGTTCACGGAACATTTCAGACTCCATGCTTTATGAATGTCGGAACTTCCGCTGCCATCAAAGGTGGTATCTCATCAGTTGATCTGAAAAATGAACTAAAATGTCAGGTAGAACTATGCAACACCTATCATCTCCATGTCAGACCGGGAGATCATATCATCAAACAGATGGGCGGACTTCACAAATTTATGAACTGGGACAAACCCATCCTTACCGACAGCGGCGGATTTCAGGTTTTTTCACTTGCAAAACTCAGAAAAATAAAAGAAGAAGGCGTTTACTTCAACTCACATGTTGACGGTCGTAAAATCTTCATGGGACCTGAAGAAAGTATGCAGATTCAGTCCAATCTCGGCTCCACAATAGCCATGGCATTTGACGAATGTGTTGAAAATCCGGCGACCCACGAATATTCCGAACAGTCATGTGCCAGAACTACAAGATGGCTTAAGCGGTGCAAAACAGAGATGGCACGTTTAAACAGCCTCCCTGACACAATTAATCCAGAACAAATGCTTTTTGGCATCAATCAGGGATGTACATTCGAAGATCTCCGAATTAAGCATATGCAGGAAATTGCTGAACTTGATCTTGACGGCTATGCAATCGGAGGTCTTGCAGTAGGTGAGAGTACTGAAGACATGTACCGTATAATTGACGCAGTTGAACCGTATATGCCGGTAAATAAGCCCCGTTACCTTATGGGAGTAGGTACTCCTTCAAATATCATCGAGGCTGTTGCACGGGGTGTTGACATGTTCGACTGTGTTATGCCAAGCCGAAACGCAAGACATGCAACAGTATTCACATGGGATGGTATCATGCACATAACAAACAAATGCTACGAAACTGACCCGCGGCCGATTGACGAAAAATGTGACTGTCCTGCCTGCCGCAATTTTTCCAGAGCATACATCCGTCACCTCTTCAAATCTCAGGAGCAGCTCGGAGGACGTCTGGCAGTAATGCACAACCTGTATTTTTACAACACACTTACAGAAAAAATTCGCGAGGCAATTGATAATGACACCTTTGATGATTTCCGACAGACTTACTCTACACGCCTTTCCGTAAGAATATAAAACAGCAGCAATTATTAAACTAAATAAAGGAAGCAGATAATTATGTACAAAGCAGTAATTTTTGACCTTGACGGCACTCTTGTTGATTCTCTTCAGGATCTCGCTGACGCAGTAAACTATGGACTGGAAAAAATGGGCTACCAGAAACACGAAACCGAAGAATACAAAAAATTCGTCGGAAACGGTGCAGTTAAACTTTGCGAACGTGCACTTGCCGGATATACTGATTACAGTGAAGAAATCGAAACCCTTCACAAGTATTTCTCTGAATACTACAACGAACACTGTATTGACCAGTCAGCACCGTATGAAGGTATTTCCGATCTCCTGTCAGAACTGAAAAATCATCATGTATTGCTTGCGGTTGCATCCAACAAACCTGACGAATTCACAAAATCAATCATAGAAAAGATGTTCCGTAAAGACACATTCTCAGTAGTATATGGAAAACGTCCTGACAAGGACACAAAACCTGCTCCGGATATTATTTTTGACATTCTCCACGATCTCGGACTTACCAAAGATGATGTAATCCTTGCCGGCGACTCAAACGTAGACATCATGACAGCCGCAAATGCAGGTATTAAATCCATAGGCTGTACATGGGGATTCAGAACCAGCGAAGAACTTATCGAAGCCGGAGCTGATTTTATTGTAAACAGCCCTGAAGAGATTCTCGAATTTATCTGATAAAAAAATCACAGTATCCGAACACGATACTGTGATTTTTTATTATATAAAAGTTGATTTAAGCTGTAATAATCACAACTCTTCTTCAGGAGGAAGCTCTCCGACTGCATTCTTAAGAGGTCCTTTAATATAAAGCTTAATCTCTCTTAGCACCTTTACTGATGGAGAAAACAAAAGTCTGCACTTTCCGTAAGTTTCATGATTAAAATCAGCATAATAATTTTCGCATTTTTCATACTGGCTTGTACCCAGAGCCCATATAATTGTAGCTTCACTATCATCTTGTACATTATCATCATAGCGGCCAAATCCTTCAAAATCAGATACTTTTACAGTCAGCATCTTCTTTCTTCTTTTTTTCGCCAGAATCTTGTGTATGTCAAACTCGCCGTTTACTATGAGGTATTCGTACTCAACATCATAGTTAGTACCCATGTACAATCCGCCGTAAAACGCAGCTATTCCCAGCACAGCTCCAACAACGGACAAATGAATGAGTGAGCCTGCTGCTATGAGGAGAATACCTGCAGCAATACCACCTGCAAGACACAAGACTCTCTTTTTATTGTCCTCTCCCCCGTCTTCCTTTTTTACTATCTGTTCAGCGTATGAATCCATTTATTTTCTTGCTCCTTTATTATTATTTACAGATCTGATAAATTGCATTTGCTATAATCTTTGTATTCAGAAGAAGGCTTTTGAGTGATACAGATTCATCATTTCCATGCATATTGTTTTCCTCACCAGGAAACTCAGCACCAAAGGCAACACCGCCTTCGATATCATGAACATAAGTACCGCCCCCGATTGCCTTGCAGTATCCGGTAAGACCCGTTTCCTTTTCATATACATCAAGCAGTATTCTGATAAATTCGCTGTCCTCGTCAACACAATGAGGAAGGCTCTCTATATCAGCAATAAGTTCAAATTCTGCCGGACTGACTGCTGACCGGATTTTCTCCCTGATATCATCTTTGCTGCCGCTTACAGGATACCTCACATCTATTTTGAATTCAAGCGTCTTACCGTCATAATCGGCTACACTAAGGACCTGAGTGAGAGCTCCTGATTTTTCATCGGACATTGATATACCACATCCGCGTCCGCTGTAATCACCATGTATAAATGCATTTTTCATGGTATTCACAACAAGCATTTCTTCCTGGTCAAGTGAAAGTCCGGAGAGATAATCAAGAAGACCCGTAACAGCATTTATTCCGCTTTCCGGAGTTGAGGCATGTGCTGCTGTGCCTTTATATGCAATGCAGACTGCTCCGTCCTTTTCTGAAACAGTAATATTTTCAGATTCATAAAGACCGGTAACGTCCCGGACTATTGCATATGCGTCAGAAGGTACAGCATTAGGAACAGTACCTCCCTTAATCATCATAATATGACTGAAGTTTACTTCCCTTCTGATCCGGAGTCTTAGCATGCCCTTCTCTATATTGATAACAGGATAATCACCGTCAGGAGTAAACACTAAAGGCGGCATCTTTTCTTTTTTAAGATAATATTCCATATCCGTTGAACCGTTTTCCTCATCACAGCCAACGATAAAACGTACATTATGAGAAAGATCTACACCCGCTTCTTTAAGTGCTTTCATAGCAAACAGAACAGCCATGGCAGGTCCCTTGTCATCAATAACTCCTCTTCCGTATATTCTTCCATCCTCAATCTCACACCCGAAAGGATCGTGCGTCCAGTCAGAAGCAGTTACCGGAACTACGTCAAGGTGACATAAGACACCAAGTTTAACCGGCTTTTCATTATACCCTATGGTACCTGCATAATTTTGAAAATTATGTGTGTAAAAGCCCTCATCATCCGCCATATCGAGAAATTTTTTCAGAACCCTGCAGCATTCTTCACCATACGGCATATCCGCATACGGTTTTCCGGATACACTTGGAATCGCAATAATTTCTGCAAGATTAACTATCATCTGTTCAAAGTTTTTTTCTATAATATCATTAATCCTGTCACGCATATTATTTTCCCTCTCTTAATTTATTTACCGCGTCTTCATCTGGTTTTACATAAACTGTTGAGTTGTTCGTAAAAATAACCATACCCGGCTTTGCACCGTTTGGTTTTTTGACAAATCTTGCAGCTGTATAATCAACGGGAACCTGTGATGAATTTTTACCTTTGCTGTGATAAGCCGCAAGCATTGCCGCCTCCATAATCGCAGTATCTGTTGGTTCTGCACCTTCTGTAAATAAAATAACATGCGAACCGGTAATGTCATGTGTGTGAAACCAGATGTCATTCTTTCCGGCAGTTTTCAGAGTCAGCTTATCATTTTGCCTGTTGTTTCTTCCGACAAATATCGAAAATCCGTCACTTGATCTGAATTTCAGCGGTGGCTGCTCCTTAGGAGGTTTTCCCTTCATCTTTGCAGCCCTGATATATCCCTGCTCTGCAAGTTCCATTCGGAGTTCAATAATATCAAGATCAGCAGTGGCCCTTGTAAGTGAATCGAAAACACTTTCTATATACACAAGCTCCTCACTACTTTTTCTTATCTGATCTGTAAGTATTTTTTCAGCAGTAACAAGTTTGCGGTAGTTCTGATAATATTTTTGAACGTTCTGTGAAGGTGTCAGACGTTCATCCAGTGTAATATCCACAACCGGACATTTTTCATCGTAAAAATTTTCAAGGCTTATCTTCTTATCACCTTTTTGTATTCTGTAAATATTTGCGGAAAGGAGATCGCCGATGAGCCTGTATTCATCCTTTTTGTCTGACTCCAGGAGCTCAGCCTGCTGGTTTGAAATTCTCTTGCTGATTCTCTCGGTCAGGTTCATAAGCAGTCTGAAAAGGTCATTTGCGCGCTGTCTGATACGTGATTCTGTGTCCCTTGCTGCAAAAAAATAATCAAGCGTTCCGCATGCACTTTCTCTCTGCTGGGTTATCATAACCGGACCGTACTGAAGGATATTTATAAACGAAAAATCCTTAGGAATATTGTCCCTGTTCTTTATGACAGTATAGCAGAGGTCTCCGCTGCGAAACTGTTCAGCCGTCTGTTTTATTTTGAAAATAAGCCTGCTTAATATATTTTCATCCATCTGTGAAATATCGATATCTGTTCCGCGTGTAGCATAGAATACCCATTCACGTGCAATAACCGGCGAAATACCTTCAAATATTTTTATAAGGGCCCTGGATATATCACCGTTTCTGTACTGTGCCAGCGCTTCCCTTATCTGTTCGTCTGTTGCTTCCGTAAACAGAAGTCTGGAATCACGCGGCGGAATCTCGTATCTCATCTTAGGCAGAACAAGTCTCGCCCTTGACATGGCAGCATCCACACGTTTTATACTGTCGACTATTGTCCCGTCATCCGCTACAAGAATCAGGTTCGAATATTTGCCCATTATTTCGCTGACAAGAGTCATATTTACTATGTCTCCGAGTTCATTTGTACATTCAAAATCAAAATACAAAATTCTCTCGAACCCGTCCTGACGTATCGCAAGCAGTTTGGCGCCACCCAGATGTTTTCTCATAAGCATACAGAACATAGGAGGAACTGCCGGGTTGTCAATTTCCGCATCTGTAATATGCACCCTCGCACTGTCAGCCGCAGCACTAAACAAAAGTCTGCTGCTGCCTCCTCTATATCTTAATGCCATAATAAGCTGTTCTCTTGAAGGCTGATGAATCCTGTCAACCCTTGCCCCAACCAGAAACTCCAGTTCTTTTTTTATAAGATTAAGATATGCCCCGTCTAAAGCCATCAGAATTCTCCTTTTTAGTAAAGATACTTAACAATATCACGACTATAAGATGAAACTTCAACATTAATTCCCAAAGAAATGGTTCTGAGAAGTTTCTGAAGATACCCGGCACTTATATGTTCAGTATAATAGTGACCGCAGTCGAAAAGCGATATTCCGTTTTCTGCAGCGTCAAGCCACACATCATGCTTTACATCACCTGTGATATAGGAATCACATCCGTTTTTCAAAACATATGAAAGCAATGAACCGCCGCTTCCTGAACACACCGCAACTTTCTTAACAGAAACCCTTCCGGGAATAAATTTTAACGGTGAATTTCCGAACATAGCCTTAAGTTTTTCAGCAAACACTTCAGGCGCAACACTATCAGCAAGTTCTATAATTCTTCCATCCCCGCTCGTACTATCCTTTGCCTCTGGTATAATTGGTCTTCTCGTTCCCGTTACTTTAAAGTTTCTTTCCAGCATATCTGCTATCATATCATTTATACCGTTTACAGCTTTGTCAAGAGGTGTGTGAACACATATTGCTGATATTCCGTACACCGCAAGTCTGACTGCAGGATTATTTAACGAGAGTCTCTTCAGCGGATGAAAGATTACCGGATGATGCGATATGATAAGATTAACGTTTTTTGAAACAGCTTCATCAATTACCTCTTTAGTAATGTCAAGTGCCGTAAGTATCCCGGTTACTTCATTATCTCTGTCGCCGACAAGCAGACCTGAATTGTCCCAGCTGTCCTGTGATGAAAACGGAGCAACTCTGTTTATCTCATCATAAATCATTCCGACAGTAATTTTATTTTTCCCCTCTGCAACTGCAGAAATGAACCTGCATTCTTCATCCAGAACGTCAGTATCAGAATCTCTGTCTGATTTTTTCATTCCATCCGAAATACGTTTAATTCTGTTAAATTGTTTTTCAGCATATTTTACTGAACTTTCTTCAGTAAAGTCAAACATGCCAAGCTCAGCAAATACATTGTTTACGTCTATCCTGTAACCGCTGTATCTTACGTTCATAACTGTATAGATATGTCCCTCATCAGTTACCGCTTCCTCCCTGAGTATTTCATAACCGTTTTCATACAGCCATCTCCGCAGGAAAGGAACCTTTGTCATAGGCTGAAGGATAAGATTAATGCCATCATGAAGCCACGGAGCATTGTTTATTATTTCGCTTATTGTTTCAGCACCCATACCGGCAACAATTACATCTGTTATTCCATCCGGATCAATATTCTTCAGGCCGTCTGATTTAACAATACTGATTCGATCCGACAATCCTGATTTTTCAACTGTTAAAGTAGCTGCTTCAAGAGGGCCGTCTGCAACATCACCGGCAACTGCATATGAACATATATTATTCTGAATAAGGTGTACAGGAAGATAAGCATGATCTGTTCCAACATCGCATACAGTTCCTTTTCCGCTTACCATCTGTGCACACTTAAGAAGTCTTTTATCAGTCAGCATATTATCACTTCCTGTTATTTTTTACTGTCAGCTTTTATCCATTCATTCCATATGTCAGGACAATAGCCGACTGTAGCTGATTTACCATTCCTGACTACAGGAGTTTTATATAGATTCGGACACTCCATAAGTTTATCAGGTTTTGCATCATCAAGAAGATACTTTATATCGCAGTAGTTTTTACTCTTTTCGTCAATCAGCACATCCACTCCGCCGACTGACTGCATAACACTTCTGAACTCTCCAGGACTGAGTCCTTTTGAGAGAATATCTACTGACTGAAACTTAATTCCGTGTTCCTTAAAAAATCGTTCTGCCTTTTTGGTATCAAAACATTTTGATTTTCCGAAAATCTGAATATTCATAGGTAAACTTACTCCTCAAATACAACAAAAAATCTCTGCTACTTTGAAAGCTGCAGAGATTTTTTATTTTTAAGAAATTAAAGCGCTGCAATAAAGTCGTTTATTTTCTTTTCAAATTCATCAGGATCAACACCGTGAACCATGCATGCATCGCCAAGCGACTCACCTCTGGCTGAAGGACAGCCAAGGCAGTGCATTCCCATATCCATAAGGCATGGAGCAGCCTGTGGACACTTATCAAGAATGTCCCCGATAATCATGTCTTTAGTTACTTTAAAATCCATTGTTTTAAACCTCCAAAAAAATTGTTAATTCTTTCTGATATCCCTTATCTCCACTGAAATATACGGCTCATCATCATCATACACAAACTGAAGACATAATGTCATGTATGCTTTTAAATCACCGCGTACAAAGTCGTATTCTGTATTATATGTCATATCATTGACTTTATCACAGCGATACAAGTCCGTCATCTCTGAAATACGGGAGCAAAAAGGATTATCAGGAATAAGATCAGGGTTTTCAGCAAAAAAATCACTTATCTCATCAATCGTTCTATACGAACTGTCGACTATCTCTGATATAACATCATATCCACCAAAATGAATATATCTTGCTATATCCCGCGATACCTGATAAAACGCCTCTGTATTCCTTTCCCTGTCATTTATTCCAATCATGCCAATCACCTCAAATCCACTATATGCATCTTACACTATATATAATAACATATTATAAAAAAATTTACAAGAAAAAATTTAATAAAATAAAAAAGAACGTAACTACGCAAAGTCACGTTCTTTAAGAACCTTAAGATTTATTAAAATCAACCGTTCTTCTTAGCGAAGCATTCGCTGCAGAGAACCGGACGATCTTCTCTTGGCTTGAAAGGAACTCTTGCTTCACCGCCGCATTCTGCACATACTGCTGTGAACATTTCTCTTTCTCCTCTTGAAGATGCTTTTCTTGCTGAACGACATGCCTTGCATCTCTGTGGTTCATTTTCGAAACCTTTTTCAGCGTAGAACTCCTGTTCACCAGCTGTAAATACGAATTCAGAACCGCAATCCTTACATACTAATGTCTTGTCTTCAAACATTTTTGATTACCTCACTTATGAGAAATTTTTTAGACCACGGACGGATTTTCACCGCCACCTTTGATAAACAACGCTCTGGAATTAAGCTACTGGGCCATTTATTCGAATTAGTTTTAAACTAACTAACCGATAAAATAATTATGGTCTGCTCTCCAAACTGATCTTCAGCTTTTGTCAAACCCTGGTGCATTGCGTTATCAAAGACATAAGGGAAATAATAAATAATGACAAGCTTTTTGTTCCGTATGTGGAGCCCCGTACCGGCTGAATATCCCTGTTCCCTGATATCAAAAAATAATAAATATATTAGTAATGTTAATTTTTTCATTAAAGGGATAAACAATCAACTGTATCTGACCGGATATTAACCAAATGCTACTTACATCCAGCTATATTGTTTATTATAACTTTATTGTCACCCTTTGTCAAGTAAATTTTTGTAATCAAAGACCAAAATGTCGATTTATCTATACTATCAAAACTTTTTTTGTTTAAATCCAACAAACATCTCTTAAATCATATTACTCCGTTAATTTGTTAAAAAGAAAATAAAATTTTTCATGCAATAAATGTTGAAATAGATTCTGTATTATGGTATAATCTAATTTGTAGACTTTACCGAAGACTTAATTTACAGTATTAAGTAAAGTATATATTTTTGGAAAGGAAATCACAAGCTTATGAAATTATCAGGTTCACAGATTATTATTGAAGTTTTGATTGAACAGGGCTGTGACTGTATTTTCGGTTATCCGGGAGGACAGGTTATAAACATTTATGACGCTCTTTACGAATATCAGGATCGCATAAAACATGTTTTAACTGCCCACGAACAGGGTGCATCACACGCAGCCGACGGATACGCTCGCTCAACAGGAAAAACAGGTGTTGTTCTTGCAACATCAGGCCCTGGTGCGACAAACCTTGTAACAGGTATTGCCACAGCATATCTCGATTCAGTCCCTATGGTAGCTATTACAGGTAACGTCCCATGCAGTCTGCTGGGAAGAGACAGCTTCCAGGAGGTCGATATCTGCGGTATTACTCTCCCAATAACAAAGCACAACTATATTGTTAAGGATATAAATGAACTGGCTGACACACTCAGAGAAGCTTTCCTTCTTGCACGTTCGGGCAGACCTGGTCCGGTTCTTGTTGACATTCCTAAGGATGTCCAGATTGCTAAGACTGAATTCGAGAACAAACCAGTAGCTCCTTCTCTTCCTGTGCCTGCTGCTGATGAAGCAAGTCTTGAAGAAGCTGCAAAGCTTATTGCTGAATCAAAGAAACCATATATTTACTGCGGCGGTGGTGTAATTTCCAGTGGTGCCGGTGCAGAAATTGAAAAACTTGCTGATTTAATCGACGCACCAATAGGATGCAGTCTTATGGGTATCTCATCAGTTCCGTTCTCAAACCCAAGATTCCTCGGAATGCAGGGGATGCATGGTCATTATGCGTCATCAATGGCACAGGCTGAAGCAGATCTCGTTATCTGTGCAGGCGCAAGATTCAGCGACAGAGCTACAGGCAACAAGAGTGTATACGTAAGAAACTGTAAAATCATACATATAGATATTGATGCGGCTGAACTCGATAAGAATGTATCGGCTAATATCGGCATAGCCGGAGATATCAAGGATACAGTAAGCAAGCTTATTTCAATGACTGAAAAGAAGCAGAATACAGAATGGAACGCTCAGATTGAAAAGTTCAGGGCTGACGAAGCTGCCTCACTTAATAAATCTGAATCAATGACTCCGTACGACATTGTTGATGCAGTAAACGAAAAGATGCCTGAAAACGCCATTATTGTTACAGACGTCGGACAGCATCAGATGTGGGTAGCTCAGCGTTACAGATTCGAACAGTCCAGAAAATTCATATCAAGCGGCGGTCTTGGTACAATGGGATTTGGTCTTGGCGCTGCCATCGGATCATACGAAGCAACAAAAGATCCTGTTGTTCTCTTTACAGGTGACGGAAGTTTCGGAATGAATCTCAATGAACTTGCAACAGCAGTTTCATTCAACATTCCTGTAATCATTGTTTTAATGAACAACGGCGTTCTCGGAATGGTAAGACAGTGGCAGACACTCTTCTTCGACAAGCACTACTCAAACACAACACTTGATAAACGTCAGACAAAGTTTACAAAGATTGCCGAAGCTTTTGGCGCACTCGGTTTCTCTGCTGTAAATACTGATGAACTCAAAAAAGCTCTTGATGAAGCAATTGCGTCAAAACGTCCTTGCGTTATTGACTGTGCAATAGACGAAAATGAATTCGTTCTTCCAATGCTTCCTCCGGGCGGTTCAATAGATAACATCATTACTCACATAGGAGGTTAAGTCTTATGGGAAAGCACATATTCAGCATACTCGTTGCAAACAAGCCTGGGGTTATGACAAGAGTCTCAAGCATGTTCACAAGAAGAGGATTTAATATCGACACCCTTACCGTAGGTGAAACAGAATCACCTGAATTTTCAAGAATGACAGTTTCCATGATAGGAGACGACTATTCAAAGGATCAGGTTGTAAAACAGTTAAGCAAACTTCACGACGTCAAGCAGGTTCAGGTTATGGAACGTGATGAAACAGTTACTCGTGAACTTCTGCTCATCAAAGTTAAAAATGATTCATCAACAAGACAGGATGTACTTGCAGCAGTTGATGTATTCCGTTCAAAGATTGTAGACTATTCCCCTGATGCCCTCTGTATTGAGATAACAGGTGAAACTACAAAGATTAACGCTTTTATTGAGCTTGTTAAACCTTTCGGTATTATGGAAATTTGCCGTACAGGTATCGTAGCTCTTGAAAGAGGCAGCCATTGTCTCAGAAATTTCTGAGATTCTGCCCATAAAATAAACTTTATTAAATCATTAATAAAAGGAGTCTTTACAATGGAAAATTCAGCAAAGGTATTTTATCAGGAAGACTGCGATCTCTCACTCCTCTACGGAAAGACAATCGCTGTAATCGGATATGGCAGCCAGGGTCACGCTCATGCTCTCAATGCCAAGGAATCACTTGGCGACAAGGGTCGTGTTATCATTGGTCTTTACGAAGGAAGCAAGTCATGGGACAAGGCTGTAAAGCAGGGATTTGAAGTATTTACAGCTGCTGAAGCTGCAAAGCAGGCTGACATCATCATGATTCTCATCAACGATGAAAAGCAGGCTCAGATGTACAAGCAGGATATTGAACCAAACCTCAAGGCTGGCGATATGCTTATGTTCGCTCACGGTTTCGCTATCCACTTCGGACAGATCGTTCCTCCGGCAGACGTTGACGTTACAATGATCGCTCCTAAGGGACCTGGACACACAGTAAGATCTGAATATCAGGTTGGTAAGGGTGTTCCTTGTCTCGTAGCTGTTGCTCAGGATGCTACAGGTAAGGCTCAGGATATGGCTCTCGCTTACGGTCTTGCTATCGGCGGTGCAAGAGCTGGTATTCTTGAAACAACATTCAGAACAGAAACAGAAACTGACCTCTTCGGTGAACAGGCTGTTCTCTGCGGTGGTGTTTGTGCTCTTATGCAGTGCGGTTTCGAAACTCTCGTTGAGGCTGGCTACGATCCAAGAAATGCATACTTTGAATGTATCCACGAAATGAAGCTCATCGTTGACCTCATCTACCAGAGTGGTTTTGCTGGTATGAGATACTCCATCTCAAATACTGCTGAGTACGGTGACTACATCACAGGTCCTAAGATCATAACAGAAGATACAAAGAAGGCTATGAAGCAGATCCTCAAGAACATTCAGGATGGTTCATTCGCTAAGGAATTCCTCCTCGACATGTCACCAGCTGGTGGTCAGGCTCACTTCAGAGCTATGAGAAAGCTTGCTGCTGAACATCCGGCTGAAAAGGTTGGCGAAGAAATCAGAAAGCTCTACAGCTGGAACAACGAAGAAGATAAGTTCATCAACAACTGATATCTTCTTTACTAAATAATCGCCAAGTCAGACCGGCTGGCATTTATTCTTAAAAAAGATTGCTGCTTTCCCGGTTAAGCATTGCTTATTGGGAAAGCAGTTTTATTATAATATATTAAAAAAGGCGGAAAAGAAAATGGCATGTAATTTTTACTGTGAAGGAGTAGACAAAGCTCCTCAGCGTTCACTCTTCAACGCACTCGGTATGACTAAAGAGGAAATGGAACGTCCTCTGGTTGGTATCGTTTCATCATACAATGAGATCGTTCCTGGTCATATGAATATAGACAAGATTGTGGAAGCAGTTAAGACCGGTGTTACAATGGCCGGTGGTACTCCTGTTGTATTCCCTGCAATCGCTGTTTGTGACGGTATTGCTATGGGACACAAAGGTATGAAATACTCACTTGTTACCAGAGATCTTATTGCTGACTCAACAGAATGCATGGCGCTTGCTCATCATTTTGACGCTCTCGTTATGATTCCTAACTGTGACAAGAACGTGCCTGGTCTCCTTATGGCTGCTGCACGTGTAAATGTTCCTACAGTATTCGTAAGCGGAGGTCCAATGCTTGCAGGTCATGTTAAAGGTAAAAAGACTTCACTTTCAAGTATGTTCGAAGCAGTCGGAGCTTACACAGCAGGCAAAATTTCACTTGAAGATGTTGAAGAATACGAAAACAAAGCCTGCCCTACATGTGGTTCATGTTCGGGTATGTACACAGCTAACTCAATGAACTGTCTGACAGAAGTTCTTGGTATGGGATTACGCGGAAACGGTACAATCCCTGCAGTTTACTCGGAAAGAATCAAGCTTGCCAAACAGGCTGGTATGGCTGTAATGGATATGCTTAAGAAAAATATCCGTCCACGCGATATCATGACTGAAAAAGCATTCCAGAATGCACTTACAGCTGATATGGCTCTCGGCTGCTCAACAAACAGTATGCTTCACCTTCCTGCTATTGCTAACGAATGCGGTATCACAATCAATCTCGATATGGCAAATGAAATCAGTGCAAAGACACCAAACCTCTGTCATCTCGCTCCTGCAGGTCATGCATATATGGAAGATCTCAATGAAGCGGGCGGTGTATATGCGGTTCTTAATGAACTTAACAAGAAAGGACTTATCAACACTGATGTTATGACATGTACAGGCAAGACACTAGGTGAAAACATCGCAGGTGTCGTTAATAAGAACACAGATATCATCAGACCAATTGATAATCCGTACACTCAGACAGGCGGTATTGCAGTTCTTCGCGGCAATCTTGCTCCTGACGGATGTGTTGTTAAGAGAAGTGCAGTTGCTGCAGAAATGCTTGTTCACAAGGGACCTGCAAAAGTATTCAACTCGGAGGAAGAAGCAATCGCTGCTATCAAGGGCGGAAAAATTATTGCAGGTGATGTAGTTGTAATTCGTTATGAAGGTCCTTCAGGCGGTCCTGGTATGAGAGAAATGCTCTCACCTACTTCCGCTATTGCAGGTATGGGACTTGACAAGGATGTAGCTCTTATCACAGACGGACGTTTCAGCGGCGCTACAAGAGGTGCTGCTATCGGACACGTTTCACCTGAAGCTGTAAGAGGCGGTAATATCGCCTATGTACAGGATGGGGATATCATCTCAATCAACATTCCTGAATACTCAGTTACTCTTGAAGTTTCTGACGAAGAACTCGCAAAGAGAAAAGAAAATACAAAACTCCTCGTCAAAGAAGATATCACAGGCTATGCAAGAAGATATGCCGCTATGGTTTCTTCAGCAGACAAGGGTGCAATAATCAACAAGTTCTGATAAACGGAGGCGCTTTAAAATTAAAAGCACTTTAAAACAGCTTTACTATAAGCTTAATTCGCTCGTTATCTTCAGAGACATAATGAACTGCCGCACAATGCAGAGCCTTAGCGCTCTGCTTAAGTGTGTCAGCAATGAAGAAACAGCACTTGACGAAACAATACACGCATATGCAGATTTTGTTTCAGATCTTTACCGTCACCATAATGATCTCGGAACATATATTCTTACTCTCGTTTTTGAAGATGAAAACATATGCATGATAAAAAAATCTCAGAATACTGAGGTTGGTGACAAGATAAAGATATGTCTTGAAAATGAACTTATGTCGCTTGAAGAAATATCTCAGCTTACGTCAGAAGAGGTAAAGAGATGTATCGAATATGATGGATTTCTGCCCGACTGGGACAACACCTCATATGATTTCCGCAGTCAGTATAAAACGCGAATCGATAACGTTGACAGATTTGGCTACGGTATTTACGCAAAATACTATATGTTCATAGTAAAAGACGGAAATATAGTCCCTGTAAAACATCCTGACGAAATTAAACTTTCCCAGCTTATAGGCTATGAAATACAGCGTCAGATGATAATTGACAATACTCTTGCTCTCCTTAGAGGAAAACCTGCTTCAAATGTTCTCCTTACAGGTGATGCCGGAACAGGAAAATCTTCATCAGTAAAAGCAATTGCAAATGAATACAGGGAACAAGGTCTGCGTATCATAGAAATAAGAAAAGACCAGCTCCATGACATTCCTATGATAATGGACAGCCTCAGCAAAAATCCTCTTAAATTCATTCTGTTCATAGATGATCTTTCGTTTGAATCAGACGATGATAACTTCGGTGCACTCAAAGCAATTCTTGAAGGATCAGTTTCAGCAAGAGCCGCAAATATTGCAATCTATGCAACAAGCAACAGACGACACCTTGTGAAAGAAAACTTCTCAGACAGAAACGGTGATGACGTTCACAGAAATGATACTGTTCAGCAGCTTATCTCTCTGTCAGAACGTTTCGGTTTGAAAATATCTTTCTCAAAACCTTCCAAAGACGAATATCTCAATATCGTTTCAGGAATAGCGAAGCAAAGCGGTCTTAACATTCCTGAAGAAAAACTTTTTGAAGAAGCCGAAAGATTTGCCATTGCAAAAAGCGGACGTTCAGCCAGAGCAGCAAAGCAGATTGTTGACCGTCTCATTGCAGAAAACACTTAAACAAAGCAAAAATCCAATACGAAATGAGTGAAATAAAATGCTAACACTTGATAAAATCTATCATGCAAGTTTTGTCCTGAAAAATGTAGTCAGAAAAACCGATCTCATTCAGGCGCCAAAGATAAATCCTGAATGTGACATTTATCTTAAAACAGAAAACCTTCAGATTACCGGTTCATTCAAGGTAAGAGGTGCCTACTATAAAATATCACAGCTTTCTGATGAGGAAAAAGCAAAAGGTGTTATTGCCTGCTCAGCCGGAAATCATGCTCAGGGCGTTGCACTTGCTGCCTCTGCAAACGGAATCAAATCCCTGATATGTCTCCCTGACGGTGCACCTATCTCCAAGGTGGAAGCAACCAAGAGCTACGGCGCAGATGTTTGTCTTGTCGAAGGCGTTTACGATGATGCATACAACAAAGCCCTTCAGCTTAAGGATGAAAAGGGATATACTTTCATTCATCCGTTCGATGATGAAAATGTAATAGCAGGTCAGGGAACCATAGGCCTTGAACTTCTCGACCAGCTTCCTGAAATTGACGCAGTTATCGTTCCTGTAGGCGGCGGTGGTCTTATCTCCGGTGTTGCTTTTGCATTAAAGAGCCTTAACCCTGATATTAAAGTTTACGGTGTACAGGCAAGCGGTGCTCCGAGCATGGTCACTTCAATCGAACACGGAAAGATAGAATGCCTTGATACCGTATCCACCATTGCAGACGGTATCAAAGTTAAGGAGCCTGGTGTCAACACATTTGAGATGTGTCAAAAATATGTTGACCAGATAGTTACTGTAACGGACGATGAGATTTCATCTGCTATTCTCGCGCTTATAGAACAGCAGAAGCTCATTTCTGAGGGTGCAGGTGCTGTATCAGTAGCCGCTGCTATGTTTAACAAGGTGCCGATTAAAGGTAAAAAAGTTGTATGTCTTGTTTCCGGAGGCAATATAGACGTTACTATCCTTTCAAGAGTTATAAAGAGAGGTCTTCTTAAATCAGGTCGTACGGATTCGTTCAACATTGAACTTATCGACAAACCGGGACAGCTTCGTGATGTTTCAAAACTCATCGCTGATCTCGGAGGAAATGTTATATCAATCCACCATGAAAGATCAAATGAAGGCTCTGATATTATCGGCTGCTATCTGAGAATTGTCCTTGAAACACGTAATTTTGAACATAAGGAAGAAATACGTCAGGCACTTAAGGATGCTGGATTTACATTGGTTGAATAATAAATTATTATGAAAGGACTCCTGTATAATGTCAACAAAAGTATATACTAAAAATGCACCGGATGCTATCGGTCCTTATTCACAGGCTGTTATCACCGGAAATCTCGTTTTCACATCAGGTCAGATTGCAATTAATCCTGCAACCGGAAACGTTGAGGCAACTGATATTGAAGGGCAGACAACACAGGTTATGAAGAATCTCGGTGAAGTCTTAAAGGAAGCTGGCTCATCTTTTGATAAAGCTGTAAAGACCACATGCTTCCTAAAAAATATGTCCGACTTCGCTGCATTCAATACAATCTACGGTGAGTATTTCTCATCAAAGCCGGCACGAAGCTGCGTTGCTGTAAAGGAACTTCCGAAGGACGTTCTTGTTGAAGTGGAAGTAATAGCTGAAATATAATAAAAATTAAACTCCTTTATGCATCTGTTTTTTCAGATACATAAAGGAGCTCTTTGTTATATTGCAGTTAGCATAACCATACAGGTTGCCAGTAAAAGTACAATACCAATAATTCCTGTAAATTTTCCAAGGTCAATTACCATAAGTTTAATAACAAGTAAAAAGTATAGGAAAAGCAATAACTCAAGAAGCGCTGCAACCAGCATATGAACGCCTTTGCTTTTATAAAGCGTGTCATAGCAACTGTTAAATGCATTTTTCAGCTCTGGATCAGTAACACCAGACGAAAGTTCGTTTGATACTTTGTAATCAAGCCTTGTATTTTTGGTCTTAAGTGTAATTCTTCCGTTCTTTGATGTATTGTCCTCTGTGTTAAAATTATCTTCAAGCCAGCTCTTGCCTGCCTGAATTGTATAAATATTACCACTTTCCGAATCAAGTCCAATATAATAGTAATCTTTTCCTGTAGGAATAAGTCCGTTGATTGAATGTTCAACAACGATTCCATATCCGGCCATATCTATACTGATCTCCATATAGTCTGACTTTCCGAACAGTTTACTAAAACCACCTATTATAAAATAAATAAATACACCGACTGCAAACAATATACCCAGCGCTGATACCAGCTTGCTGTCTTTTCTGTTATAAGTATTGTTCCGGAACATTGTATCCCTCCTGTTTAAGTGTCCACGCATAACTTCTGTCATTCATACGTTCTTCTGATTCCCTTTTGAGCCGTTCAAACTTTTCCATTTTCTTACCTGTACATATAAGAATAATCTCAGCTACTCCCACCACTATCATTACTATCCCCAGTATAATAAATGTTACCGGCAGGATCCACCGGCCAAAACCATCCATTCCCAGCGGTTTATATCCTGTAATGTAAATACCTCTGTACAGTATCAGTGCACCAAGAATGATTACAACGATCATTGATTTTTTAGAAAAATCTGATTTTGGTATTCCTTCAATTGCAATCTCGTTATATCTCCTGTCAATATACTGACCCCCGCATTTTTTACATGTGCGAACAGGGCTTCCAAAATACCTCTGTCGTTCATCATATATGAAAAAACGCTTACCGCATTCCGGACATCTGTCAGATGCAGTTTTCAATCTGCACTCCCCCTCTTTTTTATAACGTTGATTTTACAATTTTTCTGACACACAGTATATTAATCGACAGATTATATATTTTTTCAATAGTTTTATAAAAAATACTATGTTATAAATTACAGAACAAATATGATTAAACTAAATTAACCCTCTGCATCAAAACGATACAGAGGGTTTGATTTTTTTATGATTTTTTCAGCTTAGCATCCGCAGCCACAACCACTGTCGCATCCGCCGCAGCCACCGCCGCAGTTTCCAGCGCCATTGCATCCGCAACCACCTGCAAAGCTTCCGCCACAGCAGCACATGATTAAAACGATAAGAATGATAATCCACCAGCAATTTCCGTTCATAGTAAACACTCTCCTGATAATAAATATTTAAAGCTAAGCTTTTGTTTTGTTTGCTTTGCTTTATATTTCATTATACGATTTCAGAAGAAATATGTTCCTGATTTTTAAAGATTTATTTTTATTCCGTCTTTGCTGACAACACCCTTAGGAAATCTCTTTTTAAGTGATTTTTCATAAACAGACGGATTCGTCATCGCCGGACTGTAGTGGGTAAGCCAGAGTCTCTCTGCTTCAGCAAGTTCAGCCAGTCTTACTGCATCAGAAATGAGCATATGACCTTTTTCCTTCATGCTGTCCGCATGCTCCTCATCCCCATACATACCCTCACAAATAAAAAGATCTGAACGAAATGCTTCATCAGCTATTGTGTCAATCGGCCTGGAGTCAGTTGCATAAGTTATTTTTACCGGTTTCCTGATTCCGTCTGTCACCATATCAGTTGTGTATGTATTTCCTTCAAACTCAACTGTTTCACCTTTGTGAAGCTGACTCCACATTTTTTTCGGTATGCCGAGTGCTTCAGCCTTATCAGGATTGAATACAGGTTTTCTTGAAAATACAAGAGAATATCCAAGGCAAGGTACACGATGTTTAAGGGGAAATGCCCTTACTGTTATCATGTCATCAATCTCCGGTATGGAATATTGCGTTATCTCATTTGTCGAAAGTTCTTTTATTATTATCTCATAAGGAAGTTTTCCACATATACAGCACAGGTTGTTCACAATTTCTGTTATCCCTTTTGGTCCGTAAATATACAGAGGAGTTTTTTTAGAATAATTTCCAAGAGAAAGAAGCAGTCCCGGAAGACCTGAAATGTGATCTGCATGAAAATGAGTTATAAACAGAGTTTCCAGTTTACTAAGCTTACATTCTGCTTCAACAAGTGCAATCTGTGTTCCCTCACCACAATCAATCAGAATTGCTTTTCCGTTATATTCCATATAACAGCTGGTAAGCCATCTGTTATGCAGAGGCATCATTCCTCCTGTACCAGCCAGACATATATCTACCACTTTTAATTCTCCTTTAAATACAATGTTAATGTTTCAGTTCAACAATGGTTACACCATCTTCTCCTTCGCCGTACACACCAAGTCTGAAACTCTTGACAACAGGCATTTTTTTAAGTCTTGCATGAACTGCACTTCTAAGCACACCCGTTCCTTTACCATGAATGATAGTTACAAGTGAAAGACCTGTCATTACTGCATGATTAATAAACATATCAACTTCCATTACACCCTCATCCGATGCAAAACCTCTGATATCAAGTTCCTGCTGTACCTTTCTTGAAACAGTATTTTTCTTTGGTGTAAATTTTGTTTTATTCTTATTTTGTGTATCCTGCTTCTGTGCAAGACGGAGTTCATTGGCACTGACTTTAATTTTCATGATCCCAGCCTGAACAAATACAAAACCTTTTGAGTCCTGATTGCTGACAACCGTTCCGTTCTGATTCATTGAAGGAATGAATACATAATCACCGGTTTTAAGTGCACGCGGAAGTTTATAGTTTTCATTCTGCTTTTTCTTCACTACCGGGTTGGCATTGTCATACATGGAATTAAGGCTCTTTTTGCTTAGGCGCTCTGCATCGGAAACCATAGAGTCAAACTTTTCTTTGCTCTTCTGTTTCTTGATTGACTGAAGCTCATCAAGAAGTTCATTGGACTTGACCTTAGTGTTTTCGATAATATTCATCGAGATACTTCTTGCTCTGTCAAGCTCTTTTTCTTTCATTTCTTCGAGTTCAGCAAGTTCTCTTTCAAGTCTTGCGGCATTTTCAGCTGCCTCACGTCTTAATTTATCAAGTTCTGCATTTTGCTTTTCGAGTTCTGCTCTTGCGTTTTCAAGTTTTTCAATTACTTTTTCAAATCTCATGTTCTCTGTGCTGACAAGAGACTTCGCTTCTTCTATTACATCAGAAGGCATACCAAGACTTCGGCATATTGCGAAAGCATTTGATTTACCCGGAGAACCTGTTATGAGTTTATATGTTGGCTTAAGAGTATCAAGATCAAATTCACATGAAGCATTCTGAGTGTCTTCAGTTTCAATGGCATATATCTTAAGTTCCTGATAGTGCGTTGTAACCATAAGTTTTGCTCCGCTTGCCTTGAGACGTTCAATTACCGAAACAGCAAGGGCTGCCCCTTCCACCGGATCAGTGCCTGAACCTAACTCATCAAGAAGGACAAGTGATCTGCCGTCCGCCTTGTCTATAATATCAATTACCTGATTTATATGAGATGAAAACGTTGAGAGATTCTGCTCAATACTCTGATTATCTCCTATGTCGACAAGAATATTATCGAAAACAGATACACGGCTTCCGTCAGCTACAGGGATAAGCAGTCCGCACATTGTCATAAGTGTAAGAAGACCTGTAGTTTTAAGTGAAACAGTTTTACCGCCTGTATTAGGACCAGTTATGATAAGTGCGCTGTATTCCTCTCCTATTGAGATGTCAACCGGCACAGCTTTTGCGGGATCTATGAGAGGATGACGCGCTCTTTTAAGTTCTATGACACCATCATCAGATATAACCGGTGCAGTCGCTTTCATCTTTGCAGCGAAGTTTGACTTGGCAAAATAAAGGTTAAGTATTGTACACACACGCCATCCTTCAGCAATGCTGTCTGCACACATAGCACATTCGGCTGTAAGAGCACGTATTATTCTGTCAATCTCCTCCTGCTCCTGACTCTCAAGTATCCTGATATCATTGTTGCAGTCTACTATTGACATAGGTTCAATAAAATATGTCTGGCCGGTTGATGAAGTATCATGAACCAGTCCCGGAACTGCCCCTTTATATTCAGACTTGACAGGTAAAACGTATCTGCCGTCACGCATTGTTATTACCGCATCCTGAAGACATTTTTGCATCGAGGCTGATTTTACCATCTTGTCAAGCGTTGAACGGAGTTTAGTGCTCGTCTGTCTTATTTTCCTTCGGATATTTGCCAGTTCTGAACTTGCACCGTCCGATAATTCTTCTTCTGAGACTATGGAAGTTTCAAGTCGCTGAAGAAGTGAATCATTAGGGATAAGTCCGCTGAAAAGATAATCGAGATCCGTTTCAGTATCTTCACAGTGTCTGTACCAGTCATGAAGGGACTTTATCTGTTTAAGCATTGACAGAACTTCAAGCAGATCCTTAAGTGAGAGACGTCCCCCTGACTTCGCTCTTCTCAGATGTCCGTTTATATCCTTAAAAGCTGAAAAAGGAGGTGTTCCGAACCTTACTGAAAGCTCGAACGCCTGCGATACTTTGCCTATTTCACGCCTTACCTCATCACAGTCAAAACATGGTTTTATATCAAGT
>JAEDJV010000150.1 GCA_016296165.1 Oscillospiraceae bacterium | reverse complement strand
TTGAGCAAAAGTCAGCGTGGGATTGATGTGGTATCTTTATCTAAGTGAACCCCCTGTTTCCCACTTGGATACGGTTTTATCACTTACAGAGAGAATATTTGCAAGCTGTTCCTGTGTCATTTTCTTTTTTTCGCGCAGGGTTTTGATTGTTGACGCTGTAACATAGTTATTCATGTCTGTTTCCTCCTTTCGTTATGATACAATTTTATCACTGAAAATAAATAATTACAACCTACGAAAAGTATATCAGTTTTACATCAATCTGATGACGACTCTTTTCCGTTGATTTATCCGGTTAATGAACTAAAGATTTTCGAAATACTATGGAAAAGCAAGAGACTGAACGATTTTTTCCGTTCAGTCTCTTATTTTATTGTTTGTTAATTTTCAGGAAACTTCCATAAGAACATTGCACTAACTGCAGACATCTGTTATTTTAATCCAAATGAAAAAAGTCCTTTTTTCTCATAAGGTTCCCTTGTTGCCGAAATAAATTCATATCCTGTCTGTTCCACAGTTTCTTTAAGTTTTTCATCACTTATATCTTCAGGTGTGATTATAACAGAATTTTTGTCAGCATGAGAAGACTTAACTTTTTTTATAAACGGAAATGCGCTTTTGAACCCATCATCCATGTGTGACTCACACATCGCACACATCATCTTTTCAATCTGAACTGTAATCTTCTGCATATGAATTCCCCCTTACTTCAAAAATCCGTCTATTATCCTGCGTTCCGCTTCTTCTTCAGTAAGTCCGAGTGTACAGAGTTTTATTATCTGTTCACCGGCAATCTTTCCGATTGCTGCCTCATGGATAAGCGAAGCATCTATGTTTGAGGCATATAATCCCGGAATTGCATTTACCCGGCCGTTTTCCGATATGATAGCGTCACATGCTGAGTGTCCTGTACAGCGGCACTTACCATTGATATCAGACTTGAATTCCTGATATGAGTTTCCTTTTGCAACTGATCTTGAAACGAGATCAATACTTGAATCATCGCCTTCCATATCAACTCTGAAATCAGATTTTGCAGTTTCATCACCGTCAGTCATAAGTCGCTCATTAATAATAAGTTTTGCTCCTTTGCCAAGCTTTGCGGTCGTAAGTCTGTTACTTACTGTAACTCCGCCAATCTGTACTGTATCCATCTCCATGTAAGAGTTTTCATCCATCTGGACATCAGTAACCGGATCGATTCTCTTTGCGCCCTTGCCGCTGCCTGTACCTATATGCTTTTCCTTGTATAATACCTTCGCGTTTTTACCTATGAAAAATCTGTGAATACCGTTGTGTCTTGCCTCTTCTTCGCCTTCCGAATGAACGCCGCATCCGGCAACTATTATTACGTCAGCACCGTCTTCAACTATAAAATCATTATAAACAAGATCGTTCACGCCTGACTTTGTAACACATGCAGGGATGTAAACTGTCTCCTGCTGAGCTTTTGAACTTATTCGAATTACGATACCCGGGTTGTCGTTTTTAGGTTCTATCTTAATGTTTTCAGAAGACTGTCTGCCTGCACATCCACCGTCTTCACGAATGTTAAATGCGCCCTTGTAACTTCCGTCCCAGTCTGAAACTACGCCAAGAAGCTGTTCTGTTATACTGTTCATAAAAAAACCTCCCTTAATTAGTTCTGAGTGAGCAGCGGGTTGCTGCTGTCTTGTCTATAAGTGTAGGGAAGATTTCTTCTCTGGTTCCCATTTTTACTACTTTGCCGCCTGAAACTACTGCAATATAATCAGCAATATTCATAATCCTTTCCTGATGAGAAATAATCAAAAGCGAACGGTTATTATCCTTCTTGATGTTTTCAAAAGCTTCGATAAGACTTGTAAAACTCCACAGATCTATACCTGCTTCCGGTTCATCAAAAACAAGGAGAGTGGCATCTTTTCTGGCAAGAACTGTAGCGATCTCAATACGCTTGCTTTCACCGCCTGAGAGACTTGCATCAGCCTCTCTGTTGATATAATCACGTCCGCACAGACCTACCTCACTTAACATATGACATACTTCTGCACTTGAAAGCTCGCGTTCAGCTGAAATAGAAAGAAGATCTCTTACTGTAAGTCCCTTAAATCTTACAGGCTGCTGAAATGCGTATGCAAGACCATTCTTCGAACGTTCTGTAATACTCCAGTCGGTAATATCGTTATCATCTATAATAATCTGTCCCCCGGAAGGCTTGTAGAGTCCTGCTATCACTTTGGCAAGTGATGTTTTGCCGCCTCCGTTTGGTCCTGTAATTACTGTGAGCTTTCCGTCCGGAACAGTCAGATCAATACCGTTTAATATTTTTTCGCCGGTTTCGGTTTCCCATTGAATATTTTTAAGCTGCAGCATTTATTTTTTATACCGCCCTTTCATTTTTTTCTTAATTATTCATACATAAGTATAACATAACAGAGTACTTTTGTCAAAATGCTTTTTCGAAAACAAGGGTTTTATAACTAATATTATTTCCATTAAAATGAGCAAATAAACATAACTAAATTTTATTCTGTATTTCGGTTGATTTCGCATATTCATTGCACAATAACCCTATTCGATTATACTAAGAATATCATCAGCTGACATTTTCATAATATCGCCTTCACCATTTACTGCAATATCATAAAGTTCAGCTTTTTTCTCCTGAAGTTTAATAATTTTTTCTTCAATGGTTTTGCTTGTTATCAGCTTGTAAATCTGAACATTTCTCTTCTGCCCTATTCTGTACGCACGATCTGAAGCCTGATTTTCCGCTGAAAGATTCCACCATGGATCATAGTGAATTACTATATCCGCACCTGTCAGATTAAGACCGGTACCGCCGGCCTTCAGTGAAATCAGAAATACACTTGTATCATCCTCATTGAACTGGCTTACAAGTCTGATTCGTTCTGCAGGCTTTGTTTTGCCGGTGATAGTATAAAAACTTATTCCGCTTCTGTTTAGTCTCTCAGAAATTATATCAAGCATTGAAGTAAACTGGGAAAACAGCAGGATCCTGTGTCCTGAATTGATACAGCTGTCCACAAGTTCCATACACTGTTCAAGTTTTGCACTTTCTCCGTTGTAATTATCATATACAAGTGACGGATCGCAGCAAATCTGACGGAGTCTTGTAAGCATTGCAAGAATTTTGATTTTGTCACTGCCGTCCTTCAGCTCCTTTTTAAGAGTTTTCTTAACTTCTGCAACATTTGCAGAATACAGACTGCTCTGTTCTGAATCCATAGAGGCATACATAATTGTTTCTGTTTTGTCCGGAAGTTCTTTTAATACTTCTTTTTTCATACGTCTTAAAACAAATGGTGAAATAATTTTCTGCAGAGCCCGTACTGTTTTTTCTTCTTTTTTCGCAGTTATAGGAGCCTCAAAATTTTTCTTGAAATACGTATATCCATACAGATAATCCGGCATTATATAGTCGAATATACTCCACAACTCCGCAAGACTGTTTTCAACCGGTGTACCGGTAAGAGCAAATCTGGTATCAGACTTTACAGCTTTTACGGCTCTCGCAGCCTGGGTATTCTGATTTTTTATATACTGTGCCTCATCTATGAACTGGAGATTAAAATCTATATTTTCATATTTGTCTATATCTCTGGTAATTAGTGAATAAGAAGTTACAACGACATCGTATTTTTCTGCGTCAGATATGAGAGAGTCTCTTTCTGATATAGTACCTGTTACTGTAAGGACAGAAAGCTCAGGAGCAAATCTTCTGATTTCATTTTCCCAGTTAAGAGTAAGAGAAGCCGGACACACAACAAGATTTGGCTTATGTTTTTCTGAAGTCTGTTTCTCACTAAGCATAAGTGCTATTGCCTGAAGTGTTTTTCCTAGTCCCATGTCGTCCGCCAGCACTCCTCCAAAACCATAGCAGGAAATAGTTTTCATCCATCTGAAACCGTATTTCTGATACTCACGCATTGTATTTTCAAGTGACTCCGGAACACTGAGATGTTCTGAATCCTCCACCATAAGGCCAAAGCTGCCAACAGCTTTTTTAAACTCTGCACTCCTGTTTATGCGGATGTTTTCACAGCTTTTCTTAAGTCCGTCAAGATACATCATACGATACTTAGGAACTGATAGCTTGTTTTTCAGAAGAGCCTTGTCACTTATGTTGAGACTTTCCGTTATATCTGCAAGTTCAGTTACAGAATCACCGAGCATCGCAAAAGAACCGTCCTTAAGTCTGTGATAACGGGAACCTTTTCTGTAGCTTTTCAGCATTCCGACAAGTTCATCCATTGTGTATCCTTCAGCTGTTATTTCAAGTTCAAGTAGATTTCCGGAAGGACGTATTCCTATAGCCGGACGTACAGGCTGTCTTATGCCGATCTTCTTAAATGCATCGCTTACATAAACATCCATAACTTTCTCAAACTCGGTAAGTCCCGACGATAAAAGTCTGTAAAGATTATCATCTCCATGCAGAACAAAAGTTCCCGGAATATCATAAGCTTCATCAGTAAAATACCTTGAAAATACATTTCGTACCGTTTTTTCCGCCGGATAATCACAGAAAGGATTCTGATTCTGGTCATAGAAACCGGTAAATTTACTGTCTCCGTAGACAAACTCCATTCTTGCACATATGCCATCGTTGAGAGTGTCTATATAAAGTTTTGCCTCAAGTTCCGGAGGAACAAAATCATCAAGCTTATCAAGTCCGATGATTTCTGCATAACGTGATACCGGTCTTAATACTGCGCTGTAAAACGCAGGCATTTTTTCCTCTGTAATATGAACATTAACATAGGCATTGCAGCATGTGATGAGCTTTACAACTGAACGGCAGAATCCTTTTGAAGATATATAGAAAACGCAGTTTTCAATATCAATAAAACATGCTCTTGTACCGCATCCGTAATAATGCATACCAGGCGGTTTCATTCTTATATCATATCCGCCGCCATCATTTTTTGAAATAGTGAATGTAATTTTCGGATTTTGAAAACTTACAAGATATTCATTGTTATTGTAGGAAATATATTCGTTCCTGTAAAGTTCAAAAAAACTGTCTATTCTGTTTCCGGTAATTGCAACTGAACGTTTCGTGTCATTCTTTTTTCCGTAAGTATTTCCTGCACGTTCAGGTGAAGAAGAATAAAAGTAGTAAATTATATCCATCAGTCTTCTGCTGCGGTCATCCAGAAGATCATATGTATGACGATACGAAAGTTTTTTTCCGTATGACAGAACAGATCCTGTTTCATATGCAGACTTAAGTGCAGTAATATCCGTAACAGAATAAAGCTTGTCCTCACCTGTTTTAAGAGAACACTTTATCGCTCCTGTTTCTCCGCTGCTGAGTACCGGTACTATTTTTATATTATTCGGTTTATCTGATTCTTCTGACTCAGGTACAGCTGTATCACAGTAACCTTCTATAAGATCAGAGAGTATCATATCACGTCTTATCCCAAGATCCCTGTCAAATCGGTCTTTTATAAGCAGCATTGCGGCAACCATATGAGAACATATGTCATCACTGCTTCTGCACCCGCATCTTGAATTTATAATCTCTCCGGAGTCACTGAATGTAATAACCACATGTTCACTGTAATAGCTGTATTTCCCATCCTGAATCCAGCAGGAATATGTACCGTCTGTATAAATATCAAACGCAGTATTAATATTTCGTTCGGCAATCCGCTGTGCTTTATTCATAATTTCAGAATCTATTTGATATTCAAAATCATGTATGTTCATTGTATTTCTCTCCTACGATATAATTCAAGTAAAGGGCTGTCTCGTATTTTAGTATAGCATATTTTGTATGATTAATCAATCAAAATCAGGACTCCTG
>JAEDJV010000149.1 GCA_016296165.1 Oscillospiraceae bacterium | reverse complement strand
AACACCTTTCCATAAAAAAGCCAGATAAGAGTTATCTTATCTGGCCATGTAAAGTAAAACAATCTGATATGTGCTTTTTATCTGCATAACACAGAAATATTTTTAATAAACATCCCTATAACATCAATCAGAATAATCCTTCCTCATTCAGTATTACAGACCCGTCAAAACCACTCTGAGTAATAACATAATACCTCATCACTCCGTTACTATCCACAAAACAAATTGAATTGCATGGTAAAACATCACCGTATTCCAGTCCGGCAGCAAGTGACTCTCCTGCCTTAAGTTCAGGAACTTTATATATAGGGACTGATGTATATTCCATAATACTGCCTTCATCATTAAACTTTATGTCCGTTATATCATATAATACAACAGATGATATATCTTCCGTTGCTGTAAATACAGTATTTCTTCCTGCATCATCAAAAAGCCTGAAAAATGCAGAAACCTTAATATCACCACTGAAAGCTGCTGCATTAAGAGGTTTGGACTTCTTATATTCTGAAAGAGGTTTAAATTCGACTTTTCCCTTTGATGCAAGTAATTCATCAGCAGCCTTTTCAAAATCATAGTTTTCGATTGTTTCTGACTTTTCAGGATCATATTCACCTGTTGTATTTGTATAGTAAACAATCTTATCACCTTTAGGTTCTGAAAATACAAATGACTTGTATTTTTTTGAACATGTTCCGGATTCAAGTACAAAGTGACCGAGAACTGAAGATGAAACTCCGTTTGAACCAATATTGACTATACTGTTGTCTGAAAGCAGAATGTTCCTGTTTCTGTTCCATGATTCAAACACCTCTATGATTTCATTTTTTTCTTTTGAATATGAATACACTATCCCCGGAATACTGCCGGTATTGTCCTTTGTATCTTCAATCTCACCGATAATAAGTTCAGGGGTTCCGTCTCCGTTAAGATCTCTGAACGCATAACCTGTTTTCTCAAAATTTTCAGCTTTATTTTCCGAGATTCTCGGAGTAAGCCAGTTGCTTCCGAATTCACTTAGCTCTATCGGATCATTATACGCCTGATAATAGTAATTCAAAACAGCAGTATAACTTGCAATGCGGTCAGAATCTTCACTTTCAGTTACAGCTGCCCCATTATTTTCATTATTGAGTACAACGTTCTTGACGATGTTCAGATCCATAATGTCTGTTTTACCGTCCCCGTTTACATCAGTATTAAAAAGATTCTGTGCATCAGCTGAACTGCCTAAAACAATCCCGCATACAGAAAGTACTGCTGAAGCAGTAATTACTGAAGAAACTGCCGCTGTCTTAATTGTGTGTTTTAAATTTCCCATGATTAATACTCCCTTTTTAATTTAATTACGGTACGACAATTTATATCGTCCACCATACATGCAACATGACCTCAGAAAGATTTATCACAAGTTTCTCATAATTATCCTGGTATATTCTCACCAAAATATCCTGATTGAATCCATACATATTCACTATTGTATCTTTTACTGTTTTATAATATTCTTCAGAGGTGATTTTTTGTTTTCTTTTGCACCATTCATAAAATTACATCCCTGTTTTTATTTTCTGTAATCTCTACTGGCAGAAAATCAATATCCCGTCTCCACTTCAATTATAACTTGTATTCTGCAAAATTACAATATCTTTTATCAAAAATTTTATAATCCTGTTAAGATATAAACTATGATTTTTGAGATTTAAATTTTTCTCTCATCTCTGGAATGTTATAACACAAACTTTATTATAAAATCAATACATATCCTCAAGCGTAAACAAAATAACATTACTGTCCGTCACAGTGTCAAACCATTCTGTATATCCGCCAAGTGAAAACAATACATATTTCTGCAGCTTATATTTTCCTGAAATATTCCTTGTTCGCCTTACAAGAGTTTCATATACGTTTTTATCCATTTTCTCATTTTTAAATTTACATTCACCGGAAACAAAGCTTCTGTCAACTTCCGAGATTGCTATGACATCAATATCAGCCGACTGTACGGTTTTTTCTCCGTTTGAATTTTCAATAACTTCTGTCCCCCACCAGTTTCCTGCATTTGTAATGAAATTACCAAACCTGCCTTGTACACCCTGCTCAAGTGTGAAATATCTGCACATTTCTTCAAACACACTTCCCATAAATGAATGCAGCTGCGGTTTAACAATTTTTTCGTAATAAATACTGCCCTGTCCAATCTGAATTACACTGTTTGCTTTCGGGATAAATTCATACCAGAACTTAAACATATGATCCTTTAATGCATATTGTGTTTTCTTCCTGTTTTTTTCCTCTGTTATGCATTTTTTTCTTTCGACAAGACCGATACTGATTAATTTTTCAAGTGAATAAAGTACATTTGTTTCTCTTTCCCCCGTTTTACCGGCAATGGTGTTTACAGTATTTGCTCCTCCGGCTATTGCTTCTATTATGTTATTTACAAGTGAAACATCTGAAAATTCCTGAGCCAGAAGATTTCTCGTTTCATCATACAGATATCCGTCAGCGCTAAAAAACAGCCTTTTTATATTATCATCCAGAGAAATACTGCTGTCTATGAGAGAAAGATATCTGGCAACTCCTCCGGTAATTCCGTAAACTATTGCCTTGTCCTCATATGAATAATCCGGAACAAAAAGAGCAGCTTCCCTGTAATTAAATACCTCCAGTTTTATCTGTGAATCTCTTCTTCCGAAAACAGGACTTTTTTCACTTAATACTTTATTCTCCATAAAACTGAGTGCGGAACCGCACAGTATAATCATAAGATTTTTATCAAGCCATCTTGTGTCTATATATTTTTGCAAAACTGAAAGCAGACTGGTTTCCTTTTCTGCCCAGTAAGGTAATTCATCAATAACAATAATCAGCTTTTCGTCAGTAAGTCTGTTTGTTATAAAATCAAAAACCGATTCAACAGAAGAAAATTTTATGTCAGAAAGTGTGGGGTCAAGTACAGAAATCACCTGATCTGAAAAAAGCTCAAGATTTCGCACCGATCCAACTTTTGAAGCAGTATAGGAAACAGCTTTTTTATTTTTTATAAATTCAGCAATAAGTGTTGATTTTCCAATTCTTCTCCTGCCGTATATTACAGTCATTCCAAACCCTGATTTATTATAAATATTATTCAATGACTCAAGTTCCTGTTTTCTTCCAACAAACATAGCGTCCTCCGTTTTTATTCAAATTGATTTTATTCAAATTGATTTGAATAAAATCGTTCTGAATAAAATATATCACATTTTCACAGATAAATCAAGGGATATGTACAGACTGGTGCATATCCTCTGATTTCTTGTTACATTTCAACTTTAATTAAAAACGGCTTTTAATACTTTCTACCCCGTATATTTAAAAAAACAATCCCACGCCTATTGAATTTATCACAAAATCACGTTATAATATATAAAAGTGTGATTTTTCACCGTTTATTATATAAAATAATGTGAGGGATAAGTATGTACAGAAGCATTATCAACGATCTTGTAAAATGGAAAAACTCTAAACACAGAAAGCCGCTGATACTCAAAGGGGTCCGGCAGGTAGGAAAGACCTGGATATTAAAGGAATTTGGAAGGCAGTATTACAGCAGCTATGCGTACTTTAATTTTGACGAAAACAAGGAATATGCCCAGTTTTTTGAGAGCACAAAGGATACCGGGAGAATCCTCCAGAATCTTATGATGGCAAGTGGTCAGAAGATAAATGAAGACACACTGATTATATTTGACGAGGTTCAGGATTTTCCTGATGTAATAAACAGTCTGAAATATTTCTGTGAAAATACACCTCAGTACCATATAGCGTGTGCAGGTTCACTGCTGGGAATTGCACTTTCAAAGCCGTCATCATTTCCTGTTGGAAAAGTAAATTTTCTAACTATAAATCCGATGACTTTCAGAGAATTTCTCTTTGCAAACGGCGACAAAAATCTCTGCGAATACATGGATTCGATAGAAAAAATCGAACCGATACCGGATGCTTTCTTTAACCCTCTCTATGAAAAACTTAAAATGTACTACGTTACCGGCGGTATGCCTGAGTCTGTCGCTATGTGGACAGAAGACCGTGACATAGAAGCTGTGCAGTCTGTTCTCTCCGATATTACAGATTCATATGAGCGTGATTTTGCAAAACATCCTGATACAAAGGAATTTCCGAAGATATCTATGATATGGCACTCCATTCCTTCGCAGCTTGCACGGGAAAACAAAAAATTCATATTCAAAGTTGTAAAAGAAGGTGCAAGGGCAAGAGAATATGAGGATGCACTCCAGTGGCTTGTTGATGCAAATATTGTATCGAAAGTATACAGAAGCACAGCACCAGGACTTCCGATTGCGGCATACGATGATCTTTCCGCATTCAAAATATATGCGGTTGACACCGGAATTTTACGAAGACTTGCACTTCTTGCACCGACTGCATTTGGCGAAGGAAACAGGCTGTTTACCGAATTCAAGGGTGCACTTTCTGAAAACTATGTTCTCCAGTCACTGAAAAATCAGTTTGAAGTTCAGCCGCGTTACTGGTCGGAAACTAATCCGCCGTATGAAGTTGATTTTATTATTCAGCGGGAAAACGACATTTTTCCTGTTGAAGTAAAAGCAGAGTCAAATACGGAAAGCAGAAGTCTCAAAAAGTACAAAGAAAAATTCTCCGATAAAGTTAAACTCAGAATAAGGTTCTCGCTTAATAACCTCATGCTGAATGACGACCTTCTCAATATCCCGCTCTTTATGGCCGATTATACGGATAAGCTCATTGGTATGGCGCTTGAAAATTTACAGGAATATTAATAAAGTAAGTGATCCGAAACCGTGAAATGTGCACCTGCTGCAATAAAACTATCCCGTAATCTCTTTGTAAAAAATAAAGGCACAATCACTGTGTGAATATGCCTTTATATATAGTGAACGTCAAAATAAATTTGACTTTCACTATAATTATTTTATTAATATTGCCTTGCACATCCGTTCCCTGCGGTCACTCCGTGCATATCGGCTAATAGTGAACGAAAAAATATTTTTTTCGTTCACTATAATTTGTATCACTGATACCAGTCTTCTAATTGTAAGCTTTCTACTCTTTTAAATTCTCTTGTATTATGAGTTACTATTATAAGATTTTCAGAGCGTGCATGTGCAGAGATAAGCATATCCATATTACCAATAGGTGTTCCTTTCTTTCGTAAATCTGCACATATATCACCGTATTCAATTGCAGCATTGGAATTAAAAGGCAGAATTTCAATAACGGACAGAAATTTCATTAAAGCGACAGCATTCTTTTCAGGATTCGCACTATACTTTACGCCGTATTCAAGTTCGGCAAGTGTAATGGACGAAATGGCAATTCCATTCTCCCAGTTTTCTTTAATTTTCTGTAATACATATGGATTTCTTTTCTGAGCATACACACACATATTAGTGTCAAGCATATATTTCATAATGATTCTCTTTCCTGAAATTCATTGTTCATATCTCGCCTTTCAGCAATATCAAGATAATCATCTGTAAATTCATTTATCCCCTCTAAAAATGTTGACCATGCCTTTTCCTTTGGAACCAACATTACTGTATCACCGATTTTATAGGCATAAACTTCATTTCCTTCAAATCTGAATTCCTTTGGTAATCTTACTGCCTGACTGCTTCCGTTTACAAATAATTTAGCTATTTGCATGTCAAACACCTCCTATGTTCAGTATATACTATAGTATATACTATGTCAAGCGATTTATTCTCTAAAATGTAGTATTATTCTAATTAGTATATTTAGTGTCTTCAGGCTGTTCTGATGTTCAACAGTGTCGATAATGATATCTTAATAAGGTAAGTCATTACGGCGTATCTTTTTAATTACCCATTTTACTTTTCCTTCATACTTTCCCCGAACCCTTTGGTTATCGGCTCAAGGAAATATTCCATTACTGTT
>JAEDJV010000022.1 GCA_016296165.1 Oscillospiraceae bacterium | reverse complement strand
TCTTGAAAAAATCATAGGTATAATTGACAAATATAATATTCCTCATCAATATATAGAAATTGAACTTACAGAAACAACTACTGATGTAGATTTTACAGATCTGAAGCAGCTTGTAAACAGTCTTCACAAGAATGAAATAAGTACATCTGTTGATGATTTCGGTGTGGGATCTTCATCATTAAATTTGATTCGGGATCTGCCGTGGAATGTTCTGAAAATTGACAAAAGTTTTCTTCCTGACGAAATATCTGATAAGAATACAAAAACACAAAGTCAAAAAGAAGCTATGTTAAATCATATAATAGCTATGGCTAAGACATTTGGTCTTGACTGTATATCTGAAGGAGTTGAAACTAAGGAGCAGATAGAGTTATTAAAAAACTGTATGTGTCAGAATGCTCAGGGATTTTATTTTGATAAACCGCTGCCTGTCAAAGAATTTGAAAAAAGATTATATCAATATAATAATCACATACCTTGCTATCCTGTTGTTGATGAATCCATATAAAGTCTGTCAAATTATATTTTAATATACACATAATCATATGAAAGGAAATATTTATGCAACGAGAATATGTAATGGGGAATGGGGCTATAGCACTTGGAGCACTTGCTGCAGGTGTAAATCTTGTTTCAGGATATCCTGGTACCCCTTCATCTGAGATTATTGAAACTATTCAAAAATACAAAGGTGATGATGTATATCTTGAATGGTCTGTAAACGAGAAAGCAGCTATGGAAGTTGCTGCCGGTGCTGCATATACAGGAGCACGTACAATGGTAACAATGAAGCAGGTTGGACTTAATGTAGCTTCTGATCCGCTTATGTCGCTTGCATATGTAGGTGTAAAAGGCGGTATGGTAATTGTATCTGCTGATGATCCGGGACCGATTTCATCGCAAACTGAACAAGATACAAGAATGTTTGCTGAGTTTGCAAGAATCCCTGTCTTTGATCCGACATCTCCGGAGGAGGCATATCAAATGATACAGGATGCATTTGATTATTCTGAAAAATATAATACTCCTGTTTTATTCAGACCCACAACCAGAGTTTGTCACGCATATGCCTCAATTGAAGTAAAAGATGAATATAAGGCAAAAAAATTTGAAGGTTTTGTTAAAGACTCGAAAAAATGGGTTATATTTCCCCGCCTGTCATATAACAACCATATGATGATTGAAAAGAGAAATATCTCTATCGGGAATGATTTCTCCGAATACTGTATGAATACTGTAACCGGTTCGGGAAAAAAGGCTGTATTTGCCTCAGGAATCAGCTATGCGTATGTAAAAGAATATCTTAGGGACAGAACTGACGTTGCTCTCGTTAAAATTGCAACTCCTTATCCATTCCCTGAAAAACTTGTTATTCCTGTTCTTAGGGAAGCGGAAGAAGTAATTTGCTTTGAAGAACTTAGCCCGTATATTGAAACACAACTGCAGCGAATAGCAGGTGTATACAATATTCCAGTTAAAATTCTTGGTAAAACAACCGGAAACGGCAGACTTGCAGGTGAAAACACTTCGGATTATGCAGCTTATGAAATTTCAAAATTTCTTGGTGAAACACTTCCTGAGAGTACCGATCTTTCAGATGCACCTTCCCTTCCGGTTCGTCCTCCTGTTCTCTGTGCCGGCTGTCCACACAGGGCTTCATTCTATGCAGTAAAAAAAGCTATGGCCGGGAAAAAAGCTTATTTTTGCGGTGATATTGGCTGTTACACTCTTGGAAATGCAATGCCTCTTGATATGACAGATACTTGTCTGTGTATGGGGGCCGGGATAACCATGGCTCAGGGATTCAGCCATCTCGACAAAGATGGCGTCGCATTCTCATTTACAGGTGATTCGACATTCTTCGCTTCCGGAATGACCGGAGTCGTGAATGCTGTATATAACGAAGCAGATATGATTCTCTGTATACTTGATAATTCAACTACAGCTATGACCGGACATCAGCCTCACCCTGGAACAGGTATAAATATGATGGGGGATGTCATTGAGAAAGTTGACATTGTCAAAATACTTGAGGGAATTGGCGTTAAAATAATTAAAATCGTTAACCCTTTCGAACTCGAAGAAGCAGTAAATGCTGTTAAAGAATGCGCTGCAGCTCCGGGCGTAAAGGCAATAATATTCAAATCTCCTTGTATCGCACTTTTCAGACCTTTGAAAAAAGCTGTTATTACAGACAAATGCATTCAGTGTAAAAAATGTATTAAGGAAATAGGATGTCCTGCAATAATAATTGAAAACGGTAAAGTTTCAATAGATAATTCTCTCTGTACAGGATGCGGCCTTTGCAGCAAGGTGTGTCCGGTAAAAGCAATTGGAGGTGTTGACAATGAATAAAGATATTCTTCTCTGTGGCGTAGGCGGACAGGGTACTGTACTTGCCTCAAAATTAATCGCTTCAGCAGCTATGAGAAACAATCAAACTGTTCATTCAGCGGAGACAATTGGTATGGCACAGCGAGGCGGATCTGTTACAAGCCACGTTCGTATAGGAGATAATGCTTATTCACCTTTAATACCGTTTGGTTCAGCAGATATAATACTCGCTTTTGAACCGGCTGAAGCTGTAAGAAATCTTCAGTATCTGAAAAAAGACGGAATTGTAATTGTCAATAGTATTCCAGTAAAACCGGTAACCGAATCTCTCCAGAACACCGGTTATGATGGTGTGGAAATGATAGATTACCTAAAGAAAAAATGCAGCAGCGTTATCGTTGTTAACGCTGAGGAAATATGTAAGGCAGCAGGTTCTTCAAAAGTGTTTAATGTTGCCATACTTGGCGTAGCAGTTGGAACTGGTAAACTTGGACTTTCAAGAGACAGCATTATATCTGAAATAAAAGATCGCGTCAAAGAAAAGTTCATTCAAATAAACATGATAGCCTTTGAAAAAGGTGAGCAGATTGGAGCAAACTATGAAATTAAATGAAACTCAATTAAAACTTGTTGATAAGCAGGTAAAAAGACTTATCGAATCTGGTAGTTACTATGGGGAACTTTATAAAAAACATGGTATTACCGGTGTGACATCTCAGGAAGACTTCGAAAAACTTCCTTTCTCAGAAAAAAATGACCTTAGAAATGCTTATCCGCTTGGAATAATGGCATGTGATGAAACTGAAATCGTGCGAATCCATTCATCATCAGGTACAACAGGAACTCCTGTTATTATCCCGTATACAGCCAAAGACGTTGATGACTGGGGTATAATGTTTGCTCGTTGCTATGAAACAGCTGGTATTACAAACAAAGACAGAATACAGATTACTCCTGGATATGGTCTCTGGACAGCTGGTATAGGATTTCAGGCTGGATGTGAAAAATTAGGCGCAATGGCAGTTCCGATGGGTCCGGGTAATACAGAGAAGCAGCTTAAAATGATGATAGATCTTGAAACAACCGTACTTACAGCCACATCATCATATGCGCTTCTTCTTGCTGAAGAAATTGAAAAAAG
Organism: Oscillospiraceae bacterium; assembly: GCA_016296165.1. GTDB lineage: Bacteria > Bacillota > Clostridia > Oscillospirales > Ruminococcaceae > HUN007. The sequence continues at coordinate 20,560 of JAEDJV010000022.1, read as the reverse complement.
AGGTCTTAAGGATAAGATAAAGCTTAAGAAAGGCATTTTTGGTTCAGAACGCTGGAGCGAAACAATGAGAAAACGTATCCATGATGAACTTGGAATAGAGCTTTACGATATCTATGGTCTTACAGAAATATACGGACCAGGTATTGGTAGAACATGACTGTGGTATTCACTACTGGGACGACTATGTATATATTGAAATAATCGATCCTGTTACAGGTGAAAATGTACCTGACGGTGAAGAAGGCGAAATCGTTATTACCACTCTTGTAAAGGAAGGCGCTCCTCTTCTCAGATTCAGAACACACGATCTTTCAAGAATTATTCCGGGAACATGTAAATGTGGTCGCTGCTATCCGAGAATCGATGTTATTAAGGGCAGAAGCGATGATATGTTTAAAGTTCGCGGCGTAAATATGTTCCCGAGTCAGGTTGAAGAACTTCTTAAAAAAGTTGAAGGAACATCAAGTGAATATTCCATCACTATTGCACACGATGATGACAATAACAAAGATGTAATGCTCCTTACAGTTGAAGGGGACGGTAAATATGACTTTAACGAAATGAGCAAAAAAATTCTTGATCTCTTCAAATCACTTATCGGTATGACTCCAAAGGTAATTGTAGTACCTGTCGGAACACTTCCGAGATCTGAAAAGAAAACAAAGAGAGTAATTGACTACAGAAACAATTAATCTCTTGACGTATTTTTTCCTTAATCAAAAAAAGACATCCCTTAATGAGATGTCTTTTTTTTATTTTCCACTAAGCGTATTAAGGAATTGTTTTGTACGTTCATTTTTAGGATTATCAATAACCTCTTCAGGTGTTCCCTGCTCTATTATGTGTCCGCCATCCATAAATATTACTCTGTCTGATATATTTCTTGCAAATGAAATTTCGTGAGTAACAATCAGCATTGTTTTCTTTTCCTGCGCAAGTTTTTTTAGTATCTTTAAAACTCCTGCTGTAATTTCCGGATCGAGTGCTGATGTTGGTTCATCAAAAAATATAATTTTGGGATTCATTGCAAGTGCACGTGCAATTGCAACTCTTTGCTGCTGACCTCCTGATAATTCACATGGATAACTGTTTTCCTTCCCGTCTAATCCAACTGTCTCAAGCAGGTGCATTGCGTTTTTTATTGCCGTGTCCTTATCCTGTTTAAGAACATTAACCGGAGCATCAGTAATGTTTTTCAATACATTGTAATGCGGAAAAAGATTAAAATTCTGGAATACCATGCTGAAGTATGATCTTATTTTTTTTAGTTCGTTATAATCAGCAAATATAATCTTTCCGTTTGCATCTGTTTTAACAGCTGTACTTCCGTTATATATAAGACTTCCGCTGTCTATATTTTCAAGCATTGTTGCACAACGAAGGAAAGTGGATTTTCCTGAACCGGACGGACCGATGACAGATACAACCTCCCCTTCTTCCATTGTGAGTGACACACCTTTAAGAACTTCGAGGTCCTTATAACTTTTCTTTATATCTTTAACTTCAAGAAGACTCATTTCTACACCTCTTATCTGTAATAATCAAGTTTTTTCTCAATATGTTCCATTATAACCGCAATAGCAAAATTGAATACGTAGTAAAATACACCTGCTACAAAAAGCGGAATAATGTTTGCACTTCCGGCAGCGACCTGTTTTGCAATAGTAAATATCTCCATATACGAGAGGACAAATGCAAGTGAGGTATCCTTTACAAGAGTTACTGTTTCGTTTGTAACCGGAGGAAGTACTCTCTTTATCATCTGAGGTAAAACTATTTTTCTGAAAAACTGATTGTTCGTATATCCGAGTATCTTTCCGGCTTCGTACTGTCCTGCCGGAATTGAATCTATACCTGCACGGAATATCTCTGCAAAATAAGCTGCATAGTTAAGTGTAAAACCAATTATTACAGCCCAGAAACGATACGAGGCAGGCATCTGTATTTTGAACAAGTAGAATGGTCCGAAAAATACCACAAGAAGCTGAAGCATCAGAGGCGTACCGCGCATAATGGATATGTATATTCTTGCAATCCATCTTAAAATCCATATCTTTGAACGTCTTACGAATGTGATCAGAAGACCTAACGGCATAGAAAACAGAAGTGTAAGGAAGAATATCGAAAGTGTTGCTTTAAGACCAGTACTTAATTCGGAAAGGATAAATCCAAGGGTGTATTTTGAAGAACCTGTATTGTCTGAATCTGCTCCCGGGAAAACACCTTCTTCCATGGACTTTTCAAGGCATACAGCATTTGATAGTCCCCACTTCCCTGCAATCTTGTCAAACGTTCCGTCAATACACATGTCGTTTAACGCAGCCTGAACTAAATCACGCAGTTCTTCATTGCCTTTCTTAAATCCGATGGCATACTGTTCGCTGGAAATACTATCGTCGAGAATTCTGAAAACATCGCCGCGAATTTTTAGCTGATATCCGGCAACACCGATATCCATGCATATTGCATCAACTAAACCTGCTTCAAGGTTCATAAATGCATTGTTATAATCTGAAACCTGCTGGAGCTGAGAAAACGATTGAGCAAGTTTTATATTTTCTTCAGAAGCATCTTCGCCTTCAAAAGCAGCAAGAGCAGATGAGTCAGCCTGAACTGCTACTATATGTCCTGCCAGATCAGATTTTTTATTTATATCACTATCGTTTAGTACAATAACTACCTGCGAGTTGTCTACATAAGGATAAGACCATGTATATTCATTTTCTCTCCCGTTTAGTGTAAATCCGTTCCATATACAGTCTATCTGTCCCGAGTTTAGCTCAATATCCTTTGAATTCCAGTCAATAGGCTGTTTAACAAGTTTCCAGTTGTTTCTTCTGCAGACTTCTTCGGCAAGTTCCAGATCGAAACCAACATATTCTCCGTTTTCATCCTTATAACCGTATGGTGGAAATTCTGCATCAAATCCAACAGTAAATGTCAGATCGTCCTGAGCAAAAACTGAAAATCCCGGTACTATCAACGTGATAATAAATGAAACAATCATAAACAAAACTAAACTTCGTCTGACTTTAAAATTTATTTTTGGTAAATGCATATCTTTTCTCCCTTATTTATATTTTATTTCATGCTCAATAATAAAATCTTTATTCAAAACAAAATCAGTTTAGAAAATCTGATATTTTTTCAAGTGAATCCACGCATGCATAAAGATATTTGCTTATTTCATAATCTGGTTCTGTCTGATCCGGAACCATAATTACTTTACATCCTGCCTTGTATGCAGATATTATCCCGTTTGGTGCATCCTCAACTGCTATGCATTCCTGAGGTTTAAATCCCAGTTGTTCACAGGCATAAAGATAAATATCAGGGGACGGTTTACCCTCATTTACCATAGTTGCACTAATTAGTTTTGTAAAATATTTTATTATGCCCGTCTGTTCCAGATATCTGTTTGTACGCGTAAGATCAGAAGCTGTGGCTACCGCTGTAGCAATTCCCTTTTCGTTTAAAATCTGTAGAATTTCTTTTGCACCTGGTTTTAATGAAATACCGGCTTTGGAAATATGCTCATTCATTATTTTTGTTCTGTAGTCTCTTATCTTGTAATAATCAAAATCCTCTCCATACCATTGTTTAAATTGCAATGGTGCAAAAGGTCTGCCTAAACTCCTTATCGAAAGCACCTGCTCATCAGTCATGTGGTAACCGAAGTGTTCAAGAGCTTTTGGCCAGAACTCCCGATAATATTTTTCCGTATCAATTAGTGTCCCGTCCATATCAAAAATTACTGCCTTTATCATAGTCAGATCCTCTCGTTGAAATATATTCTTTGTCAAAAATCTTACTGTTTTATCATAACATATTAATTTAATAAAATCAATAGAACTTGTACTTGTGTTGTAAAAAAATCTACGTAAAATAAGGCTGGAAATATTAATGATATTGTGATATAATTATATTAGCAAAAACTTTTTTGTTTACTTTGAAATAAAATATAAAGACAGGAAGTATAGTAAATGATTGATTGTCATACACATACATCAATATCTCCTGACGGATATGACGATGCTGAAAACTCATACAAACGTGCCTGTGAGCTCAATTTAAAAGCTATTGCTGTTACAGAACACTGTGAATCAAACCGTTTGTATGGAACGGACAAATACAAGTATTCCCACGCTAACGAAGAACATTATTTTTATAATTATGATATTTTTCTGAAATCAATGGAAGTCAATTCTGCAGTAAAAGAAAATGTTTCACAAAACACAGAGTTTATCTGCGGAATAGAACTTGGTCAGGCTACCCATGATTTTGAAGCCGCTGAAAAGATAGTTTCTGATGAAAGACTTGATTTCACTATCGGTTCCATGCATGAATTAGTAGGTCGTGATGATTTTGCTTTCCTGAATTATAATTATGAAAATATTCCGGAACTTCTTGCAGAATATTTTAATGAACTTCTGAAATTATCCAGGTGGGGCAGATTTGATATATTAGGCCATCTTACATATCCTCTCAGGTATATTATCGGAGAAGCTGATATCCGAGTTAACATGAGCGCATTTGACGATGTGATCCATGATATTTTCAAAACACTCGCAGCAAACGACAAGGGAATTGAAATTAATACTTCAGGATTTCGCCAAAAATACGGAAAACCTTTTCCTTCTCTGGAATATATAAGGATGTTCAGAGAATGCGGTGGTAAAATTATCTCTGTTGGATCAGATGCACACAAAACATGTGATATTGGCTCTGGTATAAATAATGGAATTGAGCTTGTGAAAGCAGCTGGATTTGATAAGATTTATTACTTCAAAAAACATATTCCATACGGAATATCAATATAAACAAACAATACCGCAGGATTTTTATATGCGGAGATAAGGAGTTTTTATGGATTCATTATTAGAACTTTTAAAACAGAATGCACGTTTTACAAATCAGCAGTTATCATCAATGCTTGGTATATCCGAAGATGATGTGGCCAGAAAGATAAAAGAATATGAGAACAAGGGAATCATAATGGGATACAGCGTTATACTTAATGAGGAACTTGCTTGCAGCAACACGGTAACAGCATTTATACAGCTTAAAGTTACGCCGCAGAAAGACAGCGGATTTGACGAGGTAGCAAATAAAATTATGCAGTACGAGGAAGTCGAGGGTGTTACTCTTATGTCTGGTGCATATGACCTTGCTGTTACTGCATCAGGTGCTGATCTTCGGACAATTGCATTGTTTGTAGCGCAAAAGCTTTCAACTATCGAAGGAGTTGTATCAACTTCAACACATTTTGTACTTAAGAGATACAAAGAAAAAGGTATTTTTATAAACAAAGATGTACAAACAGATGAGAGGGGCATGGTTTCTCCGTGATGGATTACAGTAAGATATTAAACAAAACTATTCAGGAAATAAAACCTTCGGGAATCAGAAAATTTTTTGACATTGCTGCAGAAATGGATGATGTTATAAGTCTTGGCGTTGGTGAACCGGATTTTCAGACGCCATGGGCAGTCAGGCAGAAGGCTGTTCAGGTCATTGAAACAAAGCGTACTGTTTATACAGCAAACGCCGGACTTGAAGCGTTAAGACGTTCTGTAAGCGAATATACAAAGAAAAAAATCGGGGTTGAATATGATCCTGTAAGCGAGATAGTCATTACAGTTGGCGGATCTGAAGCGATTGATATTTCTATCAGAACACTTGTTGAACCAGGTGATGAAGTTCTTATTGTTGAACCAAGTTTTGTATGCTATTCTCCAATAGTAAAACTTTCAGGAGGTATTCCGGTACCTATTGAGACAAAAGTTGAAAACAATTTCAGACTTACAGCCGAAGAACTTAAAAACAGCATTACCGAAAAAACAAAACTTCTTATACTTCCGTTTCCTAACAACCCCACAGGTGCTATTATGGAACGTGAAGACCTTGAACAGATTGCTGAAGTTCTGCGTGGTACAGATATAATGGTTATTTCTGATGAGATCTACTCAGAACTGACATACGGAAAAAAACACTGTTCAATTGCTGAGATTGACGGAATGAAAGAAAGAACAATTCTTATCAACGGTTTTTCAAAAGCTTTCGCCATGACAGGATGGCGGCTTGGTTATGCATGTGCACCTAATCCTATAGCTCAGCAGATAGTTAAACTGCATCAGTACGCAATTATGTGTTCGCCTACTGTAAGTCAGTACGCAGCAATTGAAGCACTTGAAAATTGTGAGGATGAGGTAAGAAAAATGGTTGACGAATACAATGTTCGCCGAAGATTTGTTACAGATTCATTCAATAAACTCGGTCTTTCCTGTTTTAACCCAGAGGGAGCGTTTTATGTATTTCCATGCATAAAAAACACAGGCCTTACGAGTGAGGAATTCTGCGAAAAACTTTTATACAGCAAAAAAGTTGCTGTTGTTCCAGGAAATGCATTTGGCGACTGCGGAGAAGGATTTATTCGTGTTTCATACGCTTATTCTCTCAATCACATCAGCGAGGCTGTATCAAGAATCGGTGAATTTCTTGAGGATATTAAGAGGAATTGACTATGAACAATACTATATCAGTAAAAACTTATGCCAAAATCAATCTTACTCTGGATGTAACTGAAAAAAGACCGGACGGCTATCACAACATTGACAGTATTTTTGAGGAAATTTCACTATATGATACAGTAAGCGTATCAACAAACAACAGCGGAATAATTTCTGTATCATGCAATATTCCGGAGATTCCATGTAACGAAAATAATATAGTCTTCAATGCGGCTAACACATTTTTCGAAAAAACCGGAATAGATAATCCAGGAATAAACATTCATATTGAGAAAAATATTCCTTCTCAGGCGGGGATGGGCGGCGGAAGTACAAATGCTGCAGGAGTGTTCCGTATTCTCAATAACATGTTTAACACCGGACTTTCTGATAAAGATTTAATGAAAATGTCACTTCCTGTCGGCGCTGACACTCCGTTTTTTATTAAGGGAGGCATCGCCCATATTACCGGAATCGGTGAAGTAAATAAATGTTTGAAGCCGTTATCAAAGCACTACGTTGTGTGTGCAAAGGGAGAAACAGGTGTATCCACTCCACAGGCGTACAGAGAGATTGATACATTAGCCGATATACCTCATCAGAATACAGAAGTTATTTTAAACGCTATAGAAAATGACGATATCATAACTCTGATGAATAATTCACTTAATACTTTTGAACTCACTTCACTTCCGGATGATATAAAAAAAATTAAAGAAATAATGCTCAGACACAATACTGTTCGAACCATGATGACCGGCAGCGGCGCTGCTGTATTCGGAATTTTTACAGAAAAAAAATCTGCAGAAGATGCATGTCTTGAATTAAAAGATCATTTTTCTTTTGCAGGTGTTTATACGAATATTATTGATTGAGTAAAAAACATGCTTATATAGAACCTATAAAGAAACTTTATAGAATTAAAGTGAAGGCTGCGTAACAAATGATGTTACGCAGCCTTGTTTGAGTTTTGAAACGGGTTTTATCTTTTTTCTGTTTTTGAAACTTCTTCAAGGAATTTTTCCAGACGCTGATTTATTTCTGTATCTGAATCAACTATTTTTGGAATAATTTCGTATAATTTCTTATCAGGGTTATACTGATATGTGTTCAGCAGAACACCAATATCAAAGCCCTCCTGATTCCAGAATTTTATAAGAAGCTCATGAAGTTCGGCATGTTCAAAAAATACTTTTACAGTTGAATTGAGTCCATATGAATACGGACTAGTTCCAGTCTTATATACACGTTTTATTATCATACAGTCTTCAGTAAGTGAAGAAGTCGCCACATGTATATCGAAGAAACCTTCCTCACAAACAAACCGGTTATAATCTGTATCATAATATGAGAAATCTTCTTCGGTAAGCCTGAATTCAAAATATTTTTCCTCATCTGGATCAAGAAAAATTTTCTGAAATCTTTTTAGTTCCTTAATCGGTTTTGGACAGCTTGAATATACATCTGAAATATAAATCTGTACAACCTGAGCACCATATCTGTCACCTGTGTTTTTTATCTTTCCTTTTATAGAGAGATTTTCACTAAATCTCTCTGAACTAAATTCCACATCAAAGATTTCAAAGTTAGTATAGGAAAGGCCATAACCAAAAGCATAGGCTGGTTTTATCTTCTTTTTGTCATAATATCTGTAACCAACATAAATACCTTCTCCATAAACAACTTCATGTCCATCACCCGGAAAATTAATATGTGTGGGAGTATCTCTATAATGCACCGGAAAAGTAAGAGGCAGTTTTCCGGACGGATTAACAATACCTGTAACTATATCCGCAAGAGCTTTACCTCCCTGCATTCCAGGAAGAAAAGTACATATGATTCCATCTGTATATGGCTCAAAATCAGAAAGTGTTACTGGTCCGCAAACATTCAGAATGATTCCAAGTTTAAAGTTTTTATTATTCTGTTTTCCCAGAATGAGCTCTCTTATTACGGCCCTGTCTTTTTTATCAAGTTTCATATCATTTCGGTCGTTTCCTTCCATTCCTGAAAGCGAAGCAACGACAAGAACAGTTTCGCCTTTTCCTTTAATCTTCAGAACATTTTGCTGAATACTGATTCTTTCATTTCCCGTTAATTTTGCAAGTTCTTCTGTAAATGAAGTATTTCTGTCTGTAATAACACCTGCGCTGCCTGTTCCACAGGCAAGGAAATTGTCACAGCCTGTACCTGTTATTATTATTTCTGATTTGTCATTCAAATCTATCGGAAAGATGTCGTTTTCATTTTTTAAGAGAACAATTCCTTCAGCAGCAGCTTTGTATGCAGCAAGGTCGGTATATTTTTTTAATTCTTCTGCTGATGAGGCTGGTGCAATATACTTTGTTTTCTTCTCATCAAGATTTTTTATGAGATTTACGATTCGTTCAGCAGACTGCGTCAATATATCCGATGAGAAAATTTCCTCCTTTACTGCGTTTACAATTTCATCTGAGTTTACTGGTCCAGGCATATTCAGGTCATTCCCTGCTGCAAGCGCATTAAACTGATTCCTTACTGCACCCCAGTCTGAAACAACAATACCATCAAATTTCCATTTTTTTCGCAGCTTCTCATTAAGAAGGAATGTATTCTCTGTACACGGAACACCATTTATCTTATTGTAGGCACTCATTAACGTCATAACTTTTCCGTCTTCAACACATGCCCTGAATCCAGGCAGGTAGATTTCCTCAAGTGCTCTTCTTGAGATTAATTCGTTTATTCCCATACGGTTAGTTTCCTGATTATTAGCAGCAAAATGTTTTACATTGGCTGCAACAGGATGTTTCTGTACACCTCTGACAAGTGGTGGTGCCATAACAGAAACCAGATACGGATCTTCAGAATATCCTTCAAATACCCTTCCGCCCAGAGGATCACGATGAATATTTACGTTTGGAGTTCCAAGCAATACATCCACACCAAACACAACAGCCTCTGCACCCAGTGCATCTCCTATCTGTTCAGTAATTTTCGGATTAAAGGTTGCTCCAAGAAGTATTCCTGGCGGAAAGCAACCCGGACTCATACCTGGAAGTTTTACCTTTTCTTCAAGTTTTTCGATTATCCAGTTATAAAGTTCGATTTCTTCTTCACTCAAATTCTCAGGACTGTAAAAATTTTTTATAACATTATTTAATTTGTTGTTTCCTGTAACTGATTCAAAACTAACATTTGTATTATTCTGTGAAAGAAAATCACTAAACAACTGTTCAAAATTTATACCTGTTCCACCATCTAAAAACTGGAGTTTTCGTATTTCAAGTTTAGGAAACTCAGCTGTACTAAAGGCAGTTGCACCGCATACTAGTGCCGCCTTATCAGCGAGCGTCATTTTACTTAGTGCTTTTTTTACACTTTCCACCATTACACCTTCTTTTATAAAAAATATTATTTAATAATATATTCCTCACATGTTTTCCATAGTTTTATATCCACAAGCGCTTCGATAAGTGTTCCCTCTGCTGTAAATTCCTCGGAAATTACTTTGCCGTTTTCCCTGATACGTCCGGTGAGTGCTGTCTGGCTATATGGAATGAGCAATTTCATTTGCTTAGCAGTTTCAGGAAGACTTTCAGTAATAAGCTTTAATAAATCATCAAATCCGGTTTTGTTCAAAGCGGAAATTTTAACAGATTTTAAGTCCGAAGGAATATATATCGCAGACTCCCCTTTATCACATTTGTTTAAGACATAGATATGGGGAATATCTTCACATCCAAGTTCTGTGAGCAGATCGTGTGTTACTTTGATTTGTTCCTGTGCTTCAGAAGATGATGAATCAATTATTTCCATTATAAGATCTGCAGAAGCAGCTTCTTCAAGAGTCGACTTGAACGCTTCTACAAGGCTGTGAGGAAGTCGCCTTATGAGTCCGACTGTGTCAATAAGCATAACATTTCGTCCGTCAGGAAGCTCTATTGATCTTGAAGTAGTATCAAGAGTAGCAAAAAGTTTGTTTTCAGCAAGAACACCGGCTTCAGTAAGTGCGTTTAACAGGGTGGATTTTCCGACATTGGTATATCCAACTATAGCTGCTGTGAGAACATTGTCTTTTTTCCTTCTGGTTCTTAATCTGTTTCTTCTTTCTTCAAGAAGCTTAAGTTCTTCTTCAAGTGCATTTATTCTGCGTTTTATATGCCGCTTATCAGTCTCAAGTTTTGTTTCACCCGGACCTCTTGTTCCAATTCCGCCGCCAAGTCTTGAGAGTTCAACGCCCATACCTGTCAGTCGAGGCAATCTGTATTTCTGAAGAGCTAGTTCAACCTGAAGTTTACCCTCTCTTGATCTGGCGCGGCCTGCAAAAATATCAAGAATAAGCATAGTTCTGTCAATTACCCTGACATCAGTTATCTTTTCAATGTTTCTTATCTGAGTAGCACTAAGTTCATGGTCAAATACTATTAATTCTGCATTCAGTTCACTACAGGCATCAGCAAGTTCGCTGAGTCTTCCGGCTCCCATACATGTTCCTGGATCAAATGCCGGACGTTTCTGTGTAATTACGCCAACTACTACACCATCTGCTGTTTTTGTAAGTTCCTCAAGTTCTGCCAGGGAGCTTTCAATATCATATTCACCGGTATCTACCGCGGCTAAAATAACATTAGTCTTTTTTACTTCTGAATTCATAAAGATATTATATCCTTTTTTTCTTCTTTTAGTCAAAAAACATGAATCATAAAATGGTTCATGTTTTTTGAATGTATTTAATTATTATCATTAAAAAAATCGCTTTCTTCGTAAACCTTTGCTATATCATCATGACAGTTTGCATATATCATTTCTCTTTTGTCAAAAAACAGAATAGAAGAATAAAGAACAATATATGCGAAAGAATTAACAAGAATACTGGCATATACCCTAACATTATAAACTATCGCAAAGGAAGCGAGCATCATAATAACGGCCGTAACTGAAACTGCAATCTGAAGACATTTTTTATCACTGTCCAATTGCATATAAAACATTGATATTGCAGCTGAAAAAATACAGTGACCAATAATTACTGCCTTTGAAGCAGGTGAATAAAATTCTGATACATCTATCAGGTTAAAATCACAGATCATGAAAATGAACTCAGTTAAAAAATATATCGACATTGCAATTTTCAGGGGAAGCCTGAATCTGAGTTTAACTGAATATCCAACAACAGATACAAGCATAAGAACAAATCCCATAACTTCGATAGAATAGGCTATTCCCTCAACAATCGGAATAATAGTACCAGTTCTGATATAATTAGCATAATATATCATCGTTACTATAATGAACAAAATAAAAAGTGAATTAGCCAGCAGACCAATAAAAGTAAAACCTCTGAATGAGTTAAGCTTTTCAATTTTTTTCAAAGTGTCCGCCTCCTGTAAACCAACAGATTAATTATCTGATGCAAGGGCTCTGGCACCTATATCCGTACGAAAATGGTGGTTTTCAAAGCTTATCTTCTTTACGCATGTATAAGACTGATCAATAGCTTCTTTAAGATTCTTTCCTGTAGCAGTAACATTCAATACTCGTCCGCCTGCAGTAAGGAAGTCTCCGTTTTCATATTTTGAACCAGCATGATAAACAAACGCACCGCTTACCTGACCTCTTTCGTCAAGTCCGTTAATGACTTTTCCAGTTTCATATTTTGTAGGATATCCGCCGCTTGCCATTACAACGCAGGCTGCAGCTTCATTTTTCCATCTTACATTTACAGTATCGAGCTTATCGTTGTAAATTGCCATCATGATATCAATAATATCAGTATCAAGGAGTGGAAGAACAACCTGTGTTTCAGGATCACCAAAACGACAGTTATATTCTATAACTTTCGGACCCTTTGGAGTAATCATAAGACCGAAGTATAAGCAGCCCTTGAATGTTCTGCCTTCCTTATTCATAGCTTCAATTGTTGGCTTGAAAATTGTTTCCATGCATTCCTTTGCAATTTCCTCTGTATAATATGGATTTGGCGCAATAGTTCCCATGCCGCCGGTATTAAGCCCCTTGTCACCGTCAAGTGCTCTTTTATGATCCATAGACGAAATCATCGGCTTAATGGTCTTTCCGTCTGTAAAACAGAGTACTGAAACTTCAGGGCCTGTGAGAAATTCTTCAATAACAATCTTTGAACCACTTTCTCCAAAAATCTTGTCTTCCATTATTGACTTGACAGCATCTTCAGCTTCAGTAAAATTCTGAGCTATAATTACGCCCTTACCAAGTGCGAGACCATCAGCTTTTATTACAGTAGGATATTCATTCTTTTCTTTTATGTAGTTTACCGCCTCTACTGCCGATGAAAAGACTTCATAACCAGCTGTAGGAATGTCATATTTTTTCATAAGTTCCTTTGAAAAAACTTTACTTCCTTCTATTATAGCTGCAGCCTTATTAGGTCCAAATGTCGCAAAACCCTCTTTGTTAAGTTCGTCAACCATACCCATAACAAGAGGATCGTCAGGAGCAACAACAACAAGATCAGCACTTACTTTTTTTGCTGTTTCAATTACTCCCTCTATATCAGTTGCTTTTATACCACTTATACATTCTGCGTATCTGGAGATACCGCCGTTACCTGGAACGCAATAGATTTTGTCAGCTTTATCGCTTTCATGTATTTTCATAACAAGTGCATGTTCGCGTCCGCCGCCGCCTACTACAAGTACATTCATGTGTTATGCCTCCTTAAAAATAAACATATATCACAGATACAGGAAAACCCATATCTGTGATAAGAAGTAATAATAAATATTAGTGATGGAAAAGTCTGATGCCTGTAAATGCCATCGCAATGTTATACTTATTGCATGTCATAATAACATGATCGTCTCTGATAGAGCCACCTGGTTCAGCAATATATGCTACACCACTCTTCTTAGCTCTTTCTATATTGTCACCAAACGGGAAGAACGCATCTGAGCCAAGACAAACATCTGTATTCTTTGCAAGCCATTCTTTCTTCTCTTCAGAAGTAAGTACTTCAGGCTTAACCTTAAAAAGTCTCTGCCATTCGCCTTCAGCAAGAACGTCCTCGTATTCATCAGAAATATAAACGTCGATTGTATTATCTCTGTCTGGTCTTCTTATATCATCAACGAACTGAAGTCCCATAACCTTTGGATGCTGTCTGAGCCACCAGATATCTGCTTTATTACCAGCAAGTCTTGTACAGTGAATTCTTGACTGCTGACCTGCACCGATACCAATGGCCTGTCCGTTCTTAACATAGCAAACAGAGTTTGACTGTGTATATTTAAGAGTAATAAGTGCAATAACAAGATCATCCTTCTTGTCATCAGGAATGTTTTTGTTATCTGTAACGATATTTGTAAGCATATCATTGTCTATCTTGAGTTCATTTCTTCCCTGCTCAAAAGTAACGCCAAATACCTGCTTTGTTTCAACAGGAGCCGGTACATAATCAGCATCAATTTTAATAATGTTATATGTGCCTTTTCTCTTTGATTTAAGAATCTCAAGAGCTTCATCTGTATATGAAGGCGCGATAATACCATCGGATACTTCTCTCTGTATCATCTTTGCTGTGCAGGCGTCACATTCATCAGAAAGGGCAATAAAATCACCATATGAAGACATTCTGTCTGCTCCTCTTGCTCTTGCATAAGCAGAAGCCATTGGTGTGAGCTCTCCAAGATCGTCCACAAAGTAAATCTTTGCTTCTGTTTCTGTAAGTGGTTTACCTATAGCTGCACCAGCAGGAGAAACGTGTTTGAATGATGTTGCAGCACAGTAACCTGTAGCAGCCTTTAATTCCTTAACAAGCTGCCAGCCGTTAAATGCATCAAGAAGATTGATATAGCCTGGTTTACCGTTGAGCACTTCGATTGGAAGGTCTTTTCCGTCTTCCATATATACTCTTGAAGGCTTCTGGTTTGGGTTACATCCGTATTTTAAAAGCATTTCGTTTGCCATGAGTCTTCCTCCGTATCAGATTTTTTCTAACTTGTTAATAATCTTTGTTTCTTCCTTGCCTGTCTCTATATCAATATATCTTACAAAGAGAGAAACTTTATTGTCAGCATTAAGCGAATCCCAAAGCTTATCTGTGAATTCATCAATATCATCAGGAACAGAAATTTTTTCCGGTTCACCTTCAAAACTTGGAAGCGGATTTCCGTCTCCCATATATGTGTGAATGAAATGACCTGTACCAGGAAGTGGTGTCGCATAGTTGTAAGTAAATCTCTCTACACAGTCAGGATTTCCGTCAGCTGATTTAAGAATTGACATAGAATAGTTGTACGATCCGTTTTCAATTTCCATGATACCTGAAATTCTAGGAGTATAGTTTGGAGCATCATCCTCGTACTCTCTGGTTCTTAAAGACTGTTCAAAAGTTTGTCCCTTAGCCATGTTTTCATAGATAGTATCTGTCTGATCACCATTAGTAACTATAGTAATATTACCGAGCTTTCTAACCGGAGCATAAATTATAAGATGTGGATCAGAGAGCTTTGAAGGATCTGCAGCTTCTGTTTTAATCCCATCGTCTGTAGCTGTAAATACACGATTGCGTGAGTTTACGCTTCTTCCCATGATAAAGTAAGCTGTAACAGCTTTTTTTCCGTCTGCAGATCTGCCAATTACTATACCTCTGCCAGGATAAGAATTCTTCTTTAATTCCTCATAAATGTCGAGCATTTTCATAAGTAAGGTTACTCCTCTGTATTATTTTTGTATAGATTATTTGTAATCAACATATGCTTTGCCGTCAACTATTGTTATACGGTCTTCACAAAATAATGATGCAGCCTTAGGAAGCAGTTTCCATTCTACATTTTCCATTATCCTCTTCTGAAGAACTTCAGGAGTATCGCCGTTTTCAACATTTACCGTACCCTGAAGTATTATCGCGCCTGCGTCTGCCTCTTCATTTACAAAATGAATCGTTGCACCGGATACCTTTACCCCGTATTCAAGAGCCTTTTCATGAACCTTAAGTCCATAGAAACCTTCACCACAGAATGAAGGAATGAGCGCCGGATGCACGTTAATAATTTTGTAAGCATAAGCCTCTGTAACGCATTTGTCGAGTATTGTCATAAAGCCTGCAAGTATAACCAAATCAGCTTTCTGACGATTAAGTTCCTCAAGAATTGCTTTGCTGTACGATACACTATCAGAATAATCTTTTCTTGATATTACAACTGAAGGGATATTTGCTTTTTCAGCTCTTTCAATTGCATATGCTTCAGGATTTGAAGAAATAACACATGAAATTTTTCCGTTTTTTATTTCTCCCCTGTTCTGTGAATCTATAAGTGCCTGAAGATTAGTTCCGCCGCCTGAAACAAGAACAACTATATTTTTCATTATATCCTCCGACAGATTACTTGATAATTACGCCTTCATCACCGTCAACAAGTTCACCAAGAATATATGCATCTTCCCCAGCGGCCTTAAGTGCAGCAAGCGCATTGTCAGCGTCGTTTTTATCAACAACAACTATCATACCTACACCCATGTTAAATGTATTGAACATATCTCTTTCAGGAATCTTACCTGTCTTCGCAATAAGATCGAAAATAGGGAGAACCTGAACGGCTGATCTCTCGATAGAGGCAGTAATCCCCTTTGGAAGTGATCTAGGAATATTTTCGTAGAAACCGCCGCCTGTAATGTGAGAGATTGATTTAACCTTTACACTCTTTAGAAGTTCCATAATTGCCTTAACATATATTTTTGTTGGTGTAAGTAGTGTTTCACCGAGTGTTGTTCCAAGATCGCCATAGTGACGTGCAAGGTTCTGTTCGCTGACTGTAAATACTTTTCTTACAAGTGAGAATCCGTTTGAATGAACACCGCTTGACTTAAGTGCGATCATAACGTCTCCGGCTTTCTGTTCTTCATTTCTGATAATCTTATCCTTGTCAACAACACCAACTGAGAAACCAGCAAGGTCATATTCGTCAACCGGATAAAAACCAGGCATTTCAGCAGTTTCGCCGCCTATAAGAGCAGCGCCTGCCTGTACGCAGCCTTCTGCTACACCGGAAACAATCTGAGCAACTTTTTCAGGATAATTCTTTCCTACTGCGATATAGTCAAGGAAGAAAAGCGGCTTTGCACCACAGCAGATGATATCATTCACGCACATAGCAACACAGTCGATACCAACTGTATCATGCTTGTCCATGAGAAAAGCAATCTTAAGTTTTGTACCAACACCATCTGTACCTGAAACTAGAACAGGTTTATTTATACCAGTAAGGTCGAGTTCAAAAAGTCCGCCGAATCCACCGATACCTGAAAGAACCCCACTTGTCATTGTTCTGGCAACGTGAGCTTTCATGAGCTCAACAGCCTTATATCCGGCTGTAACGTCTACGCCGGCTTCTTTATAGCTTTCTGAAAAACTTTTCATTTTATTTCCTCCGTATGCATTATTATACGATTATTACATTATTCTTTACCATCCCAGCAGTAACTACATAAATTACATGATGGAAGTCCAATAGCCTTAACTGTGCCTTCAAGTGACTGGAATTCAAGAGATGTAAGCTTAAGTCTTTTACAGATTTCTTTTCTGAGTCTCTGACCTCTCTCTGTATTTGTGTCACTATATTCTGAGATATATTTTACGCCTTCTGCACCTTCGAACTCGTCAATAATCTTTCTGGCAATAAGATCAAGTTCAGAAGTGCTTCTTGAGAAGTTAAGATATTTACATCCGTGCATAATAGGAGGGCATGCTGAACGCATGTGAATTTCCTCGGCACCGTTAGCGTAAAGGAATTCAACTGTTTCGCGAAGCTGGGTGCCTCTAACTATACTGTCATCAACAAAGAGAAGTTTTTTACCTTCAATTAATTCATGGACAGGTATGAGCTTCATTTTAGCAACCTGATTTCTTATTGTCTGATTCTGTGGCATAAAGCTTCTTGGCCATGTAGGAGTATATTTTATAAACGGTCTTGCAAATGGAATTCCGCTTCTGTTTGCATAACCTATAGCGTGCGGAACACCTGAATCCGGAATACCGCATACATAGTCTACATCCGGGAGAGTGCCATGAGCCATATCAAGTTCTGCCATTATCTCCCCGTTTCTTGTACGCATAGTTTCAACGGTAACGCCTTCATACACAGCTGTAGGATAACCATAATATGTCCACAAAAATGAACAAATCTTCAGGTTATTATTTCTTTCAGCAAGAATATCATAACCCTTTGATGTAACACTAACTATTTCACCAGGTCCAAGTTCGTAACATGTTTCATAACCAAGTTTCTGATATGCGAATGACTCAAAAGAAAGACAGTAACCGTCTTCTCTTTTTCCTATAAGTATAGGTAAACGTCCTTCATTGTCACGTGCCGCAATAATGTTATCCTTTGTAAGAATCATAAGAGAAACTGTTCCGTTAATCTTTTCCTGCGCGTACTTTATTCCCTCAATAAATGAACTTTTCTGAGCAATAAGCGCACCTACAAGGTCACTTGTGTTTATGTTTCCACTACTCATTGTTTCGAAACTTGCACATCCGGAGTTAAGAAGTTCTTCTTCAAGTTCACGAGCGTTGTTAATAATACCAATTGTACAAACAGCATATATTCCAAACCTGGATCTAACCATGATAGGCTGCGGATCTGTGTCACTTATACATCCTATACAGAGATTACCCTGCATTGATTCGATGTCTTTTTCGAACTTGGTTCTGAATGGAGAGTTTTCAATACTGTGAATACTTCTCTGAAATCCTTTTGTTTCTGAGTATGCTGTCATACCGCCTCTTCTAGTACCAAGATGTGAGTGATAGTCTGTTCCGAAGAATACATCAGTTATACAATCATTCTCAGATGCTGCACCAAAAAATCCGCCCATCGATTATTCTCCCATGAGTCTCTTCATAATTTCCTGATAAGCTTCTTCAACACCGCCCATATCTCTGCGGAAACGGTCCTTGTCAAGCTTTTCGTGTGTTGTACTATCCCAGAGACGGCATGTATCAGGTGAAATTTCGTCAGCAAGGATAATCTGATCATGGAATCTGCCGAATTCTATCTTAAAGTCGATAAGATCTATGTTCATCTTCTTGAAGAAATCAACCATGAAATCATTTACCATGAAAGCATATTTTGTAATTGTGTCAATTTCTTCTTTAGTTGCAAGACCAAGGCCAAGTGCATAGTAATCATTGATGAATGGATCACCAAGATCATCATTCTTATAGCTGAATTCAAGTGTAGGCTGCTTAAGTGGTGTACCTTCTTCGATACCGAGTTTCTTTGAAAAACTACCAGCAGCAACGTTTCTGACGATTACTTCGAGAGGCACAATTTCAACTTTTTTTACTATTGTTTCTCTTTCGCTGATTTCTTCAACAAGATGTGTAGGAACTCCAGCCTTTTCAAGAAGACCAAACATATAGTTTGTCATTCTGTTATTAATAACGCCCTTACCAGCAATTGTACCTTTCTTTTCTCCGTTGAATGCAGTTGCATCATCTTTGTAATCAACAATTACATAATCGGGATTGCTTGTAGCATATACCTTTTTTGCTTTTCCTTCGTAGAGCTGTTCTGTTTTCTGTAAATTTTCCATAATAATACTCCATTCCCGCCTTAAGCGAAATTTATTAATAATTTTAAGTGTTAATATATATTAAATGATCAGATAAGTTCTTTTATAGTATTCTGAAGTTTCTGATCTTTTTCAGCAATAGTTTTCTTCATCTGTGCTTTCATATCAGCAAGTTTTTCTGCCAGATTACTGTCTGAAATCGCAAGCATCTGTACTGCGAGAATAGCAGCATTGGCGGCACCGTTTATTGCAACCGTAGCCACCGGAACGCCCTTAGGCATCTGAACTGTTGCAAGAAGTGCATCCATACCATCAAGTCTTGATGATTCCATAGGAATACCTATAACAGGAAGGGTTGTATAAGCAGCGAGTACTCCGCCAAGATGAGCAGCCATGCCTGCTGCTGCAATAATTACACCAAAACCATTATCTGCTGCGTTCTTTGCAAATTCAGCAGCTGCTTCAGGTGTACGGTGTGCAGACATAACATGAATTTCGAATTCCACTCCAAAATTTTTTAATTCCTTGGCCGCATCTTTTACTACAGGAAGATCGCTGTCACTACCCATAATAATAGCTACTTTTTTTGACATTGTTAAATAACCTCCTAAAATAAATAAAACTGCGACAGAGTCACAGTTATTCAAATGCAATATCTCTATAAAAATTTACAAGTATAGTGTCATTGATGAAATCTGAAAAGCAAAAATAAAATCTGGAATTCATAACAACACCTCACAATTTAAATTTACAGCCGTCATATTAATTATACAATATTTATTTAATTATTTCAACACTTTTTTTAAAAAAGAAATTACAATGCACCAAAAAAGCTGTATCGAATTACGATACAGCTTTTGATTACTGTTTTTCATATACTTTTTTACAGATTGGAATAAGCATACCGCCAACTGCATTACCAAGCATTACAATAACAAGATAAAGGAGTCTGTCCGGTGTAACGTGTGATACAAACATATAGAAGAAATCAGCAACAGAGTGATTAAATCCGCTGAATATAAAAACCATAACCGGAAGAGCTACACCAAATACCATTGACGTATCATTCTGTTTTTCTCTGCAGTTTCTTGCGTTTTCTACAGCCAGATACATGAGAAGACCACAGAATATACCCAGAATAAATTTACTTGCTATGCTGTCTGACATCTTTCCGTCAAAAATTACTTCTGCCTTTTCATGAATACCATTCCATATCCTTGTAAACCTCAAAAGAAAGGCGGCCAGCCCGGTTCCTATCCCGTTCCCAAGAAAAATTAACAAAACATCAATAATATATGCCGGTTTTCTCTCCGGTATGTAACCAACCTTACCAGTATAAAGGTTAAATCCATACTGAATAATCGTAAAAAGCCCAAAACTAAAGAGAAATCCTCCTATGTATTTGTTGTCACACGAAAGATACACAGTACCTCCCACACCAATCATAAGACCGGATAATATGGCCTTAATCATTAGTCCGAAAAATGAATCCTTTTTCAAAATTGTTTCCTCCT
>JAEDJV010000148.1 GCA_016296165.1 Oscillospiraceae bacterium | reverse complement strand
AGGTCACCGTCACTGTATTTTACTGCATTACTCAGGAGATTTGAAAAAACTCTGGTTAATGCCGCCTTGTTTATGTTTTTTACAATACGCTTTTCTGTAATTATAATATCAGGTTTGATTCCCTTTTCAGAAAGCGCCGGATAAAAGCTGCTTATACTCTCCGCAAGAACCTGATTGACAAAAACATCTTCTTTTTCCATCTCACTTTCATCAGATACAATAGCAGAATATCTGAACAGTTCTTCTGTAAGCTGTTTCATCAGTT
The DNA here is from genome assembly GCA_016296165.1 of Oscillospiraceae bacterium. GTDB lineage: Bacteria > Bacillota > Clostridia > Oscillospirales > Ruminococcaceae > HUN007. The sequence goes on along the minus strand of JAEDJV010000148.1, from coordinate 5,835 downwards.
TCGCACGTTCTTTCATTACAGAAATATAGTGCTGCTGTTTTTCCGGATCATCAGTTTTCTGCAGCATATCAAGGTATCCGTATATTGCTGTCAGCGGAGTGCGGATATCATGGGATATATTTGTTATAGCATTTTTCAGTTCAATATTGCCGTGATGATACTGAAGCCGTTCATTATGCAATTCATCAAGCTGCTCATTTATGCAGGAAGCAAGACGGCGAATGTCCTTGTCACGACTTGAAATACGAAGCCGTGTACAAGTATCTGACTTAATCTTTTTTGAAAGATCATTAGTAATCTCACGTGCTGCTTTTTTTATAAGATAAAGTTTAGCTGACAAAAACAGTATTATTGCTGCCATAACACATAAGATTACATATATCATGATTATTTCCTCATTTAAGATCTTTTTTTGAAAAATACAGATTTGCAAAAACCAGATATAAAGCTCCAAGTCCTGTAGAATAAAGAATTGTCAGCCATGGTTTATCAGATTCAGTCAAAAATAAACCGCTGCCATTTGCAGCCCATGCGTAAAGGTTTATTCTTGAGCCTGCTCTTATGATAAAATCGTACTCATCTGACATAGAAAATATCATAAAAGGTAAGATAAAAAGATTGTTTAACAGATAACAAATTACAGTAGTTTTGACATCTGAATAGATACACACCATAAAAATTGAGAACAGCTGAAACTTTATTACATATATCAATATAATAAGATGTTCTGTAATGAGATTTGCAGCATTAATGGAAGATGTATCAATTCCAAAAGCTGCAGCCGTTATCCATAAGGCTGAAAAAAACAGTATAAAGGTAATAAGTGTAGTTAGGGAATAGATTACTGTCCAGGATAGAATTATGTTGCGCCTGCTGTGGCCCATCGTAACCTTGTTTCGTATAACTCCACTTGAAAATTCTTTAGATATAAGTATTATTGAAACACCGCCAAAGAGAATCGGCATAAGCATATTTATAAAATTTGATGAATTGTAATATAGTAATGCAAGCAGTTCCTCAGGGGTTTCGGTTTCGGGATAGGAAATTAATACGATAGAAAATCCAAGAAATGCAGACAGCCCGAAAATGATGTACAGCATTTTTGATTTAAAAACCATTGGTATATCCGCAAAAATTAGTTTACTCATTACTGCCGCCTCCTACAAGTGAAATGAAGAAACCTTCCAGTGTTTCCTCTCGTTCTGTACAGGATACAAGACGGCATTTTTCCTTATCAAGTGCAAATACAAGTTCTGATATTTCAGGTCTCCCGAAAATCTCCGCATTTATATCATCTGAAATTATATATTCCAGTCCCATGCTGTCAAGTACACGAGCAAGAGCTGATGTATCTGTAACATTGACACTCAGACTTTTGCGACATGCATTTTCAAGTTCCTTTGCACTAATTTCACGAACTATCCTTCCGTTGTCAATAAATCCGTAATGAGTAGCAATCCTTGAAAGTTCATCGAGAATATGCGAGGAGATTATAAAAGTAATATTTCTGTCATGGTTCAGTTTCAGGATAAGCTCACGTATTTCTATTATCCCCTGTGGGTCAAGCCCGTTTATCGGCTCATCAAGTATTAACAGATCCTGATTTCCGCATAGTGCGATTGCTATTCCCAGACGCTGACGCATACCAAGCGAAAAATTACCGGCTTTCTTTTTTCCCGTATCTGCAAGTCCCACCAGTTCAAGCAACTCCGGTATTCCTTTATAGTCCGGTATTCCAAGCAGACGGTACTGATATTTCAGATTTTCCTCAGCTGTCATTTCAGGGAAAAGTGAAGGTGATTCAACTATCGCACCTATTCTGCTTCTGGATTCTGAAATTTTCTTATCTGTATTTTTTACGCCATACAGTTCAAAATCACCGTCTGTAGGCATCTGCAAGCCACACAAAAGACGAATAAGTGTAGTTTTGCCAGCACCGTTTTTCCCAACAAATCCGTATATAGAACCTTTTGGGACATTCATTTTCAAACCGTTGAGTGCTTTAAAATTCCTGTAGTATTTGCAGAGATTGTTTGTTTTCAGAACATAGTCCATATATATTGACCTCCTTTTGTTTCTGAAAACATTATATCAAAAAAAAGTTAAGAAAACAGTTAAGAGGACAGTTAAGAAACTGTTAAGATTTTTCTGAGAGCATAAAACCTATCCCCCATACTGATGAAATATAATCCTTTCCTGCGGCAGATTTAAGTTTTTTACGCAGATTGTGTATATGTATTTTGAGTGAATCTTCGGTACAATCAGGTGTATCACTACAAATCTGTTCAAGAATAGTCAGCTTTGGTACTACTTTCTCCTGATTTTGCATCAGCAGTTTCAGAATCGCATATTCCGTTCTTGTTAATTTTATTGTTGTGCCGTTTATATCGATAGTATGTGTGTCAGTATTCAAGGATATCTCTTTAAAACAAAGAAGATTTTTTTCCGAATTACTTGTATTTTTACGAAGCTGAACTGCTATCCGAGCAAGAAGCTCCTGCATATCAAACGGTTTTGTGACGTAATCTGCAGCACCGCCCAGCAGTAGTTCAACTTTGTCTGTGACATCGGCTTTAGCGCTTACTACTATTACTGGAATATCCTTTATCTGCAGGAGAAGTTTCTCTCCTGAAATACCCGGAAGCATAAGATCAAGCAGTATAAGGTCGGGGCTGGTATTTACCAGAAACATAAGTGCTTCCGTTCCGGAATAAGCCGCAGAAACAGTATAGCCTTCCGTTTCCAGTTTCTCGGTCAGCATCTCACTTATTTGTATATCGTCATCAACAATTAATATATGTGCCATAAATGTTTTTGTTTTCCTTCTTAAATTATATCCTTTATAACTTTTCTTGCGATTCCCTGAATAATGCAGTGATTAACCACCCGGGTTTCGTAGTTATCATTTTCAGGGACAAGAAGAATCGTCTCATTTTCTCTGTCTCTGTAAAATCTCTTCAATGTTGCCTCATCATCCAGCAGGGCGACAACAACGGCACCGTCATCCGCTGTACTTGCAGCTTCAACAAGAACCATGTCACCGTCATTTATCCCGATATTTGTCATGGAGTCTCCCTGTGCTGTAACAATGAAATGTTCTTTTCCCCTTAGTACTGAAGCTGAAAGAGCCATGTATCCCTGTACACTTCCGTCAGCAAATATAGGAGCACCGCAGGCTATGTTTCCAAGGACCGGTACCTGGACAACTTCATCAAATACTGTTTCTTCGGCAAGCCGGATACTCCTGTGCCCGAGTATCTCAAGACGCCCGTCCTTTTCAAGAACCTTCATGTACCTGCAGGCTGTTGAACGATCTATCCCAAAGTTCTTTCCGATATCACCGTATGAAGGAGAAATACTGTTTTCTTTCTTGTACCGCACAACGTAGTCGTATATCGCCTCAAGCAAATCGTTATCCTTGTGTCTCATAAATACCCCCCTTTCAGAGATTAATTTTTCACGCCTCTTTTATGTAGCTGAGAAATACAAGGTCTTCGTCACCTGTATTTATAAAACTGTAGTCAGAATCCTTCTGGAAAGTATAATATCCACCGGCAGTAAGATTTTTTACAGTTCCGTTGCATATCGCTTTTCCTGTTCCTGAAATAATATAGTTTATATCCTCGATAGCCGTATGTCTCTGTAATGCATTTGAAATGCCCTTATGAATACGACATGTGATAAACTGTCCTCTCTCTGCTGTTGTCATTGCCTTAACCCCCTGTTATGAGAAATTCAGTTTTTCTATCCGCAACATTTGTTGTTGTTAATATTTTACCACATATCAGGATAACTGTCAACCCCTAAAATTACATATCATTCTTTATAAAATCAGTAAAAAAACCCCTTGATCAAACAGGTTCAAATACATCATTTGATCAAGGGGTGTATGTTTTTATTATTAGTCTTCAGGTGCATAAACAGTCTCGCCCATCTTAACTTTGCATGTTTTTCCGTAAAATGCTATTCCATAATTTATTACTTTCTCATAGCAGTCATCTGTAAGCTGTTCTGCATACTTGTTCGTCTGTATCTGCTTAAGCGCTGTATCACACATAATTACAGCCTTAACACTTCCGCCTGCCATCAGATTCTCTATCTTCTGCCTTGTTTTTTCATCTGATTTTTCTATTAGCTGACGAATTATACTATTTGAACTGGTGTTTATCCAGTAAGCCTGACATGAATAATCATTACCACCGATTGCTGATGCAATATATTTCACTATACTCCATGAATTATATATTTCTGTTTTTCCGAAAAGATATCCGTCATACCATTTTTTCATCTCATCAAGTTTATCTTCGAGATTGTAATATTTCGCCAGACTTTCTACTTCACTTTGTGTAAATCCATAATATTCAGACAGTTTCTGGTCTGTTACAGGATATATTTCCAGATTGTTCATTCCTGTAAATATATTTTCCTTTGAAATTTCAGATATTTCTCGCCCGCATCATTTATCTTAAGACCTTCGAACAGATATGCATTGCTTTTTTCTGTTTTTCAAAGAAACGCTGAATCATACTCATGTTCAGTGTTTTTCCGAAACGTCTTGGTCTTGTGATGAGATTCACCGCTGTACCTGCATCAAGCAAATCCTTTATAAGCAGTGTCTTGTCTACAAAAAAGTATCCCTTATCAACAAGTACTTTAAAATCTTCCGTTCCAACTGGTATTGGCTTTCTGTCCGGCATTTCTTCATCTCCTTTTCAGATTTTTAACTACTAATATATTAACATAATTACGAGGTTTAAGTCTTTTCAATCATGTTCCTTAATCGCTTTTCTGTATACATATTTTGTATCTACTGTTATATTTTAGCGTATACTACAGAGAAATACAACACAGAAATTTCCACAAAATTTTCTGTAAAATACAGGTGTTATTACATAAAATGACATTAAAAATATTCGTACTTCGTTCTTATTATAACATACAAATGTTCCGGATACAATAAAATTCACCTGCAAATAAGTGGAGTTTGTTATTGGCAGGTGAATTCGATTTAGTATTTTTATTCTGATTCAGGTTAAGGATAGTCCGCTTCCCCACGCCTCTCCGACTTTCTCACCCATAACATGATATGCCCTGTTAAACGGGTCAAAGCACAAAGGCCTAACCTTACTTACATCAACCTTTTCATCTTTTATTACTGATTCGTCAACACTTACATTTACTATTTCTCCCCGTAAAATGCACGACTCTTCATCGTAACTTTTTACCCTGCATTCGATACATACTGCAAGTTCATTTATTACAGGTGCATTTACAAATTCACTTTTCGTCGCTGTAAATCCTGCTTTTGAAAATTTGTCTTCAACATCATTTCCACTCGCTATTCCCACATAGTCGCATCCGGCAACATGATCTGCATCTGCCATGCTGACTGTAAATGCACCTGTTTCAGCGAAATTTTTGCAAGTCTTATGTTCCGGTGAAAGGCAGAGAGAAATCTCATTTTCCTCACTGATACCGCCCCAGGCTGCATTCATTGCATTTGGGGTTCCGTTTTTGTCGTATGTTGCAATTATGAATACCGGCTGCGGGTAACATAATGGTTTTGCTCCGAAATTTTTTCTGGACATTTTATTTTTCTCCTTTGTTTTCAATCATTTCTTTGTATGTTTCACGTTTGTCTTCCGGGATATCGAGTATTTCAAGAGCCTCGTCAGCAGAAAGATTCTGCTTGACCATAAGAGTTTTTATCAGCTCTGTTTGCCCGATTTCTATTCCCTCAAGCCTTATATCCTGTATAGCCTTGCACACATTAACTTCCCCCTTACTTCTTCGTAATTTCATCTTCGATCCAGTCACCTGATTTATCATATTCGC
>JAEDJV010000147.1 GCA_016296165.1 Oscillospiraceae bacterium | reverse complement strand
CATTTGTCTTGTTGTTTCGTTTGAGGTATGAGATGCAAGCATCTCAAGAATCTTATGTAGTTCCAGTGTTTTGTAGTTTTTTTCCATTGTTTTATTCTCTCTGTTTAGTTTATTTTAATATTTTTATAAAAATCCAGAGTCTGAAATCTTCTTCCTATATGTGTGAGAAGATAATTTTCAGAAATCTGTGAAAGTAATTTCATACTGTCACCTGTCAGTCTGAAATTAAAAAGTCTGTTAAAATCAGTCAGTACAATATGTCTTATTGCATGAAGAACGGGATTGCTTATGCATACGCCACCCTTTCCTTTGCACAGAGGAAAACAGTTTTCGCAGTAAAGTTTCCCGTTCTCAATTACAAAATACATTTTTTCCGTTAAATATGTCTTACAAATATTACATCCGACAACATCCGGCATATGTCCTGTTTCCGACATAAATCTAAGTTCAAAAATACTTTTAAGAAGCTCAGTATCTCTTGTGCCCTCTGAAAGATAATAAAGGATATTAAGAAAAAGTCTTAATATATCCCTGCTGCTTTCATTATCTGAAAACCGGGCGAAAGATAATATCTCGGAGAAATATGAAACAAGAGAAAATTTTTCAATATCTTCTCTCACCGGATAGAAAATCTTTATAGTTTCTGCGCTTTCAATATAGTAACGTCCTCGTCTTTGTGTAAGGCAGAACTTAGAATAAGCATAGAGCTGCGAGGCTGAAGCAAACTGACATGTGAATTTTTTCACACCTTTTGCCATAACCTCAACAACTCCATCTGTTTCAGTAAGTATATCAAGAAATTTATCATTGTCACCCGACTGACGTTCTCTTATCACTACGCCACTGACTGTTGTCAGCTGCATCACAATCACTTCCCGGATAACCTTTGTATCTTAAATAATCTGATATTTTCCCACTCTTTTCAAACGAATCCCAAAGTTCATTTTCCATAGTAAAAATACCTCCGTAATAAATCTATCTGATAAAATTATATCCTTATAGAGCTGTGTTATTTGTGGTATCTTTATTAGAAAAATGATGTTATTTGTTTCTAGTAATTAGTATCAGAAAGTCCCAGCGTTCTGATGATAGCATCTCTGTTTCTCCAGTCTTCCTTTACCTTTACCCAGCACTGGAGATTAACTTTTATCTGGAAAAACTCCTCAAGTTCCTGTCTTGAGAGCGTAGCTGCCCTCTTGAGCATACGTCCGCCTTTTCCGATTACTATTCCCTTGTGAGAATCTCTCTCGCAGAAAATAACTGCAGATATGTCGAGTATATCCTTATCTTCACGCTCTTTCATCGATTCTACTGCAACAGCAATTCCATGCGGAACTTCATCATCAAGAAGTTCAAGAAGTTTTTCACGAACTATCTCTCCTGCTATTATTTTTTCCGGCTGATCAGTAATAGTATCTTCAGGGAAGAAATGAGGACTTTCTACTGCAAGTGAAAGTGCCTTTTCACGAACCAGATCAAGTCCGTCGTTTTCAAGAACACTTATCGGAATAATATCATCAAAATTAAATTCCGCACTTAATTCAGCTATAGTTCTGGCAAGAACAGTTTTATCCTTAAGCAGATCAATCTTGTTGAGGAGAAGTACAAGCGGTGTCTTTGAGGCACTTACTGAACGCAGCATCTCTCTCTCCTGTTCACCGATTTTTTTGGTACAGTCTGCCATAAAAAATACCGCATCGATATCTGAAGCTGATTCTCTTACTGCTTTAAGCATATATTCGCTAAGCTTGTTTTTTGCTTTGTGCAGCCCCGGAGTATCAATAAAAATCAGCTGTGTTTCATCAATATTTACAACACCTGTTATCTTTGTTCGTGTTGTCTGACTCTTGCTGCTTACTGACGCAATCTTTTCACCGATAAGAGCATTGAGAAGTGATGACTTTCCTGCATTTGTCTTTCCTGCTATAGTTATAAAAACTGTTTTTGTCATTAATTCGATTCCTTTCTTACTTTACAGCTTTAGAGATGAATGTTGCATCTCTTGAAATACCGAGTTTTTCAAGAACAGCCTCTTCCTTTTCACGCATAATTCTTGCTTCAAGAGTGCTTGTTTCATGGTCATATCCAAGAAGATGGAGCATTGAATGTACTGTAAGGAAACCTATCTCACGTTCAAGTGAATGTCCGAAATTCTCTGCCTGCTTGATTGCTGTTTCAAGTGAAATAACAATATCGCCAAGCATTACATATCCTGTTTCTGCATTTATATCATAGTTTCCGTTTTCGCCCAGAGGAAATGAAAGAACATCTGTGGACTTGTCCTTTTCTCTGTATATTCTGTTGAGGTTACGAATCTCTTTGTTGTTGATAAAAGAAACACTTACCTCTGTATCTCTCTTAAATTTTTCAGTAATAAGTACTGCCTGACAGCAGCGTCTGATTAATAATCTGATACCAACAGGAACCTTAACCTCAGACTGAGAATTTTTAATGTATACTTTGAGTTTTGACATAAATTATTTTTTCTTCCCTTCATCGAAATATTTTTCGTAAGCTTTTATGATATCCTGAACCAGTTTATGTCTTACAACATCCTTGTCAGAAAACTTCTGAATTGAGATATCGTCAACGTTTTTCAGCACCTTTGTAACTTCAACAAGACCCGATTTTTTACTTGACGGAAGATCTATCTGTGTTACATCACCGGTAATAACCATCTTGCTGTTAGTTCCAAGTCTGGTCAGGAACATCTTGATCTGCTCTGAAGTTGTGTTCTGAGCTTCATCAAGAATGATAAAAGCATCATCAAGTGTTCTTCCTCTCATATACGCGAGAGGCGCAACTTCAATAGTTCCTCTTTCCATGTGTTTCTGGAATGTCTCCGCACCCATCATATCAAAAAGTCCGTCATACAGCGGTCTTAGGTAAGGATCAACCTTGTCCTGAAGATCTCCCGGAAGGAATCCAAGGCTTTCTCCTGCCTCTACAGCCGGTCTGGTGAGAATAATCTTTGTTATCTCATGTGCCTTGAATGCTCTCACTGCCATGGCAACTGCAAGATAAGTCTTACCTGTACCTGCCGGACCTATTCCTATAACGATTGTGTTGTTTTTAATCGCATCAACATACTTTTGCTGTCCGACTGTTTTTGGTCGTACAATCTTTCCGCTGGTAGTTATACAAAGGCTGTCGCCCACCAGTTCCTTAAGTTCCTTTTCTGCCCCGGAAGAAACCATATTTGTTACATACCGTACTGACTGTTCGTTGATGTTTTCACCCTTTTCTGCGTATTCAAGAAGAGCCTTTATGGCTTGTTCAGCCTTTGCAGTATTCTCCTCGCTGCCGATGATCCGGATATTGTTTCCCCTGCTGATTACTATCACTCCATATTTTTTCTGTATGGAATCAAGATTGGAGTCACAGTTGCCAAGCAGTTCCTGAATCTGGTCAGAGCTTTCTACGTTAATGATTTTTTCAGTTTTTTCAGCCATAAATATCACTCTTTTCTTTGTAAAATTATGTTCAGTAAAATGAACATTACTATCTATATTTATTATATCATAAAATTCTGCATTTTAAAAGTATTTATATATAAAATTAATCATGAAAATAAATTTTTTATGTAGTGTAATTCTGAACAGTACGTAAAAAAATCATTCTGAAAAATATTATTAATATCAAGTTCTGATATATAATAAATCAATATTTATTATATTTCATTTTTAATATTAATTTTGTAAAATGGGATTTTTTGATTGAAAAAGACAATCAAATGTAGTATAATTATATTAAACACAAAAAATTATTATCAAAGGAGCTTTAAATTGAAAAGCTATAACACTCCCGAATATAATCCAAATAATGCAGTTCTGCCCTCAAACGACTTTTTTTCTTTCCTTGACGGCGAGCTTTACTATATTGCACTGATAAAAGATTCCCTGTACTCAAAATACATAAAAATAAACAAAGAAAATTATTATTTATCATTTGAGGAAACAGATATATCGGCTTTCAGGTTTGAATGGACCGGAAACGGATACCATTTATTAAGCGCAGCTGATCCTGAACTTGCTTTGACTGTACATCTGAGCAGCATTGATAATTCGTACTACGTATCGCTGGAACCAAGCGCAAACCTCAACAATCAGTTATGGGACATAGTTCCGTACAACAGCGGAAGTACAACACCGGGAATCTCGATTCGAACTGCTTTTGAATATGAAAACTGTTTTCTGTATTTAGCTGAAAAAAACAATAAGGTATCAGTTTCCAGAAACTATACTGAAAACACCAGCCTCATGCTCTGCTCACTCTCGGAAGACTGGATTACATTCGGCATGGCATGTATGCAGTATCTTGGTTGGATATATGTCACCGAAAAGGATGCTGCAAAATCAATTGGAAACTATTATACAAACATGCTTACAGGTTTATCACAGGAGAATATCCTGATATATGGCAATACACCGATTATAGTAAACCAGTCAGGCGGTAATTTTAATAAGCTTACCTACGGTGACACTTACATGAGATGGGTTGCATGTGAAACAATTGCTGTCTGCAATGCAATAAGAATCATAAACGGAACAGGTGATCCATACGGAAGTGATCTGTTCAAAATAACAGCCGAATTTGAACTCTCAGGTCTTTATGACAATTCTTTTAAAAAATTAATCGTAAAAACCGGTTCAGCTCTCGGAATAAAGAAAATACGCAGCATAGGCACTGAAAACGGAAGCATGGGCGGTGATCCTGACAAGATTAAAAACTGTCTTGAAGCACATGGAATCAGCTTCAAACAGGTACATGTCAATGATAAACCAGTTTTCATGAAAAAAAATCAAAAATCCGAAGAATCAATGAAAGAGTTTGACAATGAATTAAAAAATGCAAGATGTGCAATAGTATCATACAATTTCAGCACTCTGCATCAGGCTATTCACACTTTCGCCTGTCTTCCTTCCGGAAACGACAAAATTCAAACCTTCAACAGATTCAGCAACCATGATTTAAAAAATAATTACCTTAATGAGAGTGCTGACAATAAAACCCGCGGATTATATCCGTCGTGTTCGAAGGCACTTGCAGAAACAAATGATTCAAGGTTTTATTCAGGATATCTGATATACTAAAAAACAGACCTTACAGATTATCTGTAAGGTTTTTTATTTTTCCGGGAAAAATATTTTTTCTGTGTCTATCCTTCCTCTGATCAGATATTTTACTTCGTATTCAATTCTGTCTTCGTACGTTTTTTCAGAGATTTTTTTATCAAGTATTTCACAGTCAGCATAAAAATTATTTTCATACATATTTATCTGATTTTTCAGAAATTCTGTCGCTTCTTCCACACTTTCAGTTATGGAGATGAATTCATAATTTTTGAATTTTTCCGTTATTATACCAAGAGGAAGCTCGTATCCGGCTGCTTTGAACATATTTACTTTCTCCGAACAATCTGCTCCGGGAAAATATTTTTCACCAATAAACAGAGGAATCTTATATCCAAAAAAACTAAAATACCTTCTGGTTGCTGTATCGGTATATTCCTTAACCTCATTTTCAAAATATCTTACAAATGTCTGAGTTTCTTCATAATCTCCTGTAACTTCACCTTCTGCATGTGCTATCGTGAAATTATTTTTCCCGTTTGTCTGAATACCGCTTATGAGAATATCCCCTTTTCCAACCGCATCCCCTTTTTTAACCTCACACATTCCCCTGAAAGGTTTAACCGAATATATCTGCGCATCTTTTAAAGAAATGATATTGCATGGAATATTGCTGTGAACTGATCCTGAATTCAGGTTAGCCTCCTTAACATCAATAATTATCAATCCGCCGCGGTTTCTTACAGCAGCCCATGAAATCTCTCCGATTTCTCTTTTTATTTTCAGTTCGCTGGCCGAAAGATCAAGGTTCGGGATAAACGCACCATGTTTTACCCCTGCCATACTTACTGCGTTTAATATCTGCTCCGAAGAAATATTTACATTTCCGTTTACCTCAATTTTCACTACAGTATTTGACATATAGAAAATAAACAAACCTGAAATTATTATCCCCGCTATTATTCCGTACCTTGTGCGATATCTGAAAACACGAAAAATTTTACTGTTAGATTCCTGAACATATAAATCAACACGGCATCTCTCAGCAATTTCACTTA
>JAEDJV010000146.1 GCA_016296165.1 Oscillospiraceae bacterium | reverse complement strand
GTAATAGGTTGCACGGGTAAGGTCAAGCATCTCCATAACATCTTCATGAGAATTTTCGCTTATACCCATGTAGTACAGATTAATGATATCATAATACAGTCTGCCGTTATCCGGATAATCATGAACAAGTACAACCGACTCGTCTATCATTTCAAGCAGTGACAGACTCTTGTAACATGAATTAATCCTGTCGTTAAATGTTACCGGATTATCCTGAATCTCAAACTCAACAAGTCCGCCGACAAGATCTGTAAGATGCTTACGGGTTGTGACGTATGTAAGTTCATCAAGATCATACAGTCTGTTGTTTACATTGTGAAGAACAGTCTTGTAAAGCTTGAGAAGTGATTTCGTTGCTTCAAGCTGTTCCACGGTTATTATATTTTTCTTTGTTCTCATTCTGTACCTCCGTTTTTCTTTGCAAATTTTTGAATAATTATTGACAACCAAATTATTCGATGTTATAATATTTACGAACAGATGCGAACACGAATTCTTACGAACATTATAAAACAGGATTTTTTATTTGTCAAGACGAACAGTAAAAAATATTCTGAGAAACACGGAATAATATACGGAGGTTTACCATGGAATTCAAAGAACGATTAGCTAAATTAAGACGATTAAGCGGCATGACACAAGCTGAACTTGCAAAGGAACTCGGAATCACACTTCGTTCAGTTCAGAACTATGAGCTTGGGGCTCGTTACCCTAAAACTGAAACAATTGAAAGAATTGCAAATATCTTTGGTGTTGGCCAGAATGCTTTGATTTCTGATGAAGAATATTTCATAGTCGAAGCAAAGCAGAAAAGAGGAAAACGTGGTCAGGAATCAGCCGAAAGACTTATCAGAAATGCAAATGCACTTTTTGCCGGCGGCGATCTTTCAGATGAAGACAAGAAAAATGTTTTTGCTGCCCTTCAGAAAGCATATAACATGTCAACGGAGATCAATAAAAAATATACTCCTAAGAAGTACAGAAAAGATTCAGAAGAAAAAAATTCCGAAGAATAATCGGTTGTACTGAAAACGGGACACCAGGTTATGGTATAATTAAATTAACCATAAAGCAATGACAATTATGTGTATCAACTCGAAAGGGTGGTGTATATGATTCTGAATGATATATATAATTTTGTGAAAGAACTAAAAAGAAAATATAAAACCTGTAATCCATATGAGATTGCTGAGATGTGCGGCATCAATGTCTTTTACGATAATCTCGGAAATGTAAAAGGTCTGTTTACGATAGACAGGAGAAATTCATTTATTATACTTAATGAAAATCTGTCTGATGAGATGGCGGATGTTGTAATGTTCCATGAACTCGGACATTACTTTCTTCACAGAAAAGAAGCTGCACTCTCTCCTTTTTCGGAAAACAGTTTATACAATATGCGTTCAAAATTTGAAATAGAAGCAAATACATTTGCAGCAAACTGTCTCATCAGTGATGAAGATATAACGGAGAATGCAGAACTTGGTCTGACTACAATGGAAACTGCACAGGTACTCTGTGTTCCTCATGACATAGTTCTGATAAAGATAAAAGATATGAACAGCAGAGGATATGATCTCAGCGTACCATACATACCGGGATCAGATATGCTCGCCTGACTTAACAGGAGAAAATAAAAATGGGAGAAGCTAAAAACACTCATCATCGTCTGAAAATACTGTACCTGTACAATATTCTTCTCGAAAAAACAGATGAGAATCATTACATAACAATGAGCGAAATCATCAGTCAGCTTGAACTATGCGGAATATCTGCCGCAAGAAAAGCCATATATGATGACCTTGATGCATTAAAGGCTTACGGACTTGATATAGTTCAGCTCAAAGGAAACAAATCAGGTTACTATGTTGCAAGCAGAGAGTTTGAATTACCTGAACTCAAACTTCTTGCTGATGCAGTTTCCTCTTCACGTTTCCTGACAAAGAAAAAATCTGATGAGCTTCTGGGCAAGATTGAAAAGCTTTCAAGTGTTTATGAAGCAAAGCAGATGAAAAGACAGGTGTTCATCGCCAACAGAGTAAAGTCAATGAACGAAAGAATTTATCTGAATGTCGATGTTATCAACCGTGCTGTTGAAGAAGGAAAGAAGATTTCCTTCAGATATTTTGACTTCGATATTTCAAAAGAAAAGAAATACCGTGATGGCGAACGTGTTTGTTCTCCTTTCACTCTCGCATGGAACGATGAGCAGTATTATCTTATTGCTCATTATGAGAAAAGAAATTCAATTACGAACTTCAGAGTTGACCGAATGGAAGACGTAACTGTACTTGAAGAGGATGCAGTCAAGATGCCTGATGATTTCAGCATTGCCGAATACATGAATTCTTCCTTTTCAATGTTCAGCGGAGAATCGCAGGAAGTAAAACTGAGGTTCCACACAAAGCTTGTAAACTCCGTACTTGACCGGTTCGGAAAAGAAGTAACCATGCATCAGGACGGCGAAGATCACTTTACTGTAAGAGTAAAAGTTAAACCGGAGCCTCCGTTCTTCGGCTGGCTGTTCCAGTTCGGAACAAACGCAGAGATTATAGAACCTGTAGAACAAAAGATTAAATATAAAGAACAGCTTGAAGCTGTGTTAACACAAATCAAAACATAAGATTACTGAGAAAGGACGTATTATGGGAAAAATAATTAAAGATACTATCCATGCAAATGGAATGGATATCGGAATTTATACATCTGATTTTGAAAACGAATTTATATCGCTTACTGATATCGCAAAATATAAAAGTGATTCTCCTGATGATGTAATAAAAAACTGGCTTAGAAACAGAGATATAATTGAATTTTTAGGTTTATGGGAAACTCTTCACAATCCTGATTTTAAACCCGTCGAATTCGACGGGTTTAAAAAAGCTGCAGGTACTAATGCCTTTACTTTATCCCCAAAGAAATGGATTGAATCAACTAATGCAATCGGCATAGTAAGCAAATCAGGAAGATACGGCGGAACTTTTGCTCATTCTGATATCGCTTTTGAATTTGCTTCATGGATTTCACCTGAATTCAAACTGTATATCATAAAAGATTACAAACGTCTTAAAACTGAGGAAAACAGTAAACTCTCCCTTAACTGGAATCTGAACAGAGAAATTTCAAAACTGAATTACAGAGTTCATACTGATGCAGTAAAAGCTTATCTTATTCCTCCGGAACTTACTCCGGCTCAGGTATCTTTTGCTTATGCCAGTGAAGCTGATCTCCTAAATACAGTTTTATTTGGTAAGACAGCAAGAGAATGGCGTGAAGAAAATCCTGATGCTAAAGGAAATATCAGAGACAACGCAACGATCTATCAGCTTCTGGTTCTTTCAAACATGGAAAGCTATAACGCTGTCCTTATAAATCAGGGAAAATCACAGAAAGAACGAATGAAGCTTCTTCACGAACTTGCTGTTCAGCAAATGTCTACATTAAGCAAAATCGAACTCAGTAATCTTCCCGGAATAGAACAGAAAAGTGATACTTAATTGATACTCAACTGATACTCGTTTGATACTGACATGCGACATACGGCATGATATAATGAGTATGCTGGCAGATTATATGCTCTGCATACAATTACAATTGAATATGATAACTAAAGTCTGACTTGTTTTTACGGTCAGACTTCCCTTTTACATAGAAATATATCTATGATACTTAAATATAAGAAAGGAATTTGTACTATGGAAAATGTACGAAGAGGTCAGGTTTACTTAGCTTATCTCAAAGGCTTAGGCTGTGAACAGAGAGGCAAAAGACCTGTACTCATTTTGCAGAACGATGTCGGAAATCATTTTAGTCCGACAACACTGGTTGCTCCGATAACATCATCAAAGAAGAAGAAAAATCTTCCGGTTCATGTTTCTGTTTACAGTGACAGACTGTTTAAGGATTCAGTAGTCCTTTGCGAACAGATTCAGGTCATGGACAAGTCCAGATTAAGAAAGATGCTGTGTACACTGGAACCAAAGGTAATGACCCAGGTAGATGAAGCTATTTCAGTAAGCTTTGATATAAAAAGCGAAAAAAAATGCAAACGAACAATAAAGTCGCTTGACATTCACGCTTAAAAGTACTAAAGTACAAGGAGAGACTATTATGAATAAAAGAAATAATTACTCAACAAGACAGATTGACAGCAGATTTACAAAGTACATTGTACTGCGCATTCTTCTTGAAGAAGGAATCATCAATCAGCCTACTTTCGAAAATGTTGTCAGCCACAATTACAAAGAATACAAAGGCAAAATATTTTAATACGGAGGAACAATAATATGTTTGGAGTACTTTTAGACCGAAACAGACCAAGACGAGTAACCAAATGGAAAATGGATATGATGGCGGACAACTTTATCGAACAGGTATGGAAAAGCCGAAAGGATGATCTCCTCTCCCTCGCTGATGAAATAACCGCATACTACAAGGAAGATGCAAAGAAAAACAATGAAAACAATCTCCTCTTCATTGACAGTCAGATTGAAAAGCTGAAAAAGAAAACTAAAAACCTTCTTGAAATATACACTGACGGAGAGATTTCCAAAGCTGAATACTCTGAAACCCGTAAGTCTTATGACGAAGAAATTAAAGCTCTTGAAGAACAGAAAAGTAATCTTACAGAACAGACTGAACATTATTCACGCAGTATGGAAGACCTCGCTAATATAACTAAAGCACTTGGTGAAATGATTGACCTGTCCGACGAGAATAAACGCAATAAGTTCCTTGAAAAATTTCTTCTTTCAGTCGTGCCTGAAAACGACCGTTTCTACTGGAACTACAGACTTAACGGTCAGAACGAAACAATCTGTGAATATTCCGTAACAGGTAATAAAAAGAACCCTACTATTATATTGGGTAATCCGGAAGAAGCATCTGACGAAGATGCTTCTGACATACATAACAACGAAGACGTATTCTATTTCAATACAGAATCCGGGTGTGATCAAAAAAGTACTCCCCATAAGGAGCAACTGCACAGGCTGCTATCGCTGAAATGTAATTACTGATTATTCGTAATTAGTAACCTATAATTATTTCACCCCTTATTCTTCGGAATGAGGGGTGTTTTTATATTCTGCAATAAAAAAGAAAAATCGGTACAGTTTTACATACCCCTTGATGTAAATTAAGGATACTCACACATAAGGTGCGGGCATCCTTTTTTTACGGATCAATACTTTGTCATATTTTTCAACTGATATACTATTGGCTTTATGACAGTATCGGGCTATAATATATTGTACAGGGGAGTGATTAATATGGATATAAACTTAAAATTAAAAGAATTAAGAAAAAAAAATGGATATACACAACAGAATATTGCCGATTTTTTAAACGTTGACCAAAGTCTGATTTCAAAAATCGAAAAAGGAGAACGCACATTTACAGCTGACATGCTTAATAGTTTATCATCGTTATGTTATAATATAATTTCCATTACATTTTCTTTGTTGTTATCAGGATATATAAGAAGAGAACAGTCAGACTGTTTCGCTTTTAAAACATACCATTCAGAATTTTCTATATTCTTTTTATTACTGATATTACCTGAGATGTTTTCAGAAGGAATAAACTGATACATAATATTTTTTAACTGATTGTTACTGTTGTAAATAAGCATATACGGAAAGCCGTCATCATTGTTATTGTTAATATAATAGATCCATATATATTCACCACATTTTTTTTCGTATCTTGTATATCCCGGGATATCGCTTTCATGTGAAAATAATTTTACTGTGCTGCTGTTAGTGTATAATTTCAGATTTTCTGTATCACGTCATGGTTCTGATGGCAGAACGGGGCGTGACATGGACCGATATCACAAAGGAGCTTGCAAGGCGTTGATGCCTGCAGGCTCTTTTCCTTTTATCATTATTAAATGAAGATCCATTATCAACTAAAATTTGTAAAAGATCATAACAGATATGAAAAAAGTGCGTGACATTTCATGTGATATATGATATAATTCCAGTAATAAATCTTTTGAGCGCCATTCGGCGTTTCAATCCTTGAAGTGTGGTTACACATTTCGTTCCTTTCAGGCGGAGAGATCCGTGTAAGTAATTCATGTGCAGTATCTTTATTTCCAGGACAGTGCCGCAGCAGTGCGGCGAACACAGT
>JAEDJV010000145.1 GCA_016296165.1 Oscillospiraceae bacterium | reverse complement strand
CATACTTTCCCCGAACCCTTTGGTTATCGGCTCAAGGAAATATTCCATTACTGTTATTTTTCCCGTCTTGATTTCAACCATTCCGTCCTACTACACCAACGATAGTCCCTGGTTCAATCTCAAAACTCATGCCCTTTATTACTTCTCCGCCCTGAGGATTGTATCGGAAATGCACCTTATCAAATACAATTTTGCCTCTATAGTAAACGCAATATATTATTTATAATCTATATTGTAATTGTTCGATAACGCCTAAAAGAATGTCATCGAAACTCTCAACTTCATATATGTCTCCGTGATCATTAGTAAATAACACACCATCACTCTTTGAAAAGCATACAATTTCTCCATCACCAATAATACTTCCAATAATTACAGTATCACCTTGTACAAAACTTGAACTATTTAATATTTTATTAATATCATAAAACTCTGCTATAGCTCCACATATTCTTGCCTCATTTGTAAACTGCAACCACTCTTTGTAAGACACAGGAAAAACTATGTTGTTGTTTTTCTCAATTTCAGCAATATCCCTTTCATTTAACGGAGAAGAATAAAAAAAAGAATACTCACCACTAAGTTGTTGGGTTAATTGAACTAGTTTATTTAGATTATCTGTTAAGCTATTATCAGGTACTTCTGGTATATACATAATAAATCTTAGTGTAGTAATATTACACTAAAGGTAATATTACTACAGTTTTCCTTCCATAATTTTAAAATTTGGCCTGAATTATTCATCGTGGCCTAAGAAAAATCTTTCTCAGGTGATTTCGCAGATTTTTCTTTCATACTACAACGATAACGACGCTGACGAACTTGCTTATGAGCATGTTCTCACAACTGCACTTAACAAGGATCGCCTTGCTTCACAGCCGTCATTATCGAGGTTTTTCAGTCGTATGGACGAAACTACAATCAGGCAGATTAACTGTATAATGGCTGAGTTAAGAAGAATGTCTTATGCAATTAAAAGACCGGAATTCATTGGCTTTGATCTGGATTCAACATTGCTTGATACTTATGGTAATCAGGAAGGTTAAGTTTGATTTTTGAAATTCGGGTTACTTGTTCGCCTTATTGTAGTTTCTTATTTCTATAAATTTATGTTATCATTCAACTTTAATCAAGTTCAGCTTAGCAGATAATCACACAGATTTATTATTTTGATTCCGTCTTCTGTTTCTCCTGATGGACCGTAACGCTGAATAACAATCTTTTCATGATTGTCACGAATGCTTCTTAACGGACTTAATTCGCGTTCTTTTGTAGATTCTTCCTCCATCCTTTCTGTTACCTGAATATATTTTTTCTCTCTTGTTTTTGTTGCGATAAAATCAATTTCCCTGTTTCCTGTTTTACCGACAGCCACATCATATCCTCGTCTTTTTAATTCGAAATAAACAAGGTTTTCTATTGCATGCCCTGTATCTGCACCACGATATCCGAGCAGATAGTTTTTTAATCCGAGATCTGAAATATAATATTTTCCCAAAGTCCGTAAATATTCTTTCCCTTTTATATCAAATCGCCTGATTTCATAGAATACATATGATTCAAGAAGTGCACTCACATATGTCTGAATAGTCTGAACCGCAGGTTTTCCTTTCTTCGGACTGTCTTCAATCAGTCTTTCATTCATCAAAGTATTTGTAATTGAGGTTAAAGAAACATTATTTCCGATATTATCCGCAAGAAACATTATGATTTTCTTAAGAAGATCTGCATCGGTAATCCTCTTCTGTCTTCTTCGGTACTCTCTTTCCAGAATATCTCTGACAACAATCGTTGAATAAATTCCTTCAAGAACTGCAAAAACTTTATCCTGCTCCAGTCCAACCTCAGAAAGTCCGGGCATCCCGCCAAACATCAGATATGCTTCAAGGAGGTCGTCCATTTCATAAATCTGACCTGCCTTATCTGTAACTCTTCGCTTTAAGATTCCTGCCGGGCTGTTATACTCTGTTACCGAATAGTCATTAAAATCAAGAAATTCCCTGAATGAAAGCGGCAGCATTTTTATTTCAACAAATCTACCGGCAAGATATGTTGAAATCTCAGAAGAAAGAAGATAAGCATTTGACCCTGTCAGATAGATATCTGTGTCAAAATCTACTCTGAATGAATTTACAGCATCCTGCCACTCCGGAATTCTTTGTATTTCATCAAGAAAAATATACATCTTTTTATCCGGTATAACTCTTTCCGCAACATAATTATACACATCTTTTGAACTCATTCCACGATACTGAATTGATTCAAAATTCATTACAACAAATTGATTTTCCTGAATTCCATTTTCTTTTAAATGCTGAATCATAAGTTTCATCAGACTTGATTTCCCGCATCTTCGTATTCCTGTAATTACTTTAACCAGTTCCGTATCCTGAAATCCAATAAGCCTGTTCAGATATAAACTGCGGTTTTTGAGATTTTCATTTCTTTTGCTCAACGCTCTCACCTCCGGAATATTATAACACAAACTTTGTAAAATTTCAAGTTTGTGTAATTGATTCTACAAACTTTATTTTTTTATAAATTTGTGTAATTAATCTTAAAAAGTTCTGCACAAAACATCCTCATTCACGAAAATACTATCAATAAACCAACAAAGTGTAATGTCTGCAGGCACAAAAAACAAAAGAGTAACACCGCATTCCGGTGTTACTCCTGTTTCATTGTCTCCGTTTCAGATGACAGCTGCACATTGTATATTTCCTGGAGAATTCTATTTGCTACATGTTCCCGGATATAGATTTGAATCCTCAGTTATTATTGTATCCGGAATCACAGGAACTGAAAAATCACTCTTCTCATACAGATGATAAAACTCATTATAAGTTCTTTTCAGAGAACCATATTTTCCGGAATTTCTGATACCATATATTTCATCAACACTATACGGCAGAGACGGAATACCTTCTCTTGAAACGATAACATAATAATTATCAGTTTTCTGTATAAAGGAAGCAAACTCATCGGAAAACACAAACTGATTACCTTCATCTATAAAAACGATACTGTCACTCAAATCAGAAAGCTGTCCTTTCCAGCTTCGCCCGTCAATTACTGCACATTGTTTATCACATCTGAGTTCAACAGCACTGTTCTCGCCTTCCTCATAATGCTCTCTTATCATGTCTATCAGCGTTGTTTTACCGGTTGCACTGTTTCCACGAATTACAGTTATATTTCTTCTTATCTGAAAATCATATCGTATTCGCTTGTTCTGAACTGTAATACTGTATGAACCTTTCATTTTACCTGCTCCTTAAACATACAGTCCGGCAATCGGAACAAGTTCCTTCATACTGTGAACGACTGTATCTGTATTGGAAATACGAATATTGAATGAACCCTCACCGAAATTCATAATATGACGAAGATTAATTGTGATATTTCTTTGCTCGGATAATTTCAGTATCCATGTGGCACAGTTATCTCCGCATGTAGATGCATTAAAAATTTTTTCAGGAACATTTTTTATAAGAATAACTGTTTTCACACCTCCGGAAAGTGATGTCGGTGGAATTTTTCCCAAAACAGGACTGTCTATAACTCCACTGTCAAGTACAGTTGATTTATCTACATCAAGAATCATCTGCTTTGCAAACGGATCAGTTATCCATTCATCTTCATATGAATTTTTAAAATATACAGCGGTATTGAATATAGCCTCCGGCAAATCACCATAATAAACTGTTAGCAAATTTAACACTCTCCTTGTATCTTATAGTAAAGAGCTGCATGCTGCTGATAAAATTATAACACAAAAACATACGGAAAACAAGGTCATTCATAGCACAGAACACAGTTCCAGTGTATTTTAGTGCTATGGAAAAGGGCCTCGTTCAGCCGCTGTACTTGTTCAGAATTCCGACCTTTTCTCAGTGGTGAAACAATACCAAGAATAAAAACGTAAATTGCGTTTTTATTCTTGATATTCACATAAATATGTGATATAATCATATAATAAAAGCGTATTTTTCGTAAATAAGGATGTGACACTATGAAACTGTTAAAAATATGCACAAAGGGACTGCCACTATTCAGAGATAACTGCGATATTGACTTTGTCGCACCACAGAGAGTAAACAAGGATAACGCCAGTGAAATGAACTGCATTTTTACAGCCAATGGTCAGAGTTATTATCAGAATAACGTTCTCTCATTTATTGGCGTAAATGCTTCGGGAAAAACAACAATTCTTAAACTTCTGAATCTGCTTTGCAGAATGCTCAACAATGAAGCACTGAACAATATTAGCAGTTCGGAAATTCTTGACGGACTTTCATCAGACAAAGAAGCAGTAATAGATATATATTTCTATGCAAAAAATGATACCATTAACCAACTCCATACGGTAATTTCGAGAAATAAAGGAAAATTACTGATTAAAGACGAATACCTCAAAACCAAACCTTCATCATCCGTAAAAAGCAAAAAGACCATTTTTGAATTTGAAAAAATCACACCCGAGATAGTAAGAAACAAAGATGAAGCTTTTCTTCTTGATGATGTTAGTATATGCGTAGCCTTTAACAAAAAAAACAATGATAAAATCACCCTTACAGATACACTTCAATATACAAATCTAAACGAACTTAATGTATATGAAAATTGTCCTGCAGAACTGATTGAATTTTTTGACCCGAGTATTGAATATCTCAAAGTTGATGTCGGGAGGAAGAAAACTGATATAAGACTTAAATTCAAAAAAGAAGATGAAATAATTCTTTCCAGGACATCTGAGCTAAACCGCTATCTTTCATCAGGCACTATAAAAGGAATAAACATTTTTATATATGCTATGAACTCTTTTAAAACAGGCGGATATGTTATTATAGATGAACTGGAAAATCATTTTAACCACGAAATCATATCTACACTTATTGGTTTTTACAAGGATAAGAAAATCAATCCTAATGGTGCAATGCTTATATTCTCAACGCATTATGCAGAGCTTTTGGACGAATTTGAGCGAAATGATAATATTTTTATAGTCAGAAACCTCGGAGGTATTACGTCAGAAAATCTTTCTTTTATTCTGAAGAGAAACGATCTGAAGAAAAGCGAAGTTTACCAGAGTGATTACCTTGATGGCACCGCACCGAATTATGAGTCATATATGAAACTGAAAAAGAAAATCATCTGTTCTCAGAAGGAGGATGTATAATGTCTTATATCGCTTGTCTGTGCGAAGGTGCTGCCGAGCAGGCTGTGATTGAACTTCTCCTTGATGCTGAAAAGCTGATATTCACAAGAGATGAAATGCTTGAGGGAGAACCCCTCAGATGCCGCAGTGCTTCAAAATTTGAAGCAAAATATCTGAGGAAAGGGTTTTCAGAAAAAATAACCATTTACAGGATTCTTGATTCACGCAGAGAACGATTTACATTGAGCACAGTATACACCAAAAAGATTGATGTGATAAATGTTATAACCGCACCTGAGATTGAAATGCTAATAATCTTCACTGAAGGAAAGTATAATGAATATAAGAAATCCGGTAAAAAGCCAAGTGATTATTGTAAATCAAATCTAAAACATCCGAATGTCAAGAGCGAAACATTTATAAAGGAATACTTTTCAGATGTCGAAACACTTGTATCAGCAATAATCGAATATAAACGAGTATCAAATGTTCAGGCAGGTGAACTTACACTGGCTGATTTGCTTAAATGATAACAGTAAGTTATTGTATGACTTGATGTGTTATTATCTCTACGCTACAATAAAATATAACTTACAGAGAAACAGCTGACAGTCACTTAACGACTGTCAGCTGTTTTCGTGAAATAGAACAATAATCCTTAGTCATTAACTAGTATAGAAAGTTTAAAATAACTTTACAAATTTACAATATTAGCTGATCCCACAAGATCTCTGGTTTAATGAGATTTTTACAGTAGTGGCAAATGTAAATAAAATTAAAAACACTTAAGTGAACGTCAAAATAAATTTGACTTTCACTATAATTATTTTATTTATATTGCCTTGCACATCCGATGACTACGTCATCGGATGTGCAGATATGTAATATCCCATGTCCAGACCTGATTAGGTACTGTTGCTGTATATGATGTTGGTTTACTATGCTTTCCGGGTTCAATGCTTCGTCCTCTGTGATTCTGCATTTTTTCTTCACGAAGAACCCGGTAAAACGT
>JAEDJV010000144.1 GCA_016296165.1 Oscillospiraceae bacterium | reverse complement strand
AAAAAAAAAAATAACACCCGCATTCAAAATGTGAATGCGGGTGTTTTGATTTTTAATACTAAAATCAGAAGCCCATTCCGCCCTGTGGCATTGCAGGAGCTGCAGGAATATCTTCCTTAACATCAGCAACGAGGCTCTCTGTTGTAAGAACCATAGCTGCAACGGAAGCTGCGTTCTGGAGAGCTGAACGTGTAACCTTAGTAGGATCAACGATACCTGATGGGATCATATCAACATACTGTTCATTGTAAGCGTCAAAACCATAACCAACCTTACGTGAACGTCTGATCTTATCAATGATTACGCTGCCTTCAAGACCTGCATTAAGAGCAATCTGACGAACAGGTTCTTCAAGTGCCTTAAGAACAATCTTTGCACCTGTCTTCTCGTCACCATCAAGTGAAGGGAGAAGCTTTTCAACTGCTGGCATAGCATTGATAAGAGCTGTACCGCCTCCTGCTACGATACCTTCTTCAACAGCAGCCTTTGTAGCGGCAAGAGCGTCTTCAATTCTGAGTTTCTTTTCCTTCATTTCGATTTCTGTAGCAGCACCAACCTTGATTACTGCAACACCGCCTGAAAGCTTAGCAACTCTTTCCTGAAGCTTTTCTTTATCAAAATCAGAAGTTGTTGTTTCAATCTGAGCCTTAATCTGATTAAGTCTTTCCTTAACATCTTCGCTTGAACCCGCACCGTCAACAATGATTGTATTTTCCTTCTGAACTACAACCTGTCTTGCACGGCCGAGCTGAGCAATAGTTGTTTCCTTGAGATCAAGACCAAGTTCATCAGTAATTACTTCACCACCTGTGAGAATTGCGATATCCTTGAGCATTTCCTTACGTCTGTCGCCAAAGCCAGGAGCCTTTACACCTACACATACAAATGTTCCTCTGAGCTTGTTGAGTACGAGTGTAGTCAGAGCTTCACCTTCTATATCTTCAGCAATGATAACGAGTTTCTTGCCAGCCTGAACGATCTGTTCAAGGAGTGGAAGGATATCCTGAATTGAAGAAATCTTCTTGTCTGTAATGAGGATATATGCATCATCGATAACTGCTGTCATCTTGTCTGTATCTGTAGCCATGTATGGTGAAATATAGCCACGGTCAAACTGCATACCTTCAACAACTTCACTGTATGTTTCAGCTGTCTTGCTTTCTTCAATTGTAATAACACCATCAGATGTAACCTTCTCCATTGCTTCTGCTATAAGCTTACCAACTGTTTCATCAGCTGAAGATATAGTAGCAACTCTTGCGATATCGTCTGTACCTTCAACAGCCTTTGAATTATTTACAATAGCTGTAACTGCTGCATCAACAGCTTTTGAGATACCCTTTCTTACGATCATCGGGTTAGCGCCTGCTGCGATATTCTTCATACCTTCACGAATAAGAGCCTGTGCAAGAAGAGTAGCTGTTGTTGTACCATCACCGGCAGCGTCATTTGTTTTTGTAGCAACTTCCTTAACAAGCTGTGCACCCATGTTTTCAAAAGCGTCTTCGAGTTCAATTTCCTTTGCAATTGTTACACCGTCGTTTGTGATAAGCGGAGCACCGAATTTCTTGTCGAGAACTACGTTTCTGCCTTTAGGTCCGAGTGTAATCTTTACTGTATCTGCAAGCTTGTTGATACCAGCCTGCAGTGCTTTTCTTGCGTCTTCACCGTAACAAATATTCTTTGCCATAACTATTATACTCCTTTATATATCTGTTATATTTTATTATTCTACTATAGCAAGTATGTCTTCCTGCTTGATGATTGTGTATTCAACACCGTCAACCTTAACTTCTGTACCAGCATATTTGCTTGTAAGAACCTTGTCGCCAGCCTTTACATACATCTCAACTTTGTTACCGTCAACAATTCCGCCAGGACCTACAGCTACTACTTCTGAAATCTGTGGCTTTTCCTTAGCTGAACCTGTAAGAATAATACCACTCTTTGTTGTTTCCTCTGCTTCTGTAAGCTTTACAACAACTCTGTCTGCTAATGGTTTGATTGTCATAATATATTTCCTCCTTGATAAAACAATAATTTTTACTTAATCAATGTTAGCACTCATCATCTTTGAGTGCTAATTATATTTTATCAAGTTGGGATAAAAAATCAAGAGTTTTCTTAAATCTTTCATAAAGTTCGGATAATTGCACATAACTTCATTTTATCACAGGGAATATTTATGCCTATTTCACCAAAATATTTTTTGATAACCACGGAGCTGAATTTCTTTTGTTATAATTTTATTAATTATCAGGTAATAATTTGTTCATAATTTAACTTGTACATAGTTCGTTAATATTGTATAATAAAAATATAAATAATTTCATAATAAATAATTCACAAAAAGGAGAAGCGAGATATGGGATTTGGAAAAATTCTCATAATAGATGAAGACAAAAACACGTGCAGTATATTAAAATCTACTCTGGAAAAAGACAATACAACTGTAATCCTTTCCCATGACGGAGAGGACGCTCTGATAAAGTTCAGCGCTTTAAAACCTGACATGGTTCTTCTGGATGTTATGATATCAAAAACTGACGGCTGGCAGATCTGCAGAGAAATCAGACAAAAATCCAACACGCCGCTTATTATTATTTCTGCAAAAAACGAAGTGTTTGACAAGGTTCTGGGACTTGAACTGGGAGCTGATGACTATATAGTAAAACCTTTTGATATAAAGGAAGTAATAGCAAGGATCAAGGCGGTTCACAGGAGATACTGTCTTTCAGGCGATATCGAAAACAGAGAAGTATCATATGAAAAGCTTACAATTAACATGACAAAATACGAGCTGAGAGTAAACGGTGTATTAAAGGATACTCCTCCTAAAGAACTTGAACTTCTCTTCTGCCTCGCCTCAAATCCGAATCGTGTATTTACAAGAGATCAGCTTCTTGATGAGGTATGGGGATTTGAATACTACGGCGATTCAAGAACCGTTGACGTCCATATAAAAAGACTCCGTGAAAAACTTGAGGGTGTTTCAGAAAAATGGGCACTTAAAACTGTATGGGGTATAGGATACAAGTTCGAACTTGACGAAACAAAAAAATAATTTATTATCTCTGAAAGGACAAATATGGAGCAGAATAACGAAACAAATATAATAAACAACCCTGATGTACAGGAACGGCAGATAACAGAAAAAG
Organism: Oscillospiraceae bacterium; assembly: GCA_016296165.1. Lineage (GTDB taxonomy): Bacteria > Bacillota > Clostridia > Oscillospirales > Ruminococcaceae > HUN007. The sequence continues at coordinate 3,087 of JAEDJV010000144.1, read as the reverse complement.
AACTTCTCATATACGAAACAGAAAGATTTCAGTGTTTTTCAGATTATAAAAATAAAATGGCCGCACCTGAACCTGCCATTTCAAAACCGGCTGTTTTCCTTATGATCTGTATTATGATTTTTATACTGTTTTTTTCAGTTTACTGCATTATATCAAGATCCTTTGAATTAAAGAATGGTTTCTACTCTCCTAGCACCGGGACAACCGTTGTACTGGGACTTAATTCGCGTCCGGACAGCACAGAGGACAGAGACGAAAACGGGAGATATACTTCCGAGGGCATTTTTAAAGCAGTAAGTCCTTCTGTTGTAGAAATTATTAATTTCTCAGATGAATCATTTTCAAAACCGGTAAGTAACGGTTCTGGAATAATTCTTTCTGAAGATGGCTATATCGTAACAAATGCACATGTAATAAAAAACGACAACTTTATAAAAGTAATTTTCTTCGACAAATCTTCCTCCCCTGCGCAGATAATCGGATACGATTCCAAAACTGACATTGCAGTTATAAAGATTTCCGTAGAAGGAATGTCCCTCACCCCTGCAGAGTTTGGAAATTCTGATGAGGTTGTACAGGGAGAGCAGGTCATGGCGATAGGAAACCCGGGAGGACTTTCAGGAAGTATATCAGGAGGATATGTTTCAGGTATAAACCGTATGATAAGAGGCGATGAAACCGGTCATGAAATGAACTGCATACAGACCGACGCCGCTATCAGCCCCGGAAATTCCGGAGGAGCGCTGGTAAACATGTACGGACAGGTAATAGGCATCACCTCCTCAAAATATGTCAGCTCAAGCTATGAGGGACTTGGCTTTGCTATAACAACAAACGACGCAAAACCAATAATTGAGGAACTTATTGCAAACGGACATATAACAGGTCGTTTCAAGGTTGGTATTTCTTTTTATACCATAACAAAAGAGCAGTCCGAAGAGACAGGACTGCCTCAGGGACTGCTTATTGATACCATAGATGAAAACTGTGACATTGCAAGCTCCGGTCTTGAGCCGGGAGATATCATAGTCGAAACTGAAGGTGAAACTGTAACTGACTATCAGTCGTTTATGAACGCCATAAAATCCCATGGTAAAGGTGCGAACGATACTGTACATGCAAAAGCGGTACGACACGATAAGGACGGTAAAAATCCGGTCACTTTTGAAATAAAATTCAAACTCATTCCTGACACGTCAGGAGACTATTAAACATTTTGACATTTTCAAAGTAACAGCGAACTAAGGATTATTTTCCGGAGTTCGCTGTTATTATCTGATAGATTTCACTTTTTCTGTAGCCAGTTTCAGAAGCTGTTTTCTTACATGCGTCAATAGTTTTCATACCTTCCTCTATCAGCTTCCTTGCCATGCCGGCAGCCTCTTCAAGAGTACACTCCGGCTTTTCATCCGGCTTTGCCCCTTCAACAACAAGAACGTACTCACCCTTAGGCGACTTCGTTTCATAATAATCTATGGCTTCAGAGAGTGTGCAGCGAATAACTTCCTCATATACTTTTGTAAGCTCCCTGCAAAGTGATATCCTTCTATCGCCAAAATACTCAAGCATATCCTTCAGGGTAGAAACAAGTTTATGGGGTGCCTCATAAAAAATCATTGTATTTGTATTGTTCTTTACTTCCTCAAGATGTTCTGTTCTCTGTTTCTTTGTTACTGACAGGAAACCTTCAAACGAGAATCTGGAAGTACTTAATCCTGAAATCGCAAGAGCTGACACAACCGCACTCGGTCCGGGTACAACTTTTACGGGAATGTCGTTTTCATAGCACAGCTTTACCAGTCCTTCGCCCGGATCAGAAATACAAGGCATGCCTGCATCTGTAACAACTGCGCCGTTTTCACCGCATATAAGTCTGTTTATGATTCCTTCAGCACAGAGTCTGGAACTATGGTCGTGATAGCTTACAAGCGGCTTTTTTATTTCATATTTATTTAATAATTTCAAAGTCACACGTGTATCTTCTGCGGCAATAAAATCAACTTCACCAAGTACATCGAGTGCTCTGATGGTTATATCAGAAATATTTCCTATAGGTGTTCCAAGTACGTAAAGTGTTCCCGGCATTTTATCAATTCCTCTCATCACTGTTAAGTCTGTATATTTTCTTCACTTCGTCCGAATATCCGTCATCACCCTGCATATAAAGCGACGGAGCGACCTTCATATATGGTTTTGAACCTTTTTTACCTTCAATAAGGAAAAGCCATGGTGCCTGATCCGATCTGTTGCTTACGAATCTTAAAAGTTTCGGCTCTATATCGTTTGCTTTCATTGCGGATATTACATCAGCTAATCTCTCCGGTCTGTTGCACATGCACAGTCTGCCGCCAAATCTGAGCAGTCTGGAAGCAGCACGACAAACGTCATTTATATTGCACAGTATCTCATGACGTGCGATTCTCTGGGAGGTAAGCCCGCTTTCTATCCCGGCATTTGCGGCCTTGTACGGTGGATTGCACACAACAAGCGAACACTTTCCCAAAGGAGCATCGTCCCATAGAATTTTCAGGTCGGCGCATACAGGAACTATATTGGAAAGACCGCTTTTTTCTATTCCAAGTTTAAGCTGCTCTATCGCATTCTCCTGTATATCCACAGCATATATTTTTGAAGGGGCATTTTCACGCGACATAATAAGGGAAATAATACCGCAGCCGGTTCCCAGTTCGCATACAAGATCATTTTTTTTATATTTGGTAAAATCAGTCAGCAAAAAAGCGTCTGTGCCGAAACGATGATCCTCACTCGCACAAACCCAGACAGTATCAGACAGTTTTTCAAACGAATATTCCGAATTCAAATCAGTTTCATTCCTTCCCGATATTGTTTTCAATGTGACATTCTCCCCCACTTATAGAAGTGGGGGCTTCCAATAAGTTAGAACTGTATTGGATGGTTCCTGCTCAAGCACACTACTGTGTACAGTATCTACAGGCTATCCCCGTGTGCCCCACGGTTCTGTATTCTTTTGTTATGATGAGAACAAAAGTCTCATTCCTTCATTTTTTCTATTCAGCCAATAGTTGTATACCAGCCTTACACAGCCAAAGGTCTTAGCAAACAAAA
>JAEDJV010000143.1 GCA_016296165.1 Oscillospiraceae bacterium | reverse complement strand
TGCCATTGACATTGCCATGAAACAACTAATTGCTTTTTTTGTGTGTTTCATTTTTTACCACCTCTTTCTGGATAATAGTATACATATTTTTCTGTTCTCTGTCAAGATTGATATATTTTAAGGTGCGGCTCACAATTATTTATGCGTAATATATAAAACTTGATAAATTTGTGTTTGGAATCACAATATATCTTAAATTGTATTGTTAAACATGCAGGTTTTGTATGCTGAATTCAAGATGTTTTTCGATATAATAATGAAAATAGCAGAATAAACACTAGTGATTGTTATATGGCAAATTAATCTCCTTAAAATTAACTGTATTAAAGTGAATAATTAAGTAAATATTTTCGCGTATTGAGTAAAAATAATACCATTAAAATTAATGTTTTAGTAAAAATTTTTGTAATCCGGCATTTTAACAAGTGTGCGATTTTTGTTTTAAAAATATACTAAATATAATATTCATAAAAACTTTGTCTGCAAATTTTACGGTGTCTGACCGCATATTTTTCAAAATTAAGGTGTATATGTGATGATTGTGAAAATCCGGAAAATAAGTTTACACATAATACGTTTGTATATCTAACGTTGTTTTCGAAGTATTTACATATATTTATCACATTAAAGAGTAAAATATAATTATACGATAAATCAAATGAAGGAATTAACAAATAAAAAATAATTTTGATAAGATACATTTGACAGAAAGGGAGCATGAATTATGTTTGAAAACAAGTACAATTCAGAAACCAATACCAATGAGGCTGAATACGTTCCGGTACCGGAGATTGAAAAAAGAAAATTCGGCAGTAAAGGTTCACGTAAAATATTAAAATCAATAGCTGCTCTGTGCTGTGTGGCTGCGGTTTCAGCAGGTTCAGTAACAGGATACAGGTACTTTACAAATAAAAATGAAAATATCAATATAAAAGAAATAGCTTCAGATCCTTCGGAGGATCAACCAATTCCTCTGACAGATGAAAATGCAGAGTACGAGACATCAAGTCTGTTTCAGCTTTCAAAAAGCGAGAACGCACTGACAACTCAGGAGATATATGAAAAGGTTCTTCCTTCAGTAGTTGGAGTAACCTCAACATTTACTTACAAGACTCAGACTCAGTCAAATCCGTTTTTTGGATATGGCGGTGAAACCACTTCCAAAGAGGCAGTCGGAACAGGAACAGGTATAATAATGAGTGCTGACGGATATATTGTAACGAATGCACATGTAATATACTCTTCACAAATTTCATCAAAAGCCTCAAATGTAAAGGTTCTTCTTTCCAATAAGGAAGAATACGAGGCAGATATAATCGGATACGATACACAGACTGACATAGCAGTCCTTAAGGTAAATGACGCACCTGCTCTCACGGCGGCTGAATTTGGCGACAGTTCAGCACTGAACGTAGGGGATTCAGCCATAGCAATCGGAAATCCGCTTGGTTTTGATCTTTTTGGAACACTTACAGTCGGATATATTTCCGGTCTTAACAGAGAGATAGCAATGGACGATACGATTATGCACCTTATTCAGACAGATGCAGCTATAAACTCAGGAAACTCAGGCGGACCTCTTGTGAATGACAGAGGACAGGTAATCGGAATCAACTCAATGAAGATGTCTTCATCATACTCTTCATCCGAAGCAACTATTGAAGGTCTTGGATTTGCCATTCCGATAAATGAAGCACAGGAGATTGTAAATGATCTTATGAATAACGGTTATGTTAAGGGCAGACCGCAGCTTGGTATTACATGTCAGGATATATCCTCATCACAGTATTCTTCTGCAGGTGGTATATATGTATATAGTGTAAATGAAAACGGTGCTGCTGACAAGGCCGGAATAATGGCCGGCGACATAATAGTTGCGGCAAACGGAAAGGCAGTTTCAAGTGTTACAGAGCTCAACCAGATTAAAAATCAGTTCAGAGCCGGCGATACACTTAAGATTACAGCTCTGAGAGAAAATAAATATACAGAATTTGAGGTGGTTCTTGAAGAAACTGCAGCTGCAACAGAAGAAGATATAGCTTCAGAAGAACCTCAGACAGAAGAACCGCAGGATAATACTCCGGATTATATTCCTGATGACGTTCCGCAGCAGGGACGTCAGGAGTATGGATATGATGATTTCTTCAGGGATTTTGGATTTGATTTTCCTTTCTGATGCTGTACACCCTTTAAAATTTTATATATAAACCAAAGCGGAGTATCCGGATTTTCGGGTACTCCGCTTTGAGTGTTTATAAAATTCAAAGTTTGGTCGTAGGAAAATTCAAAGTCAGTTACAGTTCTCATATTACGATGTTTTGAAGAATTAATCTGATTTATTTCAGAATGTTATTTATCAGCCCGGAAAAATTAAATTTTCGGGTTGTTTTATTTTTAGTTCACAATATTTTTTTCTAAAAATACTTGAATGATATTACAAAAAATGATATAATTAATGCATGTATTTTTATTAATTGTTCACTATAAAGGTGTCATAATCACAGGTTATGGCATTTTGATGTGATCTTACAGTAAAAATCTCAGACATAACTGAAAGGAAATTTATTTATGAAGAAACTTTTACTTGGAAACGCTGCTTTTGCGCGTGGTCTTTATGAAGGCGGATGCAGATTTGTTTCAAGCTATCCCGGAACACCTTCAACAGAGATTACAGAAGAAGCTGCAAAATACAATGAGATATATGCTGAATGGGCGCCAAATGAAAAGGTTGCTCTTGAAGCTGCTATAGGGGCTTCGATAGGGGGCGCAAGAGCTTTCTGCGGAATGAAACACGTTGGTTTGAACGTTGCTGCAGATCCTCTGTACACAGCATCATATTCGGGTGTAAACGGAGGTCTCGTTATAGCTGTTGCTGATGATCCGGGAATGCATTCTTCACAGAATGAACAGGATTCACGTCATCACGCTATTGCGTCAAAGGTACCTATGCTTGAACCTGCTGATTCCCAGGAAAGCAAAGATTTTGTTATGGAGGCTTTTGAAATTTCAGAAAAGTTCGATACTCCTGTTATTGTAAGAATGTCAACAAGGATCTCTCATTCACAGAGTGTTGTTGAATGCAGTGACAGACAGGAAAGGGAACTTATTGAGTACAGGAAACAGCCGGAAAAGTACGTTATGATGCCTGCATATGCAAAGGGCAGACACGTTTTCGTTGAAGAACGTACAGAAAAACTTGTTGCATACGCTGAAACATCATCACTTAATATTCAGGATATAAATGAAACTGCTACCCTTGGCGTAATTACAAGCGGTGCAGCGTATCAGTATGCAAAGGAAGCACTGGGAACATCTGCTTCATATCTTAAGCTTGGCATGGTAAATCCACTGCCGGTTGATCTTATTCTCAATTTTGCCTCAAGATTTGATGAGGTTATAGTTATTGAGGAACTTGATGACGTTATTGAGACGCACTGCCGTAAGATAGGTTTAAACGTAAGAGGTAAAGAACTCTTCAGACCTATAGGAGAGCTCTCACAGACAATTATAGCCGAAAAGATTCTCGGTAAAAAGAATGAAACAGTCTCACTTGACGAAAATATTCCTGTAAGACCACCTGTTATGTGTGCCGGATGTCCTCACAGAGGTGTATTCTATGCACTTTCAAAGAACAAAATTACAGTATCGGGTGACATCGGATGTTATACACTTGGCGCAGTTGCACCTCTTAATTCCATGGATACAACAATCTGTATGGGTGCCTCGGTTTCTGCACTTCACGGATTTAACAAGGTAAGAGGAACGGAGGCTGAAAAGCATTCGGTAGCTGTTATAGGTGATTCAACATTTATGCACTCTGGTATTACCGGACTTGTAAACATAGCTTACAATGCAACCAATTCAACAGTTATTATCCTTGACAATTCAATCACAGGTATGACAGGTCATCAGCAAAATCCTACAACGGGTATGAACCTCAAGGGTGATCCTGCGGCAGCGGTAAACCTCGAAAAACTCTGCAAAGCTGTTGGAATTAAGAGAGTAAGAGTTGTTGATCCTTATAAACTTGAAGAAACAGAGAAGGCTATCCTTGAGGAACTTGAAACTGAAGAACCATCAGTTATCATTTCAAGAAGACCATGTGCACTTCTTAAATATGTAAAGCACAGCGCACCTCTTAAGACAGATACAGAAAAGTGCAAGGGCTGCAAGATGTGTCTTAAGCTTGGATGTCCTGCAATCTCCATTAAAAACGGCAAGGCTGTTATCGATCATACACAGTGTGTAGGATGCGGAATATGTGCTGAACTCTGTAAGTTTGATGCAATAGTAAATCAGTAAGGGAAAGGAAAAATACAGATATGAAAACAAAATCCGTAATGATTGTCGGAGTAGGCGGACAGGGTTCACTCCTTGCTTCAAGACTTCTTGGAAATGTTATTCTTGCTAACGGATATGACGTTAAGGTTTCAGAGGTACATGGAATGTCACAGCGAGGCGGTTCTGTTGTTACATATGTTAAGTACGGTGACAGGGTTGATTCCCCGGTTATAGAAAAGGGTGAAGCAGATGTGATCATCTCTTTTGAACAGCTTGAAGCTGCAAGATGGCTTCCGTTTCTTAAAAAAGGCGGAAAGGTAATCACTTCAGTTCAGAAACTTGATCCAATGCCTGTTATCACAGGAGCTGCAGTATATCCTGAAAACATTATAGAGAAAATACAGGAAAAGGGCATAGATATCACAGCAGTTGACGCACTTTCACTTGCTGAAGAAGCCGGAAATGCAAAAGCTTCAAACGTAGTTCTCATGGGTGTTGTTTCACAGAAAACAGATTTTTCTGAAGAACTGTGGCAGGCTGCACTTGAACAGTGTGTTCCGCCTAAGTTCCTGGAACTCAATAAAAAAGCATTTGAACTCGGAAAAAAGGCTTCAAATTAAAATATAACCTGCGAAAAGCCGGCTTATCATAAAAAACAGGAGGAAAAAACCAATGGAAAGATACTGGAACAAAGAAATCGAATGTATGTCCCGCGAGGATATGAAGAAACTTCAGGATGAACGACTTGTAGCACAGGTAAGGCATGTATGGGATAACGTTCCTTACTATCGTCAGAAGATGGAAGAAAAGGGCGTTACCCCTGATGATATCAAATCTACTGATGACCTTTACAAGCTTCCGTTCCTTTCAAAAGCTGATCTTCGTGACTGCTATCCTTACGGACTTCTTGCAAAGCCTCTTTCAGACTGTGTACGTATTCAGTCAACAAGTGGTACAACAGGAAAGAGAGTTGTTGCATTCTATACACAGCACGATATAGATCTCTGGGAAGACTGCTGTGCAAGAGCTATTACAGCTGCCGGTGGAACCAATGAAGATGTTTGTCAGGTGTGTTACGGATACGGACTCTTTACAGGTGGTCCTGGACTTAACGGCGGTTCACACAAGGTTGGCTGTCTTACTCTCCCGATGTCTTCAGGTAATACTGAGAGACAGATTCAGTTTATGATGGATCTTAAGTCAACTATTCTTTGCTGTACACCTTCGTATGCTGCATATATCGGTGAAGCATTTAAGGAAATGGGCTACAAGCCGGAAGATAACTGCCTCAAGGCCGGCATCTTCGGAGCTGAGCCATGGACTGAAGAAATGAGAAAGGAGATTGAAAAGTCTCTCGGAATCAAGGCTTATGATATCTACGGACTTACAGAAACAAGTGGTCCTGGTGTATCGTTTGAATGTTCAGAGCAGAATGGTATGCATATCAATGAAGACCACTTCATTGCTGAAATTATTGATCCTGATACAGGTGAAGTTCTTCCTGAGGGCGAAAAGGGTGAACTTGTATTCACAAGCATTACAAAGGAAGCGTTCCCGCTTCTCAGATACAGAACAAGAGATATCTGTGTTCTTTCAAGAAAGAAATGTTCATGCGGCAGAACACTTGTTAAGATGGCTAAGCCTATGGGAAGAAGTGATGACATGCTCATCATCAGAGGCGTAAACGTATTCCCTTCACAGATTGAAACAGTGCTCATCGCACAGGGATATCCACCGAACTATCAGATCGAAATTGACAGAGTAAACAATACCGATACATTTGATATCTATGTTGAGATGACAGCTGAACAGTTCTCTGATACAGTTAAGGATGTACAGAAGAAGGAAGCTGAACTTGTTGCGGCTATAAAGACTATTCTTGGTATCAACCCTAAGGTACATCTTGTTTCACCAAAGACAATTGCAAGAAGTGAAGGCAAGGCTGTAAGAGTTGTTGATAAGAGAAAGCTTATATAATAAAATATATTTGTATTAAAGTTAAGGGAGGATTATTGTTATGGCATCAGAAATCAGACA
>JAEDJV010000142.1 GCA_016296165.1 Oscillospiraceae bacterium | reverse complement strand
TATCCTCAGGAGAAATATTCTTAGCCTCTGCCCTTATCTCCTCAAGCTTCGCCTTAACCTCATCCTCCTGCTCAGCCTCTTCAAGATAATACTTCCACTCACTCTTATCAAAGTCCTGATGTCCGTCAACCCACAACCTGCCCAGCGAGTTCTCAACCATGTACCTTACAATCCAGTCCGGAGTAAAAAGCTGTGTCGCAGCAGGAATGTTCTCCTTGCTGATCTTAACATTCTTCTTAAGAGCAGCAAAAACCTTATCCTTCGGCTCAGTGTTATAATACTGATACAACCATCCGATAATCTGAACCTGACCTTCCTTTTCCACGTTAAAGTCATCTTCAGGAATGTCATGTACAAGATGATATACTACACTGTCCGTATCAGTAAATGAAAGAGTAAGCAGTAATTCAGTATAGTTATCTGTCTTTTCAAACAACTCCGGCAGAACTTCATTAAGCTTGTTGCACTGCTTAATAAACAGAAATCTGAACAGCTCATCATCCTTAAGATTTGCCATATATTCTCTGTCTGCATCAGTAAAATCAATATCAGTTTCAAACGGAGACGAAACCATATCAGGTTCTTTTTTACCGGATATTTCAGAAGAAAGTACTCTCACACCTGAAGGGAGATAATCGTTGACTTCCATAAACCGAACCGCAATAAGTCTGTTGAACCATGTGTATGCAACTTCCTCAACAACATACTCAAATGCTTCTTTGTACTTCAGATCCTTCGCTTTTCTTTCAATCACTTTTGCAAGTGAATTTCTCATCTGAATCTCTTTGCCTTCAACCTTTGCAGGTTCCTTAGTGCCGATATTATAGAACTTTATTGTATCAGTTGAAGCAGGAAGTTCCGGTGCAATGCCAGCGTCGGTAATTCCATACAGACCTGCTTTATATGTAATCTCTTCTATAAGCTTGTTTCGTGCCCATATTGCAAAGTTTTTTATGGATGTTTTATTCATTGTTCATATTCTCCCTATATCAGAATTCAATTCTAACTACGGTATTCTCTTCAAGCTGACACTTTATCTGTTTTCTGAGCGATTCAAGATATTTATCAATATCAGCTTCGCTTTCAATCTCCCAGCTTGCCTCGTGATTAAGAGACTTAATGCTTATATTCTTATGTTTCTTTGTTACAACAGACGAAGTAATATCTTCACTACCGGAAGAATCACCACCGTTATTTGGTAAAGGCGGTTTTGGAATAAGCTTTGCTTCCTCAGTGTCGATCTCATCGAGACAACGAATCTTCAGAGTATCAGCTTCAATTTTGATGTTCTGCAGTTTTGCAACATTGTTGCAGGTTTTCGCTTTCCTTCTGAGTTCCTCAAAAGCATTTACATATTTTTCAGAGAGTTTTTCCCTGCAGAGCCTTCCATCCAGTTTCTCAAATACTCTTGATTTTGCCTCCTCAATTGAGATCAATATCGGTTCAGCAAGTTCCTTCAGAAGAGCAACATTAAGTTCTGCAAATTTTTCAAGAAGACCAGGAAGCTGGTGAATCTGATTATATGGATTTACGGACCTGATTATTTTGCTGATACTCTCTGTTGTATCTTCAATCTCCTTATTTGCAATATAAATCTTACTCTCTTCATAGATAGCCAGATAATCAAGAGCCTTGTCAAAAATATTTTTCTGTTCACCTGCGAAGAATTTCTTTACCAGCTCTATATCTTCTGCCAGATCAAGCATATCATCTTTTTTATCATATACTGTTTTATAGAATTCATTTGCGAAACTGCATTCAAGTACAGAATTAATAACTGCCTTTCCATCCTGAAGAACAGTTTTACCAGGATAATGCTTACCATCTGTGTAACCTGCAAGAAGAACATCAATATCATTTTTCAGCTTACCTGCGTACCTCTGGAAATCAGCCATTATGCTGTCATCATCATCTGAAGTAATTGATACACCAAAAAGCTCTTTTGAAACTTCCTTTGCTGCCTTAACATATTTCTCATTAACAACTTCCTTTTTCTCAATCATCAGTTTTTCAAGATATTCTTTTCTTGTGATAAATCGGATAATCTCAGGCGTTGTCCTGTTTATAACTGTAACAGCTTCATTATTAACCCATAACGCTATAGAACCGGATTTAAAAAGCTTAGCAACAAGCCACTGAACGTCAGCTTCATTGAATCCGTATGGTGCTGCATAAAAATGAGCTGCAAGAGTTTTCATGGAAATCTTTGTGTGCTGAGACTGAACTGTGCTGATATACTTTTCCATCTCGTTAAGGGCAAGCTGATTCGGGGTAACACTCATTCCATCAATTGCAATCTGATTGTTTTTGCTGAAAAGCTCGTTTATATCACTCTCACCCATGGCTGTATCAATGTAGGTAAGCTTGTGGTATGTATTGGAAACGAGTTTTCCTATTGCTTCAAGTATTCTTGTAGTTGGATCCTTTGCAGATGTCTGAAGTGTGCTTCCGTTTACATATATGTCAGCGTTACGGAGCGATTCTGACAAGTACAGTTTTGCATTGTCATTGTGATCACGAAGTTCGACTTTCTTGTCAGCTTTGATGTGTTCGTATTTGGTGACGCTGTTTGATGAGTCTGCTATAATAAACTTTTCAATCTGAAGCGCAAGTGTCAGTTCATCAAGAAACGCTCTGTCATCAGGAAGAGCAACTATAACTGAATTTGACTGACCGGAAGCAAGGCGAAGCGTCATCTCATCTGTAGAATCGCCGCTGTTTGGAGTAATAATCTTCAGGGAAATCGGACAGTTTGGAACAGCCTTGTACGGCTTGTCATCTACAATAAGATTGATATTAAATGAATATCTGCCATTTAAAGCAGGATGCTTGTATTTCTTAATATCACAGATGCCGTCAAAAATAAGTTCTGAAATCTTTGAAGTCTTTTCTGCCGGATCAATAGCCTGCGCTTCAACAGCCCTGTTAATTTCCTGTTCTTCATTTGTAAGGAATACATAGTTTTCACCACTCTTCTGAACACAGGTCTGTTTTACAAGACTCTTCAAAGCAGCTTCGACCTTATTCTTCAGTTCAAGTCTGTCCTCGTCAACATGGGAAACCATAAGGCTTGTGATATTCTCAACATTTGACTTGATTTCCTTAACATACTTAATCATGAACAAAACCTTGAGAACATTTACAGCAAAGCAGTTTTCCTCATGGTCAGGATTGATAAATTCGTTATCATAGGCTCTCTTGATAACAATGCTGTGAGAATGATCTATAAATTCTCTTATCGGCTCGTAGAACATATTAAACGGAACCAGTGCGCCAATTTCATTATCCTTGATACTCATTGCCGATTCCTTGAACAATGCCAGAAGTGAACGCTCACCATCTGCCATATGCTTACCTGATGAGCTGTATGTTCTGATGGCTGTTAATACACTGCCTGAAAGATTAAACTGATACGGTACAAACGGATATACAGCAGCAAAATTATCTGCATCAGAGTACAGTTTCTTTTCTATACCGTCATTGAATTCAATCTTATTCTTTATTGAAGTACCCTTTGCCTCATATAATACACGAAGGCTCTGAGCACCTGTTTCATTTTTCTCAAGGATACGTTTTCTTATTACCTCATCCGCATTTGCAGATGAAAGTGAAAGTCTTGTATCAAAACGTCCCTGAATCTTGGAGAAGTCATTTCCCTTTGTTTTTGTAACAGAATCTATGTCCTGCTGGCTGGTAACAATAACCCATGCCTTACCTTTACATGCAGAACCAAGGTCTTCTGTAACTGTCTGAAGATTAAGCATAAGCTTTGAATCATCAGCAATATACTGACCTATTTCATCAACCAGAAATACAACATGATGATTGTTACCCTTTTTCTTTATGTAGCTCTGAACCATTTTTGAAAAATCTTCAATACTTATCGAATATGGTTCAGTTGATTTCTCGCAGAAATTACGTGCTGCGTCTTCACTCATCAGTCCTACGCCAGTAAGTGCCGCACAGAGTTCATCCTGAATAAATATAGGTGAGTTTCGTTCTTCAATCCACGAAGTTCCTGATTCTTCTTCAAATATTCTTACAAATTCGTCGTACTTGCCTTCGTTTACAAGCCTTCTCTCAAGGTCAGCAATAAACGGTTCTGAACCGCAGAATCCCTGCATTTCATTGAATGCTCTTAAAAATACATTTACAATAGCATCCTTGGACTGCTTACCGGAGCTTTCACCCTTGGAATCAACATTGAAAAGTATAACATCTGTAGAAGTATTTGCTGCAAGTTCCATGTCTGCAAGAACCATTGGATCAGAGATTTTATTTCCTTCTTTAAAATAATCAATAGCTCTTTTGCCTGCAACTTCCTTATTGGCAAGAAGATGTGCAAGAGTCTTTAAAAAGTGAGATTTACCGCTTCCAAAGAAACCTGAAATCCACACACCCATTTTATCAGTATTATCTGTTATTCCCTTTTTGTAATTGTAGAAGAATGAAGCAAAATGCTTCTGAAGTTCATTTGTTACAACATATTCCTCAAGTTCCTGTTTTTCAAGGGCTTCTCTTTCAGATATCTCATTTTCTGTAGTGCCTGTGCCCTTATCGACTTTAATAACACCGCGTATATCTCTGTCGATTTTCTTTTCAAATATATCTTTAATTATCATTATTCTTATCCCCTTATTCCACTATTTTAAACGCCCTATAGTAATTATCATCTTTTATTTCACCGTCAAACAACACAAGTTCCTGTCCGGTGTATTTTCCCGGGTAAAACATAACAACCGGAACATAGTCTATAACCAGGTGAAGATTATTAAGTATTGTATGAGAACGCATTATCGGATAGCATTTGCCAATACCTGTGATAAATACAATCGATTTTTCCTTAAGTCGTTCTTCAATGTATTTTATTATGAGTCCGTCAGTTGAATTGACCTGAAGGAGGCTTGATATTCCATGACTGACTTTTTCAAATCCTTTGCTCTTTTCAAGATCAAAGCACTTCTCAAGTCTGCCTTTGCTCTTAAGAATTTCAATCATTATTTCATAAAGATCGAATACCTGTATTGTGTATTCATCAGAGGAAGAGTCGTTTTTGTTTTTTATATATTCAATTCTTTTTCTTACATTCAGTTCATCCTCGGCAGGATAGTCGAAAATATAGTAACCTACCTCATTGCTGAGTCCCCTGTTCTGTCTGAATGAAGGCTTCTTTATTTCATCTTCAAGTTTATCAAGTCTCTGTTCGAGTAATGTCATAATCAGTACACCCCTGTTAATGCTTTTATAATATCAGATTCCCCGTTTCCCTCCAGATATTTTTCAAGTAAAATATCAATAACCGGAGGCGTAATCACTCTCTTTTTATCCCGTTCCATAAGAAGATTTGATTCAGTAAGCATGGTTATAAAGCAACCTTTAAGACGCTTCTTTGTTGCATCTTTCCACTCTGCAACATCATCACACTGAAGTTCTTTATCCTTGAAGAAAATATTGATATCTGATGGTTCAAGATATTCAGCTCCGAGAATTATTTTTTCTCTGTATTTTTCGTTTACAAACTCAAAAAGTATCCTGCTGCTTCTCATCATGCATATAAAATTTATAAGCTTCTGATTTTTCAGATCAAGATTAAAAAACAATTCTATTGCTTTTTCATCCATAGAACTTACTCTTTTCTTAAGATAACCGTAATTTCTCTGTGCCCGGTATTCGTTAGGCGCACCTGTGAAATTGTTATCTGTAAACTCTTTTTTTATTTCATCCTCAGATGCCCCGTTATGCAGCATCTTAAGGTATTCTTTAAATTCGATGAACCAGCATGCCTCTGAAACAATGCCGGAACTGTAGGTTGAAGTGATCATTATTTTGCTCCGTTTAGATATAGAAATACATAGTAATATTATAGCATAAAAAGCTACTTTAAGCAAGGAGTTTTTGGATTTTAAACAAAGACGAAATTAAAAATGCTCGGTTAATTATGTGATTAATACAAAGAATAAACGGTGTATATCCTCGATTTTGACTGTTAGCCGATCTGCACGGAGATAAAACAGTCATCGGATGTGCAAGGCAATATAAATAATCATGATGATTAAAAGCTAATAAATAAGTTGCCTTTCTATTAGTTACATAAAACTCAAATCCATATGTTTCGCTTAAAATAGCAAACAAATCATTCCCGCTTCGTAACAAAAATGATTTTCTTTCATCAATTTCATTAAAAAACAATATTGAATCATTCTCCCCTATAAACTCATTTATCCATTGCCAAGCATTAGAATCATTTAGCTAAAGTTTGTTATGTCAACGAAAAATTAAACAGCTGCCAGAGATTTTTCCCTGACAGCTGTAGTTTATCACGCTTGTTATGC